>NZ_CP034449.1:2500000-2812500 GCF_003952425.1 Mesorhizobium sp. M2A.F.Ca.ET.046.03.2.1 | reverse complement strand
CTTGTGCTGTTCGGCGATCTGATCGCGCGCCTGGCCGCCGAGGAACTCCCTGGCGTCGCGCACGGCCGCAGCCGGGCTTTCCGCCTCCACCGCCTCGGCATAGGCGCGGTTGACCCATTGCAATCGGCCGTCCGCCGCCCGCAGCCATGCCGGCATCTTCAACGCGTCGAGCAGGCCGATCATGGTGTCGTGGTCGGCGCTGAGCCGCTGGTTCTCGATCTTCAGCCTGGCTTGGTTGCGCAGCGTCTCCGACAGCGAGACGAAGCGCACCAAGACATGCGCCGCGCTTTTGCGGCCATGCACTTCCAGCGGCACGCCGGCCTGCGTTTCGATGACCAGATCGAAGGCCTTTGCCTGCTCGCGCAGCGCGGCGACCGCGTGTTCCAGCGCCGCCGCCGAGCGCGGCATCAGCCAGCGGCCGAAAGCGAGGAAGGCGGACCTGTCGTCGGGCGCGCCGCTTTCCAACGGCAGGCTGCCGATGAGTTCGGGTTTCTTGTTGTCCGTGGCCCAGACGATCAGCCGCTGGTCGCGCAGGTTGAGCAGCGCCTCGGAACGCTGCAGCGCCGCGTTGACGTCCGCGATGCGGGCCCTGAGCTGGACATTCTGCGCGGCGGTGCGCCCGCGTTCGCGGATCAGGAAGATGGCCGAGACAAGCGCCGCGCCCATCACGCCGACGAACATGGCGAGCTGCATGACCTCGACGGTACTGACCGGCGCATCGGCCTTTCCCGGAAGGCTTGTGTCGGCGCGCGCGGCAAAGGCGAGCAGCGGGCTGGCAAGCGCCGAGGTGGCAAGAAGCAAGGCCTGCCGCGCACCGGCGCGAAAACCGCCGCCGTTCACGGCGGGGTCGGCTTCGTTCGAATCCTCATGGCCGCCGGAAACGGCCTTTCCCGCGCTTCGCGGGTAATCCCCCGGCATGTCTTGGTCCTCTTCGCCGCTTGAATGCAAGACCGCCCTGAATGCGTCCCCGGCCCAACATGTCCCCGGACCGCGAATCACAACAATAACGCCTGCTGGAATCGGCGTGAAGAATCATTGGCGCAAAAAATAAAGCCGGGCGGAAAGTCAACCACCCGACTTCAATATCTGGTAGATAATTTCGCTTTGGTTAATAGCGGTAGTGTTCCGGCTTATACGGGCCCTGCGGCGTCACGCCGATATAGGCGGCCTGTTCGCCGGAGAGCTCCGTGAGCTTGGCGCCGAGCTTGTCGAGATGCAGCCGCGCCACCTTCTCGTCGAGATGCTTGGGCAGCACATAGACCTGGTTCTGGTACTGGCCGTGCTTGGTGAACAGCTCGATCTGCGCCAGGACCTGGTTGGTGAACGAGGCCGACATGACGAAGCTCGGATGTCCGGTGGCGTTGCCGAGGTTGAGCAGGCGTCCCTCGGAGAGAAGGATCATCCGCTTGCCGTCCGGGAAGGTGATCAGGTCGACCTGCGGCTTGACGTTGGTCCATTTCAGGTTGCGCAGCGACGCCACCTGGATCTCGTTGTCGAAGTGGCCGATATTGCCGACGATCACCATGTCCTTCATCGCCCGCATGTGGTCGAGCGTGACGACATCCTTGTTGCCGGTGGTGGTGATGACGATGTCGGCGGTTGGGGCCGCGTCTTCCAGCGTCACCACCTCGAAGCCGTCCATCGCTGCCTGCAGCGCGCAGATCGGGTCGACCTCGGTGACCTTGACGCGGGCGCCGGCGCCGCGCAGCGAGGCCGACGAGCCCTTGCCGACGTCGCCATAGCCGCACACCACCGCGACCTTGCCGGCCATCATCGTGTCGGTGCCGCGGCGGATGCCGTCGACCAGCGATTCCTTGCAGCCATATTTGTTGTCGAACTTCGACTTGGTGACGGAATCGTTGACGTTGATCGCCGGGAAGGGCAGCAGGCCCTTCTTCTGCAGCTGGTAGAGGCGGTTGACGCCGGTGGTGGTCTCCTCGGTGACGCCGCGGATTGCTTCGCGCTGCTTGGTGAAGAAGCTGGGCGAGGCCTTCAGGCGCTTCTTGATCTGCGCGAACAGGATCCCTTCCTCCTCGCTGCCGGGATTGGACAACACGTCCTCGCCGGCCTCTGCACGCGCGCCGAGCAGAATATACATGGTGGCGTCGCCGCCGTCATCGAGGATCATGTTGGATGTGCCGCCATCGGTCCACTGAAAGATGCGGTCGGTGTAATCCCAATAGTCCTGGAGCGACTCGCCCTTGATGGCGAAGACCGGAATGCCGGCCTCGGCGATCGCCGCAGCCGCATGGTCCTGCGTCGAGAAGATGTTGCACGATGCCCAGCGGATGTCGGCGCCCAGCGCCTTCAGCGTCTCGATCAGCACCGCCGTCTGGATCGTCATGTGCAGCGAGCCGGTGATGCGCGCGCCCTTCAGCGGCTTCTTGGCGCCGAACTCCTCGCGGCAGGCCATCAGGCCCGGCATTTCGGTTTCGGCGATCTCGATCTCCTTGCGGCCCCAGCCGGCAAGCGAGATGTCGGCGACCACATAGTCCTTGCTACCCGTCATGGCAGTGCTCCGGTGTGATTTTCTCAATGCGCGCCGGCGCCGGGAGGCGCATGGAAGGGCGCGGTTGCCGGCCTGACTAGCAGATCGGCCGCGATACGACAATGGGACATAAAGAAATCTTTATGCGCGCATGTCTTCGAGGCGCGAAATGTGAGGCCGGGAACTAGATTTCCTCGCCGAAACGCGAGGCGACCAGCTGCTCCAGCGCGTCCATGGCCGGCACGGCTTCCGGGCCGCTGGCGATCACGCGGATCGAATAGCCCGGGCTCGCCGCCAGCATCATCAAGCCCATGATCGAGGTGCCGCCGACCTTCACGCCGTCCTTCTCGACATGGATGGTGGCATTGAAGCCGCTGGCAACCTGGACGAATTTCGCCGAAGCGCGCGCATGCAGGCCGCGCTGGTTGATGATCGGGAACTCCCGCACAACCTCGTCCGTCTGCTGCGCCGGTGCGTTCATTTGCTGCTCAGGAGCTGGCTGGCGACGTTGATGTATTTGCGGCCCGCCGCCTGCGCTTCATCGAGCGCGGCGGCCATGTTGTCGCCCTTGCGGATCGAGGAGAGCTTGATCAGCATCGGCAGGTTCATGCCGGCGATGACCTCGGTGCGACCGGATTCCATGACCGAGATGGCGAGGTTGGAGGGCGTGCCGCCGAACATGTCGGTTAGCACGATGACGCCGGCGCCGGTGTCGACGCGCGCCACAGCGTCGACGATGTCGGCCCGGCGCTGCTCCATGTCGTCGTCGGCGCCGATCGCCACGGTTTCGAAATTGTCTTGCGGCCCGACGACATGTTCTACGGCATGCCGGAACTCGGTGGCGAGTTGACCGTGCGTCACGAGCACGAGTCCGATCATTCTCTGGTGGCTCCCGTCATCGCCGCTTCACAGGCGTATATTATGTTCGCCAGCCATTCCAGGCGGCGGGAGCGCTATCTTGTCGACGCACGGCCGGTTGACAAGCCCAAAATTGCGGCGGCTTGGGCCATTTTGACGCATCGCAGCAAAAAACCCCGGCCGGATCATGAAAAAGGCTGGATCGCCAGCCGCGCCATCAGCATGGGCAGCGCGGCGGTGACATTTTGCCGGGTGATGTCGATGCGGGGCAGCCGGCAACCCTCGATCGTCTCGGTGGCTTCGTCTTGCAGCCGCGCCATATCGGCCGGCTCGACAAGCCGAACGACAAGGTCAATCACGGCGGCCGGCTCGAAGGCCAACGGCCGCGGCCCGATGCCGTGCACCTCGCAGAGTCCCGCGATGCTTGCCGGCGCGCGGCACACCAGCCGCCCGCCATGCGCGGCGGCGAACAGCTGGTCGTCGCCCAGCAGCCGGGAAAACATGCCGCGGGTTCGGCAATGATCGAGGAGCGCCAGCGCCAGCGTCGTCTTGCCGGCGCCGGACGGCCCCGTGATCAGCACGCCGCGCTCGCCGATCAGGAGGGCCGTCCCGTGGATATTCAGGGGCTTCGCGGCGGTGTCCGGCATGTTCGGCTAGCGTCAGCCTTCCGCCGGCAGCGTCACCACGAAACGCGCGCCCTTGATCTCGCCGGGCTTGGTGCCGGGGATGTTTTCGGCCGTCAGCGTGCCGCCATGCGCCTCGACGATCTGGCGGCTGATCGACAGCCCGAGACCAGAGTTCTGGCCGAACGCCTCGCCGGCCGGCCGGTCGGTGTAGAAGCGCTCGAAGATGCGGTCGATGTTCTCGGCCCGGATACCCGGGCCGTTGTCGTCGACGGTGATGATGTTGAACTTGCCAGCGCGCGCCAATGAGATCGCGATATGGCCGTGCTCGTCGGGCACGAAGGAGCGCGCGTTCTCGATCAGGTTGGTGATGACTTGGCCAATCCTCAGATCATGGCCGACAACGTAATAGCCCTTGGCGCCGGTCGGCAGCTTGGCCACCTTGAGTTCGATCTCGACAGCCTTCTTGTTGCGCGTGGTCTCGCGCGAGACCGCGACCAGATCGGTGATGAACTTCTTCAGGTCCACGGTTCCGGCGTCCTCGCGCGCCAGCTCCGCGTCGAGACGGGAGGCGTCGGAGATGTCGGTGATCAGCCGGTCGAGCCGCTTCACGTCGTGCTGGATGATCTCCATCAGACGCGCGCGAGACGTGTCGTTCTTCGCCAAGGGCAGCGTCTCGACCGCGCTGCGCAGCGATGTCAGCGGGTTCTTCAATTCATGCGAGACGTCGGCGGCGAAGCTTTCGATCGCCTCGATGCGCGCGTAAAGCGCATTGGTCATGTCGCGCACGGCGATGGACAAATTGCCGATCTCGTCCTGCCGGTCGGAAAAGTCCGGTATTTCCTCGCGGTTCTTGACGCCGCGCCGCACCCTGACGGCGGCGGCGGAAAGCCGCCGCAGCGGATTGGCGATGGTGGACGCCAGAAGCATCGAAAGGATCGCGGTGACCAGCGCCGCGACGCCGAACACGCGCAGGATCGCCTTGCGCTCGGCCGCGACGATCTTGTCGATATCGCCGCCTTCCGTGGACAGCATCAGCACACCCAGCACGGCGCGAAAACGCTGGATCGGCACCGCGACGGAGACGATCTGCTCGCCCTGCTCGCTCACCCGCACAATGGTCGAAGGGCTGCCGGTCAGCGCCTTGACCACCTCCGGGAAGGCCGCGCCATTGCCGCCGGGCTGCTCGTGGTAGACGGGCAGGTCCTTGTTGCGGAAGAAGTCGAAGATGAACTTCTCGACCCGCTCCACGAGGGCGGGCTGTTCGTCGTCGACGGGCGGCAGGTCGTAGCGCAGGATCTGGCCGCGCGAATAGAGATGCCGGGAGTCGAGCAGGAGGTTCGCGTCGCGGTCATAGATGCGGGCGCGGGTGCGCGTCGGCGAGATCAGCCGTCTCAGCACCGGCGCGACGCGCTCGGGGTTGATCGGGAAGTCCAGATTGTCGAGCTGGTCCGATCCGGGCCCCAGGCTCTCGCCGGCCTGCAGCTCGAGCAGCTTTTCCGGGTCGATGCTGATCGAATCGGTTTCCACCGTCGCCGAGGCGGCGATCGCGCCGGCGATGATTTCGCCCTGCGTCATCAGGCTCTCGACGCGAGCGTCGATCAGGCCGTCGCGAAAGGTGTTGAGGTAGAGGATGCCGGTCACCAGCACGGCAAGGCCGGCCAGGTTGAGGAACAGGATGCGCCTCGTCAGGCTGGAGAAGATGTGATGGCCGAGAAACCGGCGCATCGGCACCGTGATTCTCGACACGAAGGCGGGCACGATCCGCGGCGGACGCCTTGCCGCGCCCGCCCGTCTGCCTCGCTCTACTTCCACTGCCATCGAATAGCAGGCCCTGGTTAATTAGTGAGTAGTGAGTAGGCAGTAGGCAGTAGGGAATAGAGCAGTGGCTGGCGGGGACCGCAGCTGGCATAACCGGCCGCTCGCACTATTCAAAGCTGACTACCGACTATTCCCTACTGCCTACTCACTACTGCCTATTCATGCTTCGCGGAACCGGTACCCGACTCCGTAAAGGGTTTCGATCATCTCGAAGTCGTCGTCGACGGCCTTGAACTTCTTGCGCAGCCGCTTGATGTGGCTGTCGATGGTGCGGTCGTCGACATAGACCTGCTCATCATAGGCCGAATCCATCAGCGCATCACGGCTTTTCACCACACCGGGGCGCTGCGCCAGCGAATGCAGGATGAGGAACTCGGTCACCGTCAGCGTCACCGGCTCGCCTTTCCAGGTGCAGGTATGGCGTTCCTGGTCCATCACCAGCTGGCCGCGTTCGAGCGAGCGGGCCTGCTGGGCGGGCGCCTTGGCCGCCGCCTCGCGGGCGCTGGTCCGGCGCAGCACCGCCCGCACGCGCTCGACCAGGAGCCGCTGCGAGAAGGGTTTGCGGATGAAATCGTCGGCGCCCATCTTGAGGCCGAACAATTCGTCGATCTCGTCGTCCTTAGACGTCAGGAAGATCACCGGCAGGTCCGATTTCTGACGCATGCGGCGCAACAGCTCCATGCCGTCCATGCGCGGCATCTTGATGTCGAGGATGGCGAGGTTCGGCGGGCGCGCCGCCAGGCCTTCCAGCGCCGACGCGCCGTCGGTGTAGGTTTCGACCCGGTAGCCCTCGGATTCGAGCGCGATCGACACCGAGGTCAGGATGTTGCGGTCGTCGTCGACAAGCGCGATTGTTGCCATTTCAAGCGGCTCCCTCATGAGCTGTCCCTTCTGTCGTCGAGAAGGGGCTTTTGCAGGACAAATTGGGTACAAAATGTGGCACGGGCCCTGTCCGAAGTCACGGGCGGCCTGCCGCTACACACCATCGCACCCATAACGGGATTGGACGATTGGAGTCTGCCAATCCTTTGGGCAACGTCCGCGACTTTTGCACATATAAACGATTTAAACAACTTTCAAATTTTTTAAATCGATTAATGATTTGATATCATTCGGCTTTTCTGGTTCTGAACCTGACAGCCCCCGGCACGGGCTCAGTGAAATCCCCGTCACATGCGGCCAAATCCAGAGAGGAAATTTGATGTCGGAAGCCGGCAAACGCAACCCCGACTGCGCTATTGACGCGATCGGCCTAAAGACCACGGGCATGGTGCGCTACAATCTCGGCGCGGCCGAACTCTACGAGGAAGCGATCCGGCGCAGCGAGGCGAGGCTGACCGCGCAAGGCGCGCTGGTCGCCGAGACCGGTCAGCACACCGGGCGTTCGCCGAAGGACAAATTCGTCGTGCGCGACGAGGCGACCGAGCCGCATGTCTGGTGGGACAACAACAAGGCGATCTCGCCCGCCCAGTTCGAGTCGCTGCTTTTCGACTTCCGCGCCCACGCGGCGGACAAGGATCTCTATGTTCAGGACCTGATCGGCGGCGCCGACGCCGACCTCAAGCTGCCGACCCGGGTCATCACCGAATTCGCCTGGCACTCGCTTTTCATCCGCAACCTTTTGATCCGCCCGCAAGCCGCGGAGCTCGAGCGCTTCCTCCCCGACATGACGATCATCGATTTGCCGTCCTTCCGCGCCGATCCGGCGCGTCACGGCACCCGCACCGAAACCGTGATCGCGGTCGACCTGATCCGCAAGATCGTGCTGATCGGCGGCACGTCCTATGCCGGCGAGATGAAGAAGTCGGTATTCACCATGCTGAACTACCTGCTGCCGCAAAAGAGCGTGATGCCCATGCACTGTTCCGCCAATGAAGGCCCGGCCGGCGACGCGGCGGTGTTCTTCGGCCTGTCCGGCACCGGCAAGACGACGCTGTCGGCGGATCCGTCGCGCACGCTGATCGGCGACGACGAGCATGGCTGGGGCCCGCACGGCGTCTTCAATTTCGAGGGCGGCTGCTACGCCAAGACGATCCGGCTGTCGGCCGAGGCCGAGCCTGAGATCTTCGCCACAACGCAGCGCTTCGGCACGGTGCTGGAGAATGTCGTGCTCGATGCCGGCCGCGTGCCGGATTTCAATGACGGCAGCCTCACCGAGAACACGCGCTGCGCCTATCCGCTGGACTTCATCCCCAACGCCTCGAAGACCGGCCGCGCAGGCCATCCGAAGAACATCATCATGCTGACCGCCGACGCTTTCGGCGTGATGCCGCCGATCGCCAAATTGACCCCGGCGCAGGCGATGTATCACTTCCTGTCCGGTTACACCGCCAAGGTCGCCGGCACGGAAAAGGGCGTCACCGAGCCGGAGGCGACCTTCTCGACCTGCTTCGGCGCCCCCTTCATGCCGCGCCATCCCTCGGAATACGGCAATCTGCTGCGCGAGCTGATCGCCGAGCACAAGGTCGATTGCTGGCTGGTCAACACCGGCTGGACCGGCGGCGCCTACGGCACCGGCCGCCGCATGCCGATCAAGGTGACGCGCGCTCTTCTGGGCGCCGCGCTCGATGGTTCGCTGAAGTCGGCCGAGTTCCGCACCGACGCCAATTTCGGCTTCGAGGTGCCGGTGGCGGTTCCGGGTGTCGACGGCGCCATTCTCGACCCGCGCTCGACCTGGGCGGACAAGGCCGGCTACGACCGCCAGGCGGCGAAGCTGGTCAACATGTTCGCGACCAATTTCGAGAAGTTCGAGCGTCACGTCGACGCCACCATCCTGGGCGCAGCGCCGCGCCTGCAGGAGGCGGCGGAATAATCGCTGCCTCGAGCGTCCTCACCTCCAGGGCCCGGCCAGCGCAATTCCAGGAAAAGTGCAAAACGGTTTTCCGTCCGGAATTGCGTCAACATTGAGAGCCAGGGAGGATTCGCCGTTTCCGTGAAACGGTGAAGCCCCCTGCGCCGGGCCTTTTCTTTTTGCAGCCGTCGCGTCATGAGTGCTCCATGGCGAGCGACGACGACATCATCATATCAGGCGAAGCGGTCATCCATGCGGGCGACCTGCATGAGGACTTCATCCGCTCGTCCGGCCCGGGCGGCCAGAACGTCAACAAGGTAGCCACCGCCGTACAGTTGCGCTTCGACGCGGCGAACGCTTCGGGCCTTAGCGAGCGGGTCCGCGTCCGCGCGATCAAGCTTGCCGGCCAGCGCGCCACCAAGGACGGCGTCATCGTCATCGAGGCCGGCCGGTTCCGCACCCAGGAGCAGAACCGCGCCGACGCGCGGGCGCGCCTGACCGCGCTGGTCGCCAAGGCGGCCGAGCCGCCACCGCCGCCGCGCAAGAAGACCAGGCCGTCCAAAGGCGCCGTGGAGCGCCGCCTCAAGAGCAAGGCAGGCCGGTCGACGGTGAAGAAGCTGCGCGGTCGCGTCGACAGCGACTGAGAACAGCATGCCGGAAACGAGCGGCCGTTTTCGGGTCGCGGAACTCTTCCTTCGGTGGCATGCTTTCGGGCCAATTGATCGGATCGATCCATGCTCGTTCTGCCCAAAGGCGTCCGCCACATGCCGGGCTACATCGCTCGCCCCGCCCAGGAAGCGCTGGTCAAGGAGATCCGGCGCGTGGTGCAGGCCGCACCCCTCTACGTGCCCGCCATGCCGCGCACCGGCAAGCAGATGAGCGTGCGCATGACCAATTGCGGCGCGCTTGGCTGGGTGACCGACAAGGAGCGCGGCTACCGCTACCAGCCGACGCATCCGGTGACCGGCGAGCCTTGGCCGCCGATCCCCGAGGCGCTGCTGCAATTGTGGCGCGAAGTCTCGGCTTACCCGCATCCGCCCGAGGCCTGTCTTGTCAACTTCTATGCGGCGGACGCCAGGATGGGTCTGCACCAGGATCGCGACGAGCAGGATTTTGACGCGCCCGTTGTGTCGGTCTCGCTGGGCGACGACTGCCTGTTCCGGGTCGGCCAGAACACGCGCGAAGGCGGCACCAAATCGTTCAGGCTGAAGAGCGGCGACGTCGTCGTGCTCGGCGGCGAGGGGCGCCTCGCCTTCCATGGCGTCGATCGCATCTATCCGGCGACATCGGCGCTGTTGAAGAATGGCGGCCGCATCAATCTGACGCTGCGGCGGGTGACGGTGCCTGGCTGACCATGTCCGGGGGCAACGCGATTTTAAGGACACCCACGCTACAAGCGCGGTTGCCAAATCGAGATCGCCATGGAACCGAACTGGATCAGGACCCGAAGCCTCTTGGACGTGGCAATGGTCACGGTCGTATCGATGATCGGTATCTGGATGGCCGAGGTCTACCTGAGCATGTTGTGGAACCTCGACGGCAGAGGGTTTTCCGAGCTATCGCACAGGCTGCCCTACTGGGATTTCACCAATCTCTGGGCCGGCTCCCGCCTGGCCATCGACGGCCATGTTGCCGTGCTTTTCGATGCGGACGCCTACCGCGCGGCGTTGCGCGGCATGTTCTCGCCCGACCTTCCAAATCAGGAATGGAGCTATCCGCCGAACATCCTCTTGCTCGGCGTCCCGCTCGCGACCCTGCCGATCCTGCCCGCCTTTCTGGTCTGGACGTTCGGGACCGTTCTGTGTCTGTGGCTGGCAATCCGGCCGCTGAAACTCGGAGCGCTGGTGGAACTGGCGGTCGTCCTCAGTCCCGCCGTTATCTGGAACTCGATATTCGGTCAGAACGGCGGCTGTTCCTGACCGAAACCCGTCCCTTGATGACGGCGATCATGGAGGCGCCTTATCCGCAGCCTTATCAGTATAATGCGATAACGTTGTTCTTCACGGCGAGGGCGCTCGGCTTCGGGCTAACCGCCGCCTATGGCGCCCAGGCGGTCGCGACTATCATTTCCATCGCCATAGCGGTCTGGCTCTGGCGGCCGGGGCGCCAGGTCTCGCATCAGGAACGCGTGGCGCTGACCGCTGTCCTTGCGATCCTTGCCACGCCCTACGGCTACACCTACGACACGATCGGTCTGGCCGTCGCTGTCGCCATGCTGGCCGCGATGACGTCAAGGCCGCCCCGGCTGATACTCGCGATTTGCTGGCTCTGGCCTTTCGTCACGCATTACTTCACCTGGGGCGGATATTGCGTTGCCGTCCTGGTGCCATTGTTTCTCGCGCGTGGATGCTGTCTACGAAATGGACGGGAAGCCGGAAGGCTGAAATCTCCGCAAAGCCGTCGCTGGCGTAGCGGTTCAGGGCGCAGCCGTTCTGGGGCAACTGCCCCGGCGATTTTCCGTCTGGCATAGCGCAAGGAAGAGGGCTTCCGCGTCCCGAATTTTCAGCGATCCAGATTGGATCGTGGCGCGAAGGAGCTGCCTCGCAGATGTGAAGAATGGCGATCCGGCGTCGGGCGCGGCCTCACAGCTTCCTCAGCGCCACTTCCTCGATCAAATGGTTGGCGCCTTTGCGCAGGATGAGATCGGCCCGCGCCCTGGTCGGCAGGATGTTCTCGCGCAGGTTCTTCAGGTTGATATTGGCCCAAAGCCCCTCAGCAATGGCCCGCGCGGCATCCTCGGAAAGCTGCGAATAGCGGTGGAAGAAGGAGTCCGGATTGCGGAAGGCGGTCTCGCGCAGCCGCATGAAGCGCTGGATGTACCATTGGTGGATCAGCTTCTCGTCGGCATCGATATAGATGGCGAAATCGAAGAAGTCTGACAAGAACGGCACGATCTTGCCGTCCTTCGGCAGCTTGCCCGGCTGCAGCACGTTGATGCCTTCGAAGATCAGGATGTCGGGACGGTCGATGGTGACGAACTCGCCGGGGATGACGTCATAGGTCAGGTGCGAGTAGACCGGCGCGCGGACGCTGCCTTGCGCCGATTTGATGCCGGACAGGAATCTCAGCAGCGCGCCGACATCGTAGCTCTCGGGAAATCCCTTGCGCTCCATGAGGTTCTCGCGGCGCAGGATCTCATTGGGCAGCAGGAAGCCGTCGGTGGTGATGAGATCGACCTTGGGGCTCGACGGCCAGCGCGCCAGAAGCTCCTTCAGCACACGCGCCGTGGTCGACTTGCCGACCGCGACCGAACCGGCGATGCCGATGATGAAAGGCGTCTTGACGATGTCCTGCGCCTTGAAGAAGGCCTGGCGCTGCCTGAACAGCAGCTGGCTCGCCTCGACATGCGCCGAGAGCAGGCGGGAAAGCGACAGGTAGATGCGCTTGACCTCTTCGAGGTTGACCGGGTCATTGAGCGAGCGCAGCCGGTCGATCTCGTCCTCGGTCAGCGTCAGCGGCGTGTCGGCGCGGAACTGCGACCATTGCTCGGCGGAGAAGAAGCGATAAGGGGAATACTTCTCGGTCGGAGTCAGCTGGTCCATCGGGTTTCCTGCCCTCCTCGCCGTGTGCCCCGGGCGTCAAACCCGGGGGCGGGACGCCTTTTCGGCAACCCCCGAGCGGCCGGTGCGGCCCTCGAGCTCCTTGAGCACGTCGTCCAACGGAACGCCCGCGATGCCGAGCACGACCAGCCAATGATACAGAAGATCCGCGCTTTCCGAAACGAGGGCCTGCTTGTCGCCGCGGACGGCGGCGATCACGGCTTCCACAGCCTCCTCGCCGAGCTTCTGCGCCGCCTTGTCCATGCCCTTGGCGAACAGTTTCGCCGTCCATGAGTCCGGGTCGCCGGAATGGGCGCGCTGATGGATGATCGTTTCCAGCTCGGCGAGCGAAAATTGAGCCATGTCGGTCATCTATCTGCTTGTTTAAGCATGATCTTTTCCGAAAACCGGTCCCCAACCTTGCGGGATCATGCTTTAAGCCCGATGGGCGGCCGAGTCCAGCCGCATCGGCAGGCCGGCCTTGGCCATGTATGCCTTGGCCTCGGCGATCGAGTAAGTGCCGAAATGGAAGATCGAGGCGGCAAGCACGGCGC
This sequence comes from Mesorhizobium sp. M2A.F.Ca.ET.046.03.2.1, assembly GCF_003952425.1. Classification (NCBI taxonomy): domain Bacteria; kingdom Pseudomonadati; phylum Pseudomonadota; class Alphaproteobacteria; order Hyphomicrobiales; family Phyllobacteriaceae; genus Mesorhizobium; species Mesorhizobium sp. M2A.F.Ca.ET.046.03.2.1. The sequence continues at coordinate 2,799,826 of NZ_CP034449.1, read as the reverse complement.
CAGCATGGCCGTCGCGGATGCCTTCGACCAGGTGATCGAGCGTTCCGACGCCGCCCGAAGCGATGACCGGCGCGCGCACCGCGTCGGCGACGGCGCGGGTCAGCGCGATGTCGTAGCCGGCCTTCGTGCCGTCGCGGTCCATCGAGGTCAGCAGGATCTCGCCGGCGCCGCGATCGACCATGCGTGCGGCGAAGTCGACCGCGTCGATGCCCGTCTTCTCGCGACCGCCATGGGTGAAGATCTCCCAGCGGTCGGCCTCGCCGGCCGCCGACACCTTCTTGGCGTCGATGGCCACGACGATGCACTGGTTGCCGAACTTGTCGGCGGCCTCCGTGACGAAATCGGGGTTCTTCACCGCCGCCGTGTTGATCGACACCTTGTCGGCGCCGGCCAGAAGCAGCTTGCGGATATCGGCCACCTGGCGCACGCCGCCGCCGACGGTGAGCGGCATGAAGCATTGCTCGGCGGTCCGGGCGACCACGTCGAAGATCGTCTCGCGATTGTCCGACGAGGCGGTGATGTCGAGGAAGCACAGCTCATCGGCGCCCGCGGCATCATAAGCCTTGGCGGCTTCGACCGGATCGCCGGCGTCGATGAGGTCGACGAAATTGACGCCCTTGACCACGCGGCCGTTTTTGACGTCCAGGCAGGGGATGACGCGGGCTTTCAGCATCACTTGCTTTCCAGGGTGGACAGCAGGTCGACCACCAGCTCGCCGACCAGCGGCGGCACGTCGCCCTTGGGGTCGAAGGCCGGATCGTAGGCGGAAATGGTGAGCCCGGCGATGGCAAGCGGACCGGCAAGGCCGCACATCGCCATGCGCACTTGCTCCGGCACCGGGCCGCCGGGCGTGGTGTAGCGGTTGGCCTGCAGCTTCTCGGGGTCATGCACGTCGAGATCGACATGCATGTGGACCGGGCGTGCGCCGTCGGCTTTCAGTCTCTGCGCAGCGCTCTTCCAGTCGGGGCATTCGGTCCGGACGATCGGCAGCTTTTCCAGCAGTTCTCTTTCGGCGGCGTCGAGGTCGCGCGCGTTGACTAGGACGCTGCGCGACGGATCGACTGGCTTGAAGCCGGGGATCTGGTTCGCCATCCGCCGCCAGCAGAGGCCGAGCACGGTGGCCAGCGCCATGCCGTCGAGGAAGCCCGTTGTGGTGGTCTCCGGCGTGTTGAGGTCCCCATGCTGGTCGGCCCAGATGATGGCGTCGGCGCCGGCGCCTGCCACGGCGCCGGCGGCGGTCAGGCAGTTGCCGGCCAGCACGATCGGAAACCGCTTCTTGTCCAGCGCCATGCGAACTTCGCCTGAAACGGCGTTGCAGACGGCAAAGCCGGTGCCGATCTCGCGCTCTTCTTCGTCCTCGACCACCTTGCCGATGTCGTTCACCTCGACGTCGTGGCCGGCGAGCTTCAGCGCCTCGGCCAGCCCGCCCGAGATGAGCGCGTCCGGGCCCTGGCCGCAGCCACCGTGGAAGTGGCCGCTGTCATAGGATGCCAGGATGATCGAGATGTTCACTATTCTGCCTCCGCCCGTTCGCCGCGCAGGATCGCCAGTGCCTCGGCCGGGTCGATACGTCCGTCATATAGGGCGCGGCCCGAGATCGCGCCTTCGAGTTTTTGCGCGTCGGGCATGGTCATGCGCACGATGTCGGCAATCGAGGCGAGGCCGCCGGATGCGATCACGGGAATGGAAACCGCTTCCGCGAGGTCGATGGTCGAATCCCAGTTGATGCCGGTCAGCACGCCGTCGCGGTCGATGTCGGTGTAGATGATAGCGGCAACGCCGGCGCCCTCGAATTTCCTGGCCAGCTCGATGACGCCGAGCTCGGAGGCTTCGGCCCAGCCCTCGACGGCCACCTTGCCGCCCTTGGCGTCGATGCCGACTGCGATTTTTCCCGGAAAAGCCTTGCACGCTTCCTTGACGAGTTCGGGTTCGCGCACGGCCACGGTGCCGAGGATGACGCGCGTCAGGCCGCGGTCCAGCCAGTCTTCGATCTGCGGCAAGGTGCGGATTCCGCCGCCGAGCTGCACCGGGTTCTTCGTCGCCCTGAGGATAGCCCCGACCGCGGCGCTGTTGACGCTCTGGCCCTTGAAGGCGCCGTTGAGGTCGACGACATGCAGCCACTCGAAGCCCTGGTCCTCGAAGGCCCGTGCCTGCGCGGCGGGGTCGTCATTATAGATCGTGGCGGTGGCCATGTCGCCGTGTTTCAGGCGCACGCATTTGCCGTCCTTGAGGTCTATGGCTGGAAACAGGATCATGGGTCAGTCGCCCTCGACGATGACGAAATGACCGGTCGAAGCGGCGAGCCGGAATTTCGAGGCGTGCTGATATTCAGGCGAATGATAGCATTCGATTGCCTTGTCGTAGGACTCGAACTCCACCAGCACGTGACGGTTGCCGGTCGGTCCTTCCGGGCTCTCGTAGCGGCCCGCGCGGACCGCGAATTTCGCCCCGTATTTCGCGAAGGCGACGGCATTCGCTTCGATATACTGCTTGTAGACGTCGGGATCGCGGACATCGATCATCGCCATCCAATAGCCCTTCCTGCTCATTTTCAGGGCCTCCATTTCAGGAAATTGGTGATCAGCGCCAGGCCGAGCGCCTGGCTCTTCTCGGGATGGAACTGCGTGCCGGCGAGGTTGTCGCGGGCGACCGCCGCCGTCACCGGGCCGCCATAGTCGGCAACCGCCAGCACCTCGTCCGGGTTCTTCGCGTCCAGATGATAGGAATGGACGAAATAGGCGTGCAGTCCCCTCGGGCCGGTCTCGATGCCGGAAAACAGCGGATGGGGGCGGATAAGGTCGATCGTGTTCCAGCCGATCTGCGGGATTTTCAGCGTTGGATCGGAGGGCTGAATCTCCTTGACGTCGCCGGCGATCCAGCCAAGGCCCTTGGTGATGGTCTTTTCCAACCCGCGTTGCGACATCAACTGCATGCCGACGCAGATGCCGAGGAACGGCCGCCCCTTGGCGATTGCCGCTTCCTCCACCGCCTCCCACATGCCTGGCACCGCGTGCAGGCCGGCGGCGCAGTCGGCATAGGCGCCGACGCCCGGCAGCACGATGCGGTCGGCGGAACGCACCCGCTCGGCATCGGCCGTCAGCTCGATCGTCGCTGCAATGCCTCCCTCGCGCGCGGCGCGCTCGAAAGCCTTGGTGGCCGAGCGCAGATTGCCCGAGCCGTAGTCGATGATGGCTACCCGCATGTCAGGGCCTTCCAGGCGTATGGGTCAGGCCCAGCGCCATGCCGGTTTGCGGCGGTCGCGCCAGCGACGCGTCCGGTATGATGCGCGGCATTGGCGTTGGCTCTGGCTCATGGTCATCGACCTCCGCCGCAAAGCGTATCTCGGCATCGGCGAGATCGCCGGCCTCGACCACGCCCCATTCGCGCCAGCCGCGCCGCCGCAGAGTCGCGATGCGCAGGGCCTGGCCTTCGAAGCCGACATAGAGCGAGACCAGCAGTGACAGCATTGATCCGGCCCATTCGAGCCCGAGCCTCTCACCGAGCGCCGACAACACCGCCATGACGACGAAGGCCAACACCGCCTCGATCCACAGCCGGTTCCAGGCGAGCCAGAGCGGCGAGAACAGGAAACCGAGCCAGGTGAAGCTGTCGCGCACAAAATGGACGTCCTCGGCTTTTTTGCCGGCCGGCGGCTCCATCACGACATAGATCGCCATAGCCTATCCTTTCAGCGATCCCTTGGTGGAAGGCACGGCATCCGGCTGGCGCGGATCTGGCTCGAGTGCTGCCCGCAGCACGCGCGCCACCGCCTTGAAGCAGGTCTCGGCAATATGATGGTTGTTGGCGCCGTAATGGTTGGTCACATGCAGCGTGATGCCGGCATTCTGCGCCAGAGCCTGGAAGAACTCGCGCACCAGTTCGGTATCGAACGTGCCGATCCTCGGCGAGGAGAAGCCGACGTTCCAGACCAGAAACGGCCGGCCGGACACGTCGATCGCCGCGCGGGTCAGCGTCTCGTCCATGGCAAGGTCGATCGAGGCGTAGCGCATGATGCCGCGCCGCTCGCCCAACGCCTTGCTCAGCGCCTGGCCGATCGCGATCCCCGTATCCTCGACCGTGTGGTGGTCGTCGATATGCAGGTCGCCCTTGGCCTTGATGGTCATGTCGATCAGCGAGTGGCGCGACAGCTGGTCGAGCATATGGTCGAAGAAGCCGACGCCGGTCGAAATGTCGGCCTTGCCCTTGCCGTCGACATGGACCGAGACCGAAATCTCGGTTTCCCTGGTCTTGCGGCTGACTTCGGCCGAACGCGTCATCGTCGTGTCCTTATTGCCCTGATCGGGGCCCCGGGCTTGAAAACGAAAGCCTTCTATCAGCATGATCCGGCGATTGCCAGTTGCCATTCCGGCCACTATCGGCCTTCGCCGCGGGGCGGTTTGCAATCATTGGCCTTATGCATACATATGGCCCATCCAACTCACTCGTACCGCGCCAATCGCCTTCAAGGGATAGCGCGAATCGGAGCTCAAAATGTCGAATGAACTCACCATGCACGCCACGACCATCATCAGCGTGCGCAAGGGCAACAAGGTCGTGATCGCCGGCGACGGCCAGGTCAGCCTTGGCCAGACCATCATGAAGGGCAACGCCCGCAAGGTGCGCCGCATCGGCAAGGGAGGCAGCGTCATTGCCGGCTTCGCCGGCGCCACTGCCGACGCCTTCACCCTCTTGGAGCGGCTCGAAGCCAAGCTCGAGCAATATCCCGATCAGCTGACGCGCGCCTGCGTCGAGCTCGCCAAGGACTGGCGCACCGACCGTTACCTGCGCCGCCTGGAAGCCATGATGCTGGTCGCCGACAAGTCGGTCTCGCTGGCGCTGACCGGCAATGGCGACGTGCTGGAACCCGAGCATGGCGTGATGGCCATAGGCTCCGGCGGCAATTACGCCCTGGCCGCGGCCCGCGCGCTGATCGACACCGACAAGGACGCCGAGGAGATCGCCCGCAAGGCCATGCAGATCGCGTCCGACATCTGCGTCTACACCAACAACAATTTTGTTGTCGAAACGCTCGATGCCGCTTGAGCTTGCCGACCATGATCCCAAAAAGTGGGAGCCGGTTTTTGGATAAGGTCATGGTCACTCAGCAGCATAGCTACGATTTTCGGCCGGTCACCGAGAAGGATCTGGCGTTGATCGCCAGGTGGCTGCGCGAGCCGCATGTCGCTGAGTGTTGGGACGATCCGGACAAGGAAATCGCCGAGATCCGCGAGCATATGGATTCGGTCTCGGTGGAGCCGCTGATCGTCGAGCTCGACGGCAGGCCGATCGCCTATCTGCAGAGCTATGATCCGCATCTGGAGGACGACCATCCTTACGCCGACCAGCCCTTCGGCACGCTGGGCGTCGATCTTACGATCGGCCCGCCGGAGCTGGTCGGTGTCGGCCATGGCTCGGCAATCCTGAGCCAGTTCGTCGAGGAACTGTTCGGGGAAGGCGCGCCGCGCGTCATCATCGACCCGCATCCCGACAACGGCCGCGCCATCCGCGCCTATGAGAAGGCCGGCTTCAGGCCGATCGGCCACAGGCATTCGCAATATGGGGACGTCGTGCTGATGGCCGTCGATGCGGACGAAGACGACGATGAAGATCTGGGGGACTGACGAATGACCGCGCCTGAGGACAAGACTCTTTCCGCCTATGAGGACAGCTGGCGCATGGGCCTGCTGCTGGTGCTCGCCTTGATCGTGTTCCAGGCGGGCACCCTATACGGCATGGGGCATCCGCCGATCTGCACCTGCGGCTACGTCAAGCTCTGGCACGGCGTGGTCAACAGCTCGGAGAATTCCCAGCACATCGCCGACTGGTACACCTTCTCGCACATCATCCACGGCTTCCTGTTCTATGCGCTGGCCTGGGCGCTGTTCCCGCGCTCGCCGGTCGGGTTGAGGCTCGCCTTCGCCGTCCTCATCGAAGGCGGCTGGGAGATCCTGGAGAACAGCCCCTTCATCATCGAGCGCTACCGCGCCGGCACCATCTCGCTGAATTATTACGGCGATTCGATCATCAACTCGGTGTCCGACACGCTGTTCATGGTGCTGGGATTTGTGATGGCGCGAAAGCTACCTATATGGGTGATCGTGGCCCTGGCGCTCATCTTCGAGCTCGGCACGGGCTACATCATCCGGGACAATCTGACGCTCAACGTGATCATGCTGCTGCATCCGTTCGAGTCCATCAGGCAGTGGCAAAGTGGAATTTGAGTAATATGAGCACCTTTTCTCCCCGCGAAATCGTTTCGGAACTCGACCGCTTCATCATCGGCCAGAAGGACGCCAAGCGCGCCGTGGCCATCGCCTTGCGCAACCGCTGGCGCCGCCAGCAGCTGGAAGGCCAGATGCGCGAAGAGGTGATGCCGAAGAACATCCTGATGATCGGCCCGACCGGCGTCGGCAAGACCGAGATCTCGCGCCGCCTGGCGCGGCTCGCCGGCGCGCCCTTCGTCAAGGTCGAGGCGACCAAGTTCACCGAGGTCGGCTATGTCGGCCGCGATGTCGAGCAGATCGTGCGCGACCTCGTCGAGGTCGCCATCGGCCTGACCCGCGAAAAGATGCGCGAGGATGTCGCCGCGCGCGCCCAGATCAACGCCGAGGAGCGCGTGCTGGAAGCCCTGGTCGGCAAGACGGCGAGCCCGGCCACGCGCGATTCTTTCCGCAAGAAGCTGCGCGACGGCGAGCTCGACGACAAGGAGATCGAGATCGAGGTGGCCGACACCGGCAATGGCGGCATGCCAGGCTTCGAGATCCCCGGCATGCCGGGCGCCAATGTCGGCGTGCTCAACATCAACGACATGCTGTCGAAGGCGATGGGCGGCCGCAGGACCAAGACCCGCAAGACGACGGTGCGCGATTCCTACGCGCTGCTCGTCAACGACGAGTCCGACAAGCTGCTCGACCAGGACGAGGTCGTGCGTCGCGCGCTGGACTCGGCCGAGAACGACGGCATCGTCTTCCTCGACGAGATCGACAAGATCGCGGCCAGGAGCGACATTTCGGGCGGCCCGTCGCGCGAGGGCGTGCAGCGCGACCTGCTGCCGCTGGTCGAAGGCACCACGGTCGCGACCAAATACGGGCCGATCAAGACCGACCATATCCTGTTCATCGCTTCCGGCGCCTTCCACGTCTCGAAGCCGTCAGACTTGCTGCCGGAATTGCAGGGCCGCCTGCCGATCCGCGTCGAGCTGCGCGCGCTGGAGAAGGCGGATTTCGTCCGCATCCTCACCGAGACCGAGGCCAGCCTCATCAAGCAGTATATCGCGCTGATGAAGACCGAGGGCGTCGAGCTGAGCTTCACCGACGACGCCATCGATTCGCTGGCCGGCATCGCCGTCGACCTCAACGCCAGCGTCGAGAACATCGGCGCACGGCGCCTGCAGACGGTCATGGAGCGCGTGCTGGACGAGATCTCCTACGACGCGCCGGACCGCAACGGCACCCAAGTCGTCATCGACGCCGCCTATGTCGAGAAGCATGTCGGCGACCTGTCGCGCAACACCGACCTGTCGCGCTTCATCCTGTAGCTCCGCCGCCGGCGGCAGCTATCCTTCCTTCTCGCTCGTTGGCGCATGGGACGGATGTCTGCCGCGCCCAGCGCGGGTCTTGATTGGATGCTGGCCCAATGCTATCATTGCTCTCAATGAGAGCATGGAAGGCGTATGGCCGGAAATCTGCACGTCCGCAATCTGGATGACGACTTGATCGCCAAGCTGAAGATGCGTGCCGCCCGGCATGGGCGCTCGGCTGAGGCCGAGCACCGTGAAATCCTCAGGCAGGCGCTGGAAAATGAGAGCGAGCCCTCGTTCGATGAACTGGCCGCCCGGCTGCGGCGGCTCACCGCGCAGCGAAAGCAGACACCCTCCGAAGTGCTGCTGCGCGAAGGACGTGACGAACGGTGACGGAAACGCTCGTCGTAGACGCCAGCATCGCTGTCAAATGGGTGGTCGAGGAGGAGGGTACGTCTCTGGCACTTGGCTTGCGGCATGGTCGACGCTTCGCGGCGCCGGAACTGCTGATCGTTGAGTGCGCCAACATTCTCTGGAAGAAGGTCCTGCGCGGTGAAGTCAGTCGCGAAGAGGCGAAGATGGCCGCAAGCTTGCTGGAGCGTAGCGATATCGAATTGTTCGGCATGCGGGGATTGCTCGCCAAAGCGACCGAACTGGCGACGGATATCGGTCATCCGGCCTATGACTGCATGTATGTCTGCCTTGCGATGAGCCGAAACTGTCGCTTTGTGACCGCGGATGAACGCCTTGTACGAGTGCTGCACCAGAAGGCTCCCCGTGAAATCGCCAATCTCTGCATGACCCTGGAGCAGCTCTCAGCTGGCTCGGATTAATGCCGTTGACCGATATCCGCCGGCTCGGCAATTTAACGGCGGCTGATCTCTTGGTGACGGTCCTTTATCTAAAACCTGCAGTGTGGCCAGACGGTACCATCTGGCCGCCTTTCGATCCGGTTTGACCGCGCCTTCTCTCGACTCTGTCGTGCGCTTTTCCTAGTTTGCCGCGAATTCAAAGGCGGCGGCATGAAGAAATATATCCTGCTTTTTCTGGGCATCGCTTTGGCGGCGGCGGTGACGATCGCCGATGCCGCGACCATGGTGCCTCCGGGCAATCGCAACGCCGTGCAGCCGGACATTCCGGGCGCGTCCAGCCGGCGCACCCAGGCAACCAACACCACCTTCCAGGCCAAGTACCGTAAAGTCTACGCGTTGCTGCAGAACGATGCCGAGCTGCGCGGCAAGATCAGGAAGGTGGCGGCTGCCTACGGTATCGATCCGATGCATATCGTCGGCGCCATCGTCGGCGAGCACACCTACAATGTCGACGCCTATGACCGCCTGCAGACCTACTACGTCAAGGCGATGTCCTATCTGTCGAGCAAGCTGACCTTCGCCTATGAGGGCGAGGATGTCGGCGATTTCGTTCAGCGGCCGGAATTCAAGAAATGCGCCGGCATGGACGACAGCTACGATCTGTGGGAATGCCGCGAGCAGGTGTGGAACCATGCCTTTCGCGGCAAGACCGTCGGCGGCACAAGCTTCCCCAACGACCGCTTCGGCGCAACCTTCTTCCAGCCCTATTATGCCGGCCAGACCTTCGGTCTCGGCCAGTTGAACCCGCTGACCGCGCTGCAGATGAGCGATCTCGTGCACAAGGTCTCCGGCCTGCCGAAGCTTGATGTCGAGGATCCCAATGCGGTCTACAAGACCATCATGGACCCGGACCTGACGCTGCCTTACGTTGCAGCGACCATCAGGAAGTCGATCGACGCCTATCGCAGCATCGCCGGCTTCGACATCTCCCACAATCCGGGGCTTACCGCCACGCTCTACAATGTCGGCAACCCCGAGCAGCGCGCCTATGCGCTGAAGGCCGAGAACGACAGACGCCGCGCCGCCGGCGAACCGGAAAAGCTGCCCGAGGAGAACTATTACGGCTGGCTGGTCAACGACAAGCTGGACGAGCTGAAGGCGCTTTTCTAACCAGACCTCAAGCTGCCAGCAGCGACTTCAGCTTGACCGCCTGCGAGCCGAGCGCTTCCGGCGCCGGCTTCCCCCGCTTGGCGATCAGCATCTCCGCCAGGCGGATATCGCGCGCCACCGCATTGCCGGGGCCGATGCCGCTGGCGGCGACCAGCCTGCCGTCCTCCGCCAGATGGAACAGAATGAAGGCGCCGTCGTCGAGGTCGCGCCGCACGATGCTCTTGCCCTCGTCGGGAAGCCCGGCGATCTGCAAGGTCAGGCCGTACTGATCCGACCAGAACCAAGGCACGGCGCCATGCGCCTCGTTGGCGCCCATCATGTTCCTGGCGGCCAATGCGCCTTGTTCCTGGGCGTTGCGCCAGGCCTCCAGCCGCACGCGACGGCCGCCATAGATCGCCAGCGGAAACGAGCAGCAATCGCCGGCGGCGAAGATATCCGGGTCGGCGGTGCGCAAATGCTCGTCGACGGCGATGCCATTGTCGATCGCGAGCCCCGCTTCGGCGGCAAGCGCCGTCACCGGCACGGCGCCGATGCCGATCACCGCGAGATCGGCAACGATCCTTTGTCCGTCGGCCAGCGTGATGGCGACGTCCTTGCCGTCATCGGCAATCGCGGCGATCCCCTGGCCGGTGCGGATCGGGACGCCCTCGGCCTCATGCGCCTTGTGAATGATCTCCGCGATCTCGGCCGTCACGCCGCGCCTCAGGATGCGCGGCTGCGCCTCGATGACGGTGACCGTGGCGCCGAGCTTGCGCGCCGAGGCGGCAAGCTCCAGCCCGATGAACCCACCGCCGATGACGGCGATGCGCCTTTCCGCACCGAGATGGGCACGGATGGCGAACGCGTCGCTGAAGGTCCTCAGATAGACGCAGCGCGACCCAAGGCCTGGCATCGGCAACTGCCGCGGCACGGAGCCGGTGGCCAGCAGCAGCTTGTCGTAGGCAAGCGAAGAGCCGTCCGACAGCTGCACGATATGGGCCGCGCGGTCGATCGCGACGGCCCGGACGGAATGGATGTGCCGGATCGCGCGTTCGGCGAAGAGCTCCTCTGTGGCGATCGCCTTGATGCCCGGAGCCTCACCGGTCATCGCGTCCTTCGACAGCGGCGGTCGCTCATAGGGCAGATGCGGCTCGTCGCCGACCAGTGTCACCGGCCCGTCATAACCGAGATCGCGGAGCGCAAGCGCGGCGCGCCCGCCGCACTCGCCCGCACCAATGATCACCATCCCCGGCATCGCCGTCATCCGACCTGGATCAGGACCTTTCCGGCATCGACCTTGACCGGATAAGTCCTGAGATTCACGCAAACCGGCGCGCCGCGCGCGTCGCCGGTCTTGTAGTTGAAGCGACCATTGTGCTTGGGGCATTCGATGATGTCGTCCATCACGAGCCCGTCCGCCAGATGCACCTTTTCATGCGTGCACAGGCCGTCGGTGGCGAAGTACTCGTCGTCTGGGCTGCGGTAGATGGCGAAGGTGCGTCCGGCATGGTCGAACCGCATCACGTCCTCTTCGTCGATATCCCCGGCCGCGCAGGCCTCGACCCAGTCGCTCATCTCGTCCTCGTGAAATTCCTGGTCAGCCTTCGGCAGCTCACTCGGCCGCTGCCGCCACCGGGCTGTCGTTGTGCAATTCTTCCCGGTAGGGCTTTGCCGTCGGCGGCAGCACGCGCTTGAGGAAGTAATCCTCGTTGCGCAGCTGGCGCAGGAAGGCAGGGATCATCTCGCGGTAGCCGGCCAGGATCGACGGCGTCGGTGGCGGCAGGTCGTGCTTGATCATCTCGTGCAGCTTGGGCAGCGCGTGATAGGGCACCATCGGGAACATGTGGTGCTCCACATGGTAGTTCATGTTCCAGTAGATGAAGCGGCTGATCGGGTTCATCAGCACCGTCCGGCTGTTCAGGCGGTGATCGATGACATTTTCGGCGAGTCCGCCATGCTGCAGCAGGCCGGTCATCACGTGATGCCAGGCGCCGTAGAGGCGGGGCAGGCCGACGAGCATCAGCGGCAGCCATGAATGCAGGTAGAGCGCCAGCGCGATGGTCGCGATGTAGATGGCGAGCCAGATACGCGCCACACGGATCGCCTTCGGCTGCTCCTGTTCGGGAATGAAGGTCTTTTCCGCGGGGCTGATGATGCCGGCGGCATTGCGCAGCATGTCGGTCATCGCATGCCAGGCGTCGACGATGCCGAAGAAGTTCAGCACCACGCGCAACAGGTCCGGCGGGCGCATGACGGCGATCTCGGGATCGCGTCCGACAATGATGGTGTCGGTGTGGTGGCGCGTATGACTCCAGCGCCAGGTCACCGGATTGCGCATGATCATGAAGCAGGCGAGCTGGTAGACGGCGTCGTTCATCCACTGCGTGCGGAAGGCCGTGCCGTGGCCGCATTCGTGCCAACGGGAATCGGTCGAGGAGCCGTAAAGCGTGCCGTAGACGAAGAAGAACGGCACGCACCACCAGCTGCCCCAGAACCAGATACCGCCCGCGGCGCTGATGACGAAAGCGGCGAGCCAGATGATGGTGTCGCGGATCGCCGGCTCGTCGGAGCGCTGCATCAGCTCCTTCATCTGCTTGCGCGGGATATCGGTGTGGTACCACTCGGCCGCGGCGAGCCCGTTCTCGACCGCGAGCCTGGCGTCCCGGCCGGTCAGGCTGTAGTCACGCGGCGACGCCGCCGAAGACGTGATTGCCGTCATTGGGGTCCTCCGTCAGAGCCTTGGCGAAGCGCCCGACCATGCGGGGCTCGCGCGATCGCTGACTTTGGACTTCAGCATAGCCGCAAGATCTGATAATCTCAACATCACAAAGATAGTTTCTATCATTTTCTATCAGAATGAGATATGGGTGAGCCGGATAGCCGGAGTGGGACAAGCGAGGAAGCATTCATGGCAAAGCGCCCGACCATTACCGATCTCGCGCGCGTCTCCGGCGTCAGCGTCGCCACTGTCGACCGGGTGCTGAACAGCCGTCTGCCGGTGCGCGAGGAGACGGCGCGCCGGGTCTATGACGCCGCCACCGAGATCGGCTATCACGCCGCCGGGCTGATCAAGCAGCGCATGCGCCAGGAATTGCCGGAATATCGGCTCGGCTTCCTGCTGCTCAGGGGCAATGACGTCTTCTATGGCGATTTCGCCAAGGAGCTCGAGCTCGCTGTCGCACAGTCGCAGCGTTTTCGCGGCGTTGCAGCCATCGATTTCGCCGCTTCGCTGGCGCCCGATGAGATCGCCGCCCAGATGCGTGGGCTTGCGGCGAAATCCAGGGCCATCGCCGTCGTCGGTCCGGACCATCCGACTCTGACGGCGGTCGTGGAGACAATGAAGGCGAGGGGACAGCCGGTCTTCTCGCTGCTGTCGGATTTTGCCGCCGGCATCCGCGAGGGCTATGTCGGGCTCGACAACCGCAAGGTCGGGCGCAGCGCCGCCTGGATGATCGCCAAGGCCGCCAGGAAGCCGGGCAAGGTCGCGCTTTTCGTCGGCAGCCATCGCTTCCACGGCCACGAATTGCGCGAGATCGGCTTCCGCTCATTCTTTCGCGAGCACGCGCCCGACTTCACCGTGATGGAGACGCTGGTCAACCTCGAGGCCAACGACGTGACGCATGACGCCATGCTCGACCTCCTGGCCCGCCATCCCGATCTCGCCGGCTGCTATGTCGCCGGCGGCGGCATGGAGGGCGCGGTCTCGGCGCTGCGGACGGCGCGCCCGGCCGAGATGCCGGTCGTGATCTGCAACGAGATCAACGCCGTCTCGCGCGCGGCGCTTGCCGACAACATCCTCACCATGGTGATCTCGACGCCGCTCGCGGCGCTCTGCCGCGAACTCGTCGGGCTGATGGCCCATGCCATCGAAAGCGGCGCCGCCAATGCGCCGGGGCAGACCTTCCTGCCCTTCGACATCTATCTGCCCGAAAACATCTAGGCGCGCCGATCACGATATAGCCGATGTGAAAGAATCCATCAGCCTGATGGATTCTTTCATCGTGGTTCACCCGGGCAAGGGCGCAAATTTCGACGAATTTGGTCCTCGCCCCGCCCATAGTGATCGAAAACCGGCCGCCCCGGTCGGAATCGCCCTTGACGTTTCCGAAACGAAATGGAATAAATATTTCACCAAACAGGCCTTTTGGTTCTTTCGTTCCGGAGCGCCTGTTCGAACGGAGGAAGAGGCGTTCCAGTCGACTGGCGACGCCGCATGGCCGCAGGGAGAGATTCCCCGGGCAAACCGGGGATTCCGGTTCAATAGGTGCAGCCGGACACCAAGTGGAGGAGAAAATGAAGAAACTTCTTTTGGGCGTCGCGCTTTCGGCGCTGATGTGTTCATCCGCCTTCGCCGCCAAGATCGGCGTTTCGATGGCTCTTTTCGACGACAACTTCCTCACCGTGCTGCGCAACGGCATGATCGCGCAGGCCAAGGGCATGGATGGCGTCGAGCTGCAGGTCGAGGACGCGCAGAACGACGTCGCCAAGCAGCTCGACCAAATCAAGAACTTCGCCGCCTCGGGCGTCGACGCCATCATCGTCAATCCGGTCGACACCTCGGCCACGCAGGCGATGTCGGACGCTGCCGCCGCGGCCAAGATCCCGCTGGTCTATGTCAACCGCGAGCCGGTCAATGTCGACAAGCTTCCCGACAACCAGGCCTTCGTCGCCTCGAACGAAGCCGATTCCGGCACGCTCGAGACCAAGGAGGTCTGCCGCCTGTTCAAGGAAGCCGGCAAGAAGGAAGCCAATGTCTATGTGATCATGGGCGAGCTTTCCAACCAAGCCGCGGTGCAGCGCACCAAGGACATCGACGAGGTCATCGCCACGCCGGACTGCAGCTTCATCAAGATCATCGACAAGCAGACCTCGAACTGGAAGCGTGACGAGGCGCAGAACCTGATGACCAACTGGCTGTCGTCCGGCAAGGCCTTCGACGGCGTCATCGCCAACAACGACGAAAGCGCCATCGGCGCCATCCAGGCGATGAAGGCCGCCAATATCGACATGAAGTCGGTCGTGGTCGGCGGAGTCGACGCCACCCAGGACGCGCTGGTGGCCATGCAGGCCGGCGATCTCGATGCGACGGTCTTCCAGGACGCCGCCGGCCAGGGCGCCGGCGCGCTCGACGCCGCGCTCAAGCTCGCCAAGGGCGAGAAGGTGGACAAGAAGGTCTACATCCCGTTCCAGCTCGTGACACCGGCGAACATCGACAAGTTCTTGAAGAAGAACTGAGGCGCCTCGATACGGGGCGGCGCGTCCAATCGGAACAAGCGCGCCGCTCCGCCTTTCCTCCCGCCCGCGCGGGAGGCCGGACAGCTGCGCCCGACGGAGGAAGAAGACGTGTCACAGACATCGCATGGCATTGGCGGGCTGAGCTACGACGCCAAGAAGCGCCCGTGGCCGGCCGAGTTCAACGTGTTCCTGGCCCTGGTCATCCTGGTCGCCGCCTTCGAGCTGGTCGGCCGCGTCTTCCTCGGCGACAGCTTCCTGTTCAACACCCGCGAGAATGTTTCCGGGCTCTTCAACGAGCAGCGCCTGCAGATCATCATCCTGCAGGTCTCGATTGTCGGCATCATCGCCATCGGCGTCACCCAGGTCATCATCTGCGGCGGCATCGACCTGTCCTCGGGCTCGATCGTCGGCGCCACCGCCATGATCGCCATGAGTTTCGCCCAGGTCGCGACCGTCAACGGCAATCCCAATCCCAAGGCGATGTTCATCAATTATGGCTGGACCGACCTGCCGGTCATCGTGCCGCTGCTGGTTGCTGTCGGCTGCGGCCTGATCGCCGGCCTGATCAACGGCCTCTTGATCGCCTACACCCGCATCCCACCCTTCATTGCCACGCTGGGCATGATGGTCACCGCCCGCGGCATCGCCAAATGGTGGTCGAAGGGCCAGCCGATCTCGTTTCCGACCGACAGCTTCGCGGCCATCGGCAAGGGGCTGATGCCGGTCGTCATCTTCATCTCGTTGGCGATCCTGTTCCAGCTCATCCTGACCTACACGAAATACGGCAAGCACTGTTACGCCATCGGCTCGAACGAGGACGCCGCGCGCATGTCGGGCATCAAGATCGCCAATCACAAGGTGCTGGTCTACGCGATCGCCGGCATCTTGGCCGCGATCGCCGCGGTGGTGCTGTCGTCCAAGAACCTCACCGCCCAGGCCGGCATGGGCGTCATGTACGAGCTCGACGCCATCGCCATGGCGGTCATCGGCGGCGTTTCGCTGTCGGGTGGCCGCGGCTCGATCATCGGCACCGTGATCGGCTCGCTGATCTTCGGCGTCATCATTTCCGGCTTCACCTTCCTGCGCCTCGACGCCTACTATCAGGAGATGGTCAAGGGCGTGATCATCGTCGGCGCGGTCGTTCTCGATCAATGGCGCCAGCGCCGCCGCGCGATAGGAGCTTGACCATGTCCGATATCGTTCTGAAAACCGAAAACCTCACCAAGCATTATGGCGGCGTGCACGCGCTGCAGGAGGCGAATTTCGAGCTGCGCAAGGGCGAGCATGTCGCCATCATGGGCGACAACGGCGCCGGCAAGTCGACCTTCGTGCGCCAGATCACCGGCGTCGAGCAGCGCACCAGTGGCAAGATCTGGTTCGACGGCAAGGAGGTGAACTTCGCCGGCCCGATCGAGGCGCGCGAGGCAGGCATCGAGACTGTGTTCCAGAACCTCGCTCTGGCTGATGATCTCGACGTGCCGTCGAACCTGTTCCTCGGCCGCGAGAAGGTGCTGTTCAACCTCGGCCCCTTCTCCATCCTCGACCGCAAGGCGATGCGCAAGGCCACCGAGGCAGCGCTTGTCCGCACGGCGGTGAAGATTCCTAACCTTTCCAGCACCATCCGCCACATGTCGGGCGGCCAGCGCCAGTGCGTGGCGATCGCCAGGACGGCGACCTTCGCCTCCAAGCTGATCATCATGGACGAGCCGACCGCGGCGCTCGGCGTGCAGGAGACCGCGCAGGTCGAAAACATCATCCGCACGCTGAAGGAGAACGGCGAGCCGTTGATCCTGGTCAGCCACAACATGCGCCAGGTGTTTGACCTGGTCGACCGCATCGTCGTCTTCCGCCGCGGGCGTATCGTCGCCAATTTGCGCAAGCAGGACACCGATGGCAACGACATCGTCGCCTACATCACCGGCGCCAAGACCGGCCAGGCGGAACTGCAGGCCGCCTGACGGCGTCCGACGAACCAATCGTCCGCGCCGCAAGGCGCGGATAGGCCTACAAACCCACCCTCGAAGGACATTCCATGACACTCCGCTTCGCTCTCCTCGGCGCCGGCCGCATCGGCAAGGTGCATGCCCGCGCCGTCGCTTCCAACCCGCAGGCAAAACTCGTCGCCGTGGCCGATGCCTTCGAGAAAGCGGCGACCGAGCTGGCCTCTGCCTATGGCGCCGAAGTGCGCAGCATCGATGCCATCGAAAAGGCCAAGGACATCGACGCCGTCATCATCTGCACGCCGACCGACACCCATGCCGACCTGATCGAGCGCTTCGCCAAGGCCGGCAAGGCGATCTTCTGCGAGAAGCCGATCGACCTCTCCGTCGAGCGCGTCGAAAAATGCCTGGCGGTGGTCGAGAAGACCGGCGCCACGCTGATGGTCGGCTTCAACCGCCGCTTCGACCCGCATTTCGCCGCCGTGCGCAAGGCGATCGACGACGGCGCCATCGGCACGGTCGAGATGGTCACCATCACGTCCCGCGATCCGGGCGCTCCGCCGCTCGATTACATCGCCCGCTCCGGCGGCATTTTCCGCGACATGACCATCCACGATTTCGACATGGCGCGCTTCCTGCTCGGCGAGGAGCCGGTCGCGGTCAGCGCCCACGCCTCGGTGCTGGTCGACAAGAAGATCGGCGAAGCCGGCGATTTCGATTCGGTCAGCGTCATCCTCGAAACCGCGTCCGGCAGGCAGGCCGTCATTTCCAACTCACGCCGCGCCACCTATGGCTATGACCAGCGCATCGAGGTGCATGGCTCGAAAGGCATGGTCGCCGCCGAGAACCAGCGGCCGGTCTCGATCGAGCTCGCCAACGACAAGGGCTACACCCGCCCGCCGCTACACGACTTCTTCATGACCCGCTACATCGATGCCTATGCCAATGAGATCGCCTCCTTCATCGCCGCGGCGACTGCCGGCAAGAAGGCGGCGCCGAGCGGCAAGGACGGACTGATCGCGCTGAAGCTGGCCGACGCGGCTTTGGAGTCGGCGAAAACGGGGAAGACCGTCCGCGTCGATTAGTCCGGTTGGGCGAACGCTTTGAAGGATGGTCGGTTTGTTGGTCTGCAAGGGTGGCGATTAGCCGGAACATCCATCGCGTCGTCATCCACGGGCGGAGCAAGGAGCGAAGCGACGCGCGCATACCCGAGGATCCATGCCGTTACATCGGAGCGGTGTGCAACGGTCCAGAAATTCTGCTCCGCCGCTTTCTTCGGCCGGGGTCACGGCATGGATCCTAGGGTCTCCGCAACGGAGCTACGCTCCTGCTTCGCCCTAGGATGACGAAGTCGGGCCGCTTCGGCCAAGTTATCAACGTGGGCCAAGGCACCGGGAAACCGAACGGAACGTCAATGAATCTCGAAAATCCATTGGTCATTCAAAACACAGGAGCACAGCGATGAGCGGTTTGGCCGGTCGCAATTCAGAAACACGCGCCATCGTCACCGGCGGCGCGCAGGGCATCGGCTTCGCCGTCGCGGAAGCGCTTGCAGACGAGGGCTGCCGCGCGCTCGCGCTGATCGGCCGCTCGCAGGAAAAGGGCGACAAGGCGGTGGCAGTGCTGAAGAAAAACGGCGTCGACGCCATCTTCATCAGCGCCGATGTCGCCAAGGTCGCCGACTGCAAGCGCGCGGTCGCGACGGCGCTTGAGCATTTCGGAACCTTGAACGCGCTGGTCAACGCCGCCGCCACGTCCGCGCGGGGGTCGTTAGTGGAGACCACCGAAGAACTCTTCAACCAGATCTTCGACACCAATGTCCGCGGCCCCTTCTTCCTGATGCAGGGCCTTGTCGCGCATCTGCTGGAGCGCAAGGCGCCCGGCTCGATCGTCAACGTGCTGTCGATGTCGGCGCATGCCGGCCAGTCCTTCCTCACGCCCTATTCGACCAGCAAAGGTGCGCTGATGACGCTGACCAAGAATGTCGCCAGCGCCTACCGGAAGAACCGCATCCGCTGCAACGCCGTGCTGCCGGGATGGATGGACACCGAGGGCGAGGCGATCGTGCAGAAGAAATGGCACGGAGCGTCGGATGACTGGCTGGAGAAGGCAGAGGCAGCGCAGCCGATGGGCCAGCTGGTCAAGCCGGCGCAGCTAGCCCGGCTGATCACCTATATGCTGAGCCCTCAGGCCGGCGTCATGACCGGCTCCCTCGTCGATTATGATCAGAACATAGCCGGCGTGATTGGGGAGTAGTGACAACCGCCCTCGCATCGACTATATGAGCCGCATGATCCACCTGACCGCCTCGTTTTGGTACTTTAGCTACGGTAGCTCGCTGGCGGCGGGAGGATTGCGCTCGATCTGAAAAACTCCAGATCAAAATCCGACAAGCCGCCAGACCTGGCGGCTTTTTTGTTTCAAGCCGGCAGGTCTCCTAAATCAGGAGCAGAAAGCCGTGTTGACCACCACAGACGACCTTCGGGTCACCGAAATCAGAGCCTTGAGCACGCCGGACGAGGTGATGCGCGAGATACCGCGCTCGCTCACCGCGACGCGCACCGTTGCCGCCTCGCGCAACACCATTCATTCGATCCTGACCGGGGCCGACGATCGACTGCTTGTCATCGTCGGCCCTTGTTCCATCCACGATCCGGTCGCGGCCGTTGACTATGCCAGCCGTCTGGCGGCGCTGCGCGAGACCCTGGCCGACCGGCTCGAGATCGTCATGCGCGTCTATTTCGAGAAGCCGCGCACCACGCTCGGCTGGAAGGGGCTGATCAACGATCCCGATCTCGACGGCAGCTTCAACATCGAGAAGGGCTTGCGCATGGCGCGCAACGTGCTGTCGGCCGTCAACAATCTCGGCCTGCCGGCGGCGACCGAGTTCCTCGACATGACCATCCCACAATACATCGCCGACCTCGTCGCCTGGGGCGCCATCGGCGCGCGCACGACCGAAAGCCAGATCCATCGCGAGCTGGCATCGGGCCTCTCCTGCCCGGTTGGCTTCAAGAATGGCACCGACGGCAATCTCAGGATCGCCGGCGAAGCGGTGAAGTCGGCAGCCCAGCCGCATCATTTCATGGCGGTGACCAAGGGCGGCCGCAGTGCGATCGCGGCCACCACGGGCAATGAGGATTGCCATGTGATCCTGCGCGGCGGCATTCAGCCGAACTACGATGCCGCAAGCGTCGATGCCGCCGCCGCCGAGCTCGGCCGCATCGGCATCGCTCCGCGGCTGATGATCGATGTCAGCCACGCCAACAGCGCCAAGAAGCCGGAGAACCAGCCGAAGGTGGCGCATGACGTTGCCGGTCAGGTCGCAGCCGGCGACGAGCGCATCATCGGCGTCATGATCGAGAGCAATCTCGTCGCCGGCCGCCAGGACGTCGTGCCCGGCAAGCCGCTTACCTACGGCCAGAGCATCACCGACGGCTGCATCGACTGGGCGACCACCGAGACCGTGCTTCACGGCCTTGCCGGCGCCGTCGAATGGCGCCGGTCCGTGAAGCGCGAGTTGCTCGCCAGCCGCCAGGGCGCGGCATAAGCCGAATGCAGAGGGCGGCGGTCAGGCCGCCCTCAACCCTTCCCAGGCGGTGAAGATCGATACCCCGAACAGCAACAACCCTGCTGCGCGGCCTGCGAATATGGTCGCTCGCGGATTGTCGACCAGCAGCCCCCGGCTGCGGCCCGCTGTAACGGCGAGCCCGCCATAGATCGCCGCCTGTGTGGCGACCGTCAGCAATCCCATGATCGTCGCCTGCATCCAGATCGGACCGTAAGCCGGCTTCAGGAATTGCGGATAGACGGCAAGGATGAAGAGATAGGCCTTCGGATTGATCAGGCAGGTGACCAGGCCCTGGCGGAACGCCTGCCAGGCCGAGCGGCTGCCGGCTGGCCCGTCATCGCCGACGGTGATCGAGCTGCGCATCAGCGAAATGCCGATATAGGCCATATAGGCGGCGCCGACGATAAGCAGCGGCGTGAACAGCACCGGCACGAAATGCATGAGCAGGCCGACCCCGATCGCCCCGTTCAGCGTGTGCACCGCGCCGCCGAGCATGATGCCTGCGGTCGCGGCCAGGCCACGGTTGCTGCCGCCGGTCAGCGCGTTGGCCAGCACGAACAGCATATCCATGCCCGGAACGGCGATGATGCCGAACAGAAGCACGAAGAACAGCCAGAGGTTTTCGCCATAGCTCATGTCAGTTGCCTGTCGCTTCGCCCGCCGGGGCAAAAAGGAATCTGTTGATTTTTGAAGTGCGTAGGCGGCCCTATAGGTCACGCCAACTGACGGGGATGTGTCAGTTGCGTTTCGGTCGGGTGGAAAAATGCGCAAGGCCTCGCGCCTGTTCGAGATCATCCAGATCCTGCGTCTGGCCAGAAAACCGGTGACCGCAGCTGCGATGGCCGGACAACTGGAGGTGACGGTGCGCTCGGTCTATCGCGACATCGCCGCCCTGCAGGCGATGCGCGTGCCGATCGAGGGCGGACGGGGCATCGGCTACATATTGCGCCCCGGCTTCGACCTGCCGCCGCTGATGTTTTCCATCGAGGAGATGGAAGCGATCGTGCTGTCGCTGGCGCTGCTCGAACGCACCGGTGACGACGAGCTGAAGCAGGCGGCAAAACGCGTCGGCGCCAAGATCGCCGGCGCCGTGCCGTCGCCCTTGCGGCAGACGCTCGACGCCAATGCGCTTCATGCCTGGGGTTTTGCGGCGCCTTCAGCTTCCGCCGTCGACCTTGCGCAGGTCCGCCGCGCCATCCGCGACGAGGAGAAGCTCGCTCTCTCCTACCGCGACGAGGCGGGACGGGCGAGCGAGCGCATCATCCGTCCGGTCGCGCTGATCTATTATGCCGAGACCGCCAACATCGTCGCCTGGTGCGAGTTGCGCCAGGCGATCCGCAATTTCCGCAGCGACCGCATCGAGGACTGCCGGCCAACGAACCTGTGGTTCAAGGGCGAGGGCGACCGGCTGCGGCAGGTCTGGGTCGACGGCTGGGAGATCAATGCCGCGGCCACCGGCGGCAACTGACGCGCGCCTTGGCTTCAGGGCACGATGCCGCGACAGGCCCAGGCGACATTGGCGAAGGATCGCGGGCCGTCGGGCCGGCCGGCCTGATAGGCATCGCGCATGGCGGCCTCGACGCGCTGCCGCTCGGCCGTATCCAGAGTGGTGATGTATTTGCCGAGCGGGCCTTCTCCGGCGCCGATCGGCGCCCAGAGGTCGTCGAAATCCGCGTAGTCCATGCGGATCATCAGCTCGGCCTCGGTGACTTCGACGAGACCCTGCTCGACAAAGGTCCGCTTCATCTCGCCCGGCTGCATCATCGGCTGGAAGCAGTAGCGGCTGCGCATTTGGCGTCCGCTTTCGCTGAGCGCCGCCATAGTGTCGATCATCATGCGCATCCCGGTCATGCCGCCGTAATGGTCCCAGACCACTGCCGCGACTATGCCGCCTGGTCGCACCACGCGGCGCATCTCGGCCACCGCCTTGCCGGCCTCCGGCACGAAATGCAGCACCAGCAGCGCCAGCGCGCGGTCGAATGCATTGTCCGCGAAAGGCAGCGCCGTGGCATCGGCCTGGCTGATGGTGATGCGCGGATCGGTGTTTTTCTCCTTCGTCGCCGCCACGAAGACCGGGGAAAAATCGATGGCCTGGATCTCGGCAAGATCGGCCGATTTCGCCAGCTCGAAGGTCAGGCTCCCGGTGCCGCAGCCGACATCCAGGATTGTCTCGCCGGGGGCAAGCCCGGCGAAATCGATGAATTTGGGCGCGAGCCTTTGGCTCCAGCGCCCCATGAGTTGCTCATAACCGGATGCTGCATGGACGGTGAAGGTGGACGTCATCGGAACCTCCCTTTCATCAGCTTAAGCTAAACGACGGCGCAACTGCTGCATAGTCGCCGGGCAATCTGCAACATCGGCAGCAAGGTAGCCGACCGGATCGGCGGTTATGTAGGTGATTTCACGCCCGCCACGCTCTCCCGCTCCACCAGCGGGCACTCCAATTTGGTGATGGGATAGCGGCCGCGGCCGGGCGTCGGCGGGGTTTCCAACTGCTCGATCGCCCATTGGCCCATCGCCAGATGCGGCAGGATCGAAGTGGTCAGCGGCGGGAAGAGATGACGGGCGATCTCCTCGTCGTCATAGCCGACCACGGAGATGTCCCGCGGGATATGCAGGCCGGCTTCCTTCAGCGCCTCGTAGCAGCCGATCGCGGTGCGGTCGTTCTGGCAGAAGATCGCGGTGGGCCGCTCCTTGAGTCCAAGCAGTTTCACCGTCGCGGCGTAGCCGGCGCTGGCCGACCAGTCGCCCTCGACCACCAGTTCGGGATCGAAGGGGATGTCGGCGGTAGCGAGGGCACGACGGTAGCCCTTGAGCCGATCCTGCGCGGCTTGCATCCACGGTTCGCCGGTGATGGTGGCGATGCGGCGATGGCCATGCGCGATCAGGTGCCTTGTCGCGCTCTGGCCGCCGGCGATCTCGGAGGGAACCACGGCCGGGAAGGCATAGTCGGCGGTGTAGCAGTTGAGCAGGACGACCGGGATGTCGAGGCTGTAGAGGAAATCCGGCGCCGTGATCTCGCGCGTGAAGATGGTCATATAGATCAGCGCCGAGATGCCCCGCCGCGTCAGCGCTGAAATCGCGCGCGGCTCCATCACCGCGTCGCCCATGGTCTGCGCAACCAAGAGCACGTTGCCGGCGTTCCACGAGGCCTGCCGCGCGCCCTCGATGGCGACCACCGCCTCGGGGCTGGTGGCGAGCTGGTCGACCGCGAAGCCGATGACGCCGTCCAGGCCCTCGAACGGCGTCACCGGCGGCCTGAGCGCCGAGAAGACCGGCGGCGAATAGCCCAGCGCCCGCGCCGCCTCGATCACCCGGTCGCGTGTCTGCTGCGACAGCCTGATGCCCGGCGAATTGTTGAGCACGAACGAGACCGTCGCCTGCGAGCAGCCGGCGGCGCGCGCAATGTCGGTCATGGTCACGCGCCCCTTCGGCTTGGCCGCCGGCTTGCGGCGCCTGGAAGCCCCGGGAGGATCGCGCAGGTCCGTCGGTTCGCTCATGGTCGTTTCCCAAACCCAGCCGGCTCTAAATCAAAGGCGGCGGCAACGGCAAGATGGTCGAGGCCGCTGCGTTTACCGACATGCGCCAACTAATATGTATTAGCAGGCATGACATGCAAATCGCTGGCTACGCCGCTTTGCGACGAAACCGGTCAGACAAGGTCAGCAATGCTGACAATTCGGCCATTTTCCGCGCGGCTGCAGACTTTGTAGCGCTCGCCCTCCTTACTCCCGGCACGTCCTTCGACCAGCGTCTCCTCCGCGTCGAAAGTGCGCCTCGCGGCTTCATAACTAATAGTCTTTACTAATAGCGGCAAGCGTTCTACTGTCAACTCGCCGTGGCTGTCCGGGCATCCGTTCGGCGCGGCAGGTGCGAGGGACGCTCGCTCGAAACCCGGCTTTTATCGCCGGTCTGGGCCTGCATCCGTTTCCACGAAATGTCGGACAAATCGGACTATTTACGAACGCCACATGAGTGTCTAGTGTCTCGACCGCGGCCCGATCGGCACCGTTCTTAAGTCGGCGGACCTTTGCGCCAGACCCTTGAGGAGGAGGGTTGTCCGGACCGCGGCCAGACATCGGCGACGAGTTCTACAGTCAGGTTCTACAAGGGAGGTTGAACTATGAAATCCATGATCCGTAACGCATCTGTCGCCGCGGCGGCCCTGCTCATCGGACTTGCGGCCACGGCGGTTACCCGCGCGGACGACAAGCCGACGCTGGCCTTCGTCGTCAACGGCGCGTCAGACTTCTGGAAGGCGGCGGAAGCCGGCGTTAAGAAGGCGCAGGGCGAACTGCCCGACTATAATCTCGAGCTGAAGTATCCCGAACAGTCCTCGGTCGCCATCCAGCAGCGGCTGATGGATGACTTGGTGACGGCTGGCGTCAAGGGCATCATGGTCTCGGCCGTCGATCCCAAGACCTCGACCGACGGGCTGAACAAGATCGCGTCCGAAACCGCGCTGTTCACCACCGACTCCGACGCGCCGCAGACCAAGCGCGTCGCCTATATCGGCTCGTCCAACGTCGATGCCGGCAAGCAGGCGGCCGAGATCGCCAAGAAGGCGATGCCGGACGGCGGCAAGTGCCTCGGCTTCGTCGGCCTGCTCGGCGCCGACAACGCTAAGGAGCGCATCCAGGGCATGAAGGACGGGCTCGCCGGCAGCAAGATCGAGCTGGTCGACGTGCGCGGCGACGATATCGACCAGGCGCGCGCCAAGAAGAATGTCGAGGACGCGCTGGTTGCCAGCCCAGACATCACCTGCATGGTCGGCTTCTATTCCTACAACACGCCGCGCATCTATGAAGCGCTGCGCGACGCCGGCAAGCTCGGCCAGATCACCGTCGTCGGCTTCGACGACGATCCGATCACGCTGGGCGGCGTCAAGGAAGGCACTGTTGCCGCGACCGTGGTGCAGCAGCCCTTCGAATGGGCCTATCAGGGCATGAAGCTGATGGCTTCCTACCTCAAGGGCGACAAGTCGGGCATCCCGGCCAACGGCTTGATCATCATCCCGACCAAGATCATCGGCAAGGATGATGTCGACGCCTACGCCGCCAACCTCAAGGCGATGCAGGGCAAGTAAGCCCAAGACAGGTGCGCCGGCTCAAGGGATTCCTTGAGCCGGCGTTCGTATTGACGGACCCGCCAAGGCCGGTCAGTCTGTGGCCCACCGGCTGCTGTCAGGCGCGATGACCTCTACCGACACCACTCACCCAGACACCGCTCCGTTCCTGAGCCTCGAGGCCGTGCGCAAGACCTATCCGGGCGTTGTCGCGCTGGACCGGTTCTCGATGGAGGTCCGGCCCGGCGAGGTCATCGGCCTTGTCGGCGAAAACGGCGCCGGCAAATCGACGCTGATGAAGATCCTCGGCGGCGTGACGCGGCCGGACAGCGGCACCATCACCGTCGATGGCGTCGCGCATGACGGGCTGACCGTCGAGCAGAGCATCGGCTCCGGCATCGCTTTCGTGCACCAGGAATTGAATCTCTTCGAAAATCTCGACGTCGCCGCCAACATCTTCTTCGGCCGCGAGCCGCTGAAGGCCGGGCCGTTGAGGCTGGTCGACCGCGCCAGGCTGCGCGAAATGGTGGCGCCGCTGTTGAAGCGTGTCGGCGCCAATTTCTCGGCCGACGCGCCGGTCGCGTCGCTGTCGCTCGCCCAGCAGCAGATGGTCGAGATCGCCAAGGCGCTGTCGATCAGGGCCCGCCTTGTGATCCTCGACGAGCCGACCTCCAGCCTGCCGATGGCGGAAACCGAAAAACTGCTCGACGTCATCAAGGGGCTGAAGGCGCAAGGCATCAGCGTCATCTTCATTTCGCATCGGCTGCACGAGATCGAGCGCGTCGCCGACCGCGTCGTGGTGCTGCGCGACGGGACGCTGGCCGGCACGCTGGCGAAGGACCGGATCAATCACGACGAGATGGTCAGGCTGATGATCGGCCGCATGCTGAAGGAGCGCGAGAAGGCGGGCGAAGCCACGCGCGCGCCGGGCAGTGTGGCGCTGTCGGCCGACGCGATCCGCACCAGCACCTATCCGGACCGGCCGGTCAGCATCGAGCTGAGGCGCGCGGAGATACTCGGCCTTGCGGGCCTTGTCGGCTCCGGCCGCACCGAGCTCGCGCGCGTGCTGTTCGGCATTGACGAGCGGCTGGGCGGCAGCGTCACGCTCGACGGCAAGCCGCTCAATGTCGGCTCGGCCGCCGACGCGGTAGCGACCGGCATCTTCCTCGTGCCGGAAGACCGCAAGCTCACCGGCATATTGCTCGATCTCTCGATCGCCCAGAACATCTCGCTGCCCAACCTGCCGGCGCATGCCAGGCGTTCGCTGGTCTCGGCCGGCGCCGAGCTTGCGACGGCGGAAAAGCAGAAGAAGAACCTGGGCATCAAGGCGCCCTCGGTCTTGACCCGCACAGGCACGCTTTCGGGCGGCAACCAGCAGAAGGTGGTCCTCGCCAAATGGCTGGCGATGAACCCCAAGGTTATGATCCTGGACGAGCCGACGCGTGGCATCGATATCGGCGCCAAGGCCGAAATCTACGGACTGATGCGGGCGCTGGCAGATGCCGGCGTCGCGGTGCTGATGATCTCCAGCGACATGGAAGAGGTGATCGGCGTCTCGGACCGCATCGCGGTCATGCATGAGGGGCAGATCTCCGGCATCCTCGACAAGGACGATTTCAGCCAGGAGAACGTGCTCTTGCTGGCGGTCGGCAAGAAGCCGAAACTGCTGCAAGCGGCGGGAGGAGTTGAATGAGCAAGAAAGATCTCGGCCTGCTGATCCTGATCCTGGTGGTCGGCGCGGTGGTGACGGCCATTAATCCGCGCTTCCTGTCGGCGATCAATCTCGCCAACACCTCCAACCTCGTCGCGCTGTTCGGCATCCTGTCGATCGGTCAGGCCTTCGTCATCATCACCGGCGGCATCGAATTGTCGGTCGGCTCGCTGATCGCGCTGCTCGGCACCCTGTTCATCGACTTCATCGCTGTCCGCGAACTGGACTGGCCGCTGGCCTTCGTGGTGATCATCGTGCTCGGCGCCGTCATCGGCTTCGTGCATGGCTGGCTGATCACAAGGCTGAAATTGCAGCCCTTCGTGGTGACGCTGTGCGGCCTCTTGATCTATCGCGGCGTGGCGCGTTTCTACACCGCCGATGGTACGGCGGGCTTTGCCTTCGGGCAGAATTTCCCGACGCTCGAATTCCTGACCGCGGGCCGCTCCTACGGCTTGCCGAACTCCTTCATCGCACTGATCGTCATTGCCATTGTCATGTGGGTGGTGCTGCACCGCTCGGTGTTCGGCCGCTATCTCTACGCCATCGGCAAGAACGAGGAGGCGGCGAAATATTCCGGCATCCGCACCGGCCGGATCATCATCGCGGCCTATGTCATCTGCGGCGTGCTGACGGCGCTGTCGGCGATCTATTTCGCCATGTACACGCGCTCGATCTCGCCGGCGAGCCACGGCCAGTTCTATGAACTCTACGCCATCGCCGCGGCGGTGCTCGGCGGCTTCTCGCTGCGCGGCGGCGAGGGCTCGCTGGTCGGAGTCCTGCTCGGAACTGTGCTGCTGCAGGAACTGCAGAACCTCGTCAACCTGCTCGGCATCCCCTCATCGCTCAATTTCGCGGTAATGGGCGGCGTCATCCTGATCGGCGTGCTGGTCGACCAGCAATGGGGCGTCTTCCGCGCCCGGCGCCGCATGATCGAAGCGACGCGCCAGAACGTTGCCGGCGCGCCGGCGGAGTAATCTCGCTCTTCGGACAACGGCCTGATTGGATCGATGCTCGCGGATGAGACGCCGGGCGCGTGCGGATTCGTCGACGAATTGCAACAACCCGTGAACCGGAAAACAGCCCTTGTCGGCGAATCGGGGCTGGGCTAAGCAGTTGGTATCTGAGCATTCCAAGAACAAAAATGGGAGTAACTACAGTGACATCATCAGGTTGGATCGCGCTCGCGGCGCTGGCGTTGACCTGCTCGACCCCGGCACTGGCCAAGGACTGGAAGACCGTTTCCGTCGCCATGGAGGGCTCCTATGCCCCCTGGAATCAGACCGATGCCAGCGGCAAGATCGTCGGCTTTGAGGTGGATATCCTCAACGATGTCTGCGCCCGCGCCAAGCTCGAATGCAACATCGTCGCGCAGGATTGGGACGGCGTCATTCCGGGCCTCACCGCAGGCAAGTTCGACATCGTCATGGACGGCATGTCGATCACCGAGGAGCGCATGAAAACGATCGACTTCTCGATCCCTTATGCCTCGTCGCCGGTGGCCTTCCTGGCCGACAAGAACGGCCCGCTGGCCAACCTGTCCAACAAAGGCAAGATGATCGATTTGTCGAAGGACGACGCCGAATCCAAGGCGGCGCTCGACACGCTGCGCAAGGAGCTCACCGGCAAGAATGTCGGCCTGCAGGTCTCGACCACCGAGGCGACCTTCGCCGACAAATATCTGAAGGACGTCGCCAACGTCCATGAATACAAGACCACCGACGAGCACGACCTCGACCTGATGGCGGGCCGCATCGACGTGGCCTTCGCCGACACCACCTATTTCCTCGGCACGCTGGCCAAGCCCGACGCCAAGGACCTGGAATTCGTCGGGCCGCAATTCAAGGGTGGTCCGATCCTCGGGCCGGGCATCGGCGCCGCCTTCCGCAAGAGCGACAAGGACCTGCAGGACATTTACAACAAGGCACTCAAGGCCGCGCTCGACGACGGCTCGGTGTCAAAATACTCCATGCAGTGGTTCAAGATCGACATTACCAAGTGATGTCGCAACGGGAGCAGCCAAGGCTGCTCCCGTTTTGCACTGAGACAAGGAACCGTCGCCGGGAAGGAAGGCGTACGTGGAGTTTCTCAACGATCTGCAGGCGCAGTTTTCGACGGCCTATGAGCTGCTGGCCGCCGGCTGGGGCGTGCAACTGCTCTGGGGCATCGCCTGGACGCTCGCCGTCACCGTCGTCTCGATGCTGATTGGTGCTGCGCTGGGCTCACTGGTGGCTGCGGCCAAGCTCTCGCATCGCGGCGGATTGAGGTTCATCGGCGAGAGCTACACCACCGTCTTCCGCGGCGAACCGGAACTTCTGATCATCTACCTGTTCTACTATGGCGGCACGCAGGTGCTGACCGGTGTGGCGCGGTCGACCGGATCGATCGGCTCGACCGACATCCTGAACATGCCGAGCTTCCTCGGCGGCGTGCTTGCGGTCGGCATCATTTCCGGCGCCTACCAGGCCGAGGTTTTTCGCGGCTCGTTCCTGGCGATCCACCGCGGCGAGCTGGAGGCGGCGCGCGCCTACGGCATGTCGGCCTGGCTGCGGTTTCGCCTCGTGATCGTGCCCCAGGTGCTGCGCCTCGCCGTGCCGGGGCTGGGCAATGTCTGGCAATTGACCATCAAGGATTCGGCGCTGATCTCGGTCACCGGCGTCGCGGAGCTGATGCTCACCGCGAACAAGGCCGCGCGTTCGACGCATCATTCGCTGCTTTTCTACACGGTCGCTGGCATCCTTTACCTGGTGATGACCTCGATCTCGACGCCGATCTTCGAAAAGGCCGAGCGTTACACCTCGCGCAGTTTCACGCGGCCGAAGTGAGGTGGCGGTGGATCTCGACTTCTACCTTCCCACCATGTGGAGCGTGCTGAAGGCGCTGCCGCTGACGCTCGAGATCTGGTTCTTCGGCATCGCCTTCGGGCTGATCATCGCCACCGGCCTGACCTGGCTGCGGGCTTCCGGCTACAGATTGGGCGAATATTTCACCCGCGCCTATGTCTTCATCTTCCGTGGCTCGCCGCTTCTGGTGCAGCTCTATTTGATCTATTTCGGCCTCTCCCAGTTCGACTTCGTCCGCCACAGCTCGATCCTGTGGCCGATCCTGCGCGATCCGATGTATTGCACGATCGTCGCTATGGCCTTGAACACGGCCGCCTATGAGAGCGAGATATTCCGCGGCGCGCTGCGGGCGGTGCCGGTCGGACAGATCGAGGCGGCCAAGGCGTTCGGCATGTCGGCCTTCACCCGTTTCCGCCTCGTCACGCTCCCGATCGCGCTGCGGCTCGCTCTGCCGGCCTATTCGACCGAAATCATCCTGATGACCAAGGCGACCGCGCTCGCCTCGGTGGTCACGATCATGGAGATGATGGGAACGGCGCAGAAGATCCAGCACGACACGTTCCGGCCGATCGAGGTGCTGACCTGCGCCGGCGTGATCTACCTGCTGCTCAACCTGTCGATCGCCCGGCTGTTCGCCTGGGTCGAATACCGGCTGTCGCCGCATCTGCGGCCGCCGCCCGAGCAGAGTCAGCAAATCAAACCCGTACCGGAGGTGTTGTGATGTCGGCAAATGTCGCCGCTGCCGCGAAAGCAGCACCGTCCTCCGGAGTGACGCCTGCCATCAGCGTCAAGGACCTGCGCAAATGCTTTGGCGATCACGAGGTGCTCAAGGGCATTTCGCTGGAAGCCCACAAGGGCGACGTGATTTCCATCCTCGGCTCCTCCGGGTCCGGCAAGAGCACGATGCTTCGCTGCATCAACCTGCTGGAGACCCCTGACTCCGGCGAGGTGCGGGTCGACGGCGAGCTGATCAAGATGAAGCGAAGCCGCGACGGCCATCAGATGCCGGCCGACATCCGCCAGGTGGAACGGATTCGCGCCAACCTCGCCATGGTCTTCCAGAGCTTCAATCTCTGGTCGCACATGACCGTGCTGGAAAACCTCGTCGCCGCGCCGACGCATGTTTTGAAGCGGCCGCGCGCCGAGTGCCTGGAGCAGGCCGAGGCCTTGCTGAAGCGCGTCGGCATATGGGAGCGCCGCAACTACTATCCGCCGCATATGTCGGGCGGCCAGCAGCAGCGCGCGGCAATTGCCCGCGCCCTGGCGATGAACCCCAAGGTGATGCTGTTCGACGAGCCGACATCGGCGCTCGATCCGGAACTGGTCGGCGAGGTGCTGCGCGTCATGCGCTCGCTTGCCGAGGAAGGGCGCACCATGCTCGTCGTCACCCACGAAATGGGCTTCGCCCGCGACGTGTCGAGCAAGGTGATGTTCCTGCACAAGGGCGAGGTGGATTCGGTCGGCGAGCCGAAGGAGATGTTCGCCAGGCCGCCGACGCCGCAGTTCAAGCAGTTCATCGCCAACTTCAACAAGTAGGCGCCTCTCCTTCTCGGATCGGCGCGAAGCGCCGAGACGGATGAGGGGTGTTCCAGCTGGGCAATGGCGTTCGCCTGGCAGCACCGTTGTGCCCAACCGCCAGCGCTTCATTCCTTCCAGCACCCTTCATCCGGCCGCTTCGCAGCCACCTGCTCCCACAAGGGGGAGAAGGGAAGGCGCTTAAATCATGTCCGACAGACCGGAAAACGCCATCGCCTTGCGCAGCACCTCGGCGAAGCGTTCGCCGGCGAGCTCCTTGTCGCCGCTGTTGTCGATCGAGGTGACGTCCG
Organism: Mesorhizobium sp. M2A.F.Ca.ET.046.03.2.1; assembly: GCF_003952425.1. Classification (NCBI taxonomy): domain Bacteria; kingdom Pseudomonadati; phylum Pseudomonadota; class Alphaproteobacteria; order Hyphomicrobiales; family Phyllobacteriaceae; genus Mesorhizobium; species Mesorhizobium sp. M2A.F.Ca.ET.046.03.2.1. The sequence goes on along the minus strand of NZ_CP034449.1, from coordinate 2,768,158 downwards.
GCCCGGTCAGCTTGACGCTGGCGCTGCGCGCCAGGCGGGCAAGCACTTCGCCGCGCGATTCGCGGCCGCGCGCCGCCAGCCGCTCGGCGAGGATCTCCGGCGTGGCGGTGATCTCGACCACGGCCAGGTTGGCGTAGCGTTCGCGCAGCGCCGGGATGACCGCGCGGGAGACATTCGCCACGGCGACATGGCCGTTCGCCACGGCCCAGTCGACATCGGCCGGCAGGCCGTAGCGCAGGCCGTGCGCGTCCCAGCACAGCGAGAAGGCGCCGTCTGCCTCGGCTTCCGCGAAGGCGGCATCCGCCAGCGTGTCGTGATCCTCGCTTGCGGTGTCACTTGGCCGGGTGATGACGCGGCGCACGAATTCCAGCCGCGTCTCACCGGCAAAACGCTGCTTGGCGTAGCCGATCACCGTATCCTTGCCGGCACCGCTCGGGCCGACCACCGCGACGAAGACGCCGTTGCGGATCGGCAGGCTATCGGCCAGCTCGCGCTCGATGAGGGCCGAGACCATCATGCGACCCGGCGGCCCTGGCGCCACACGGTGCGCACGACCGGCACATGGTCGTCGACGCGCACGCGCACCAGATCGGCGCGGCGGCCAGGCTCGATGACGCCGCGGTCGGCGAGGCCGACCGCTTCGGCCGGGTTCTTCGAGACCATCGCTACAGCCTGGGGCAGCGAAATCCCTTCGACGACATCGCCGAGGAAGAAGGCCGACTGGATCAGGCTGAAGGGGATGTAGTCGGACGACAGGATGTCGAGCAGGCCGTCGGCGGCAAGCGTGCGCGCCGAGACATTGCCGGAATGCGAGGCGCCGCGCATGACGTTCGGCGCACCCATCAGCACGCCGAGACCCGCCGCCTTGGAGGCCTTGGCCGCTTCTTCCGTCGTCGGGAACTCGGCGACGCGCACGCCCTGCTCGATCGCCTCGTCGACATGGCCGGCGGTTGCATCGTCATGGCTGGCCAGCACGATGCCGCGCTCGCGGCAGGCGGCCGAGATGAAAACCCGGTTCGGGCCGGAATTGCGGGCCGATTCCGCCATTCGCTTCTCGCAGAATTTCTGGAAGTCGCGGTCGGTCAGCTTCAGCTTGCGCTGGTAGTAATAGGCATAGGTCTCGAGATTGACGAACTGGCGCTGTCCGGGCGCGTGATCCATCAGCGAGGCGAGCTTCACCCTGTCGTCAGTCTCGAAATTGGCGAAAGCCTCGAGGCAGTCCGGCGCCGAGACCTCGCAGCGCAAATGGATGAAATGGTCGGCCCTGAGCCGATCCTGGCGCACGCTATCTTCGATCGCATCGGCCAGCTTGCGCACATCGTCGGATTTCAGGTCGGCGTCCTCGTCCATGCCGACGCGCAGGGCGTCGAGCACGGTGGTGATGCCGGCGGTCGCCACCTGGGCATCATGGGCAAGCACGGCGGCGATCGGGTTCCAGCGCACTTTCGGGCGTGGCGCGTAATGCCCTTCGAGGTGATCGGTGTGCAGCTCGACGAGGCCCGGGATGATGTAGTCGCCGCCCATATCCTCGCCGGTGCGGGCAGCGCCCGGCTCGACGGCGGCGATCAGGCCGTCGCGCAACAGAAGCGAGCCCTCGACGATCTCGTCGGGCAGCACGATGCGGGTATTGGTGAGAACGGTTTCGGCGGTCATCTCAGGCGGTCCTATCTCGAGCGGTCGGCAATCAAATCAAGCTGTCTTGCGGGCCTGGCCACGGCCAAGCGCGTGGTGCGAAAGCACCATGAACGGGGCGCCAGGCTCGCTTTCGACGAACAAGGTCAGCGCATCGACCGGCACCGGCTGCCGCAGCACGTCGGCGAACAGGCCGTCGATCGCCGCGCGAAGACGCGGGCTCTCCTCCGGCCCGACGCGCCCCGACAGCGTCATGTGGAAGCGGAACGTGTCGAAGACGTAAGGATAGCCCCATTGGCAGAGGTTGCGGAACTCGTCCGGCTTCAGCGCATCGGGGCTGCGTCGCTCGATCTCGGCCTCGGTCAGCGGCGCCCGGAAACTGTCGAAGGCGCGCACCACCTCGCCGGCGAAGTCGTTGAGCGGCGCGAACCGCGTTTCCGGCACCAGCGCGAAGAAGCCGTCGATCTGCCCGACGACCAGACGCGGGATGACGACAGGCGGCGTCGCCTCGGCGAAAGCGTCGAGCGCGGCCCGCAGCGAGGCTTCGGTCTCGTTCGGCGCCAGCCGGAATGGCGCCTTCAGCGTCGCATGGAACCCGTAGCGCCTGGCCGAGGCGGTGTGGAAGGCGACTTCCGCGGCAGACAGATCGCCGACGGCCTCCACCGGCCGCGTCGCCGCCCCGAATGGGTCACGGCCCAGCCAGTTGGCGGCAATGCGCGCCAGCTTCTCGTCCTGTTCCGGTGTGTAGTAGATGGCGTATCGCATCGGCGTTCCTCGTCAAGCGCGCCGCGCCCGAAGGATCATGCGACGCGCTTCAAGTCATTGTCTTGGCAAGTCGTGGGTCCCAAAACGCCAAGGCGTTTGCGGCGACATGCACCGGAACCGCTGCCATAGGTGATTTCCATGACGGATTGACGAAGCTTTCATGGGTTTTCGAAGGCAAGTCCAGCCGCAAGCTCGTTAGCCGACGATTTTTCCGGGCTGGACCAATGCGCGGTCAGGCCTTCATCAGCCATTCGTGCTCGGCCGCGTTGTGGAATTTCCACGTCCGCTTCGGTCCGGCCATGACGTTGAGATAATAGAGGTCGTAGCCGTGGCAGGCCGCGCAGGGGTGATAGCCCTTCGGCACCAGCACGACATCGCCGTCCTCGATCGCCATGGCCTCGTCCAGCTCGCGCACGCCGTTGCGGTCGGCGTCGGTGTAGACGCGCTGGAAGGCAAAACCCTGCGGCGGGTTGAGGCGGTGATAGTAGGTCTCTTCCAGGTAGGATTCGGCCGGCAGATTGTCCTGGTCGTGCTTGTGCGGCGGGTAGCTGGACGTGTGGCCGCCGGGCGTGATGACCTCGACCACCAGCAGCGAATCCGCCGGCTTGCCCTCGGGCAGGATGTTGGTGACGTAGCGCGTGTTGGTGCCCTTGCCACGTACCTCCTGGCCGAGATCGTCCGGCCCGATGACGCGCACCGGCAGGCCGCCGCCGAGGCCCGGCGCCGAGCAGACGGCGAGTTCCAGCTCGGTGTCGGCGGTCACCGACCATTCGGTGCCTTGCGGCACATAGACCGACCACGGCTTGCCTTCGAAAGGCGACATGCGCTCGCCGAGCAGGCCGAGATCCTTGCCGCCGGCGGTCGCCTTGCCCTTGCCGGTAACGAAGACCAGGCAAACCTCGCGGTCGCCCGTCTTGCCGGACGCCGTCTCGCCCACCTTCAGCCGATGCAGGTCGAACCCGACATAGGTCCAGCCGGCGCTTTGCGGCGTGACATGCGCGACATGGCCGTGGCCCCTGTCGGCCTTGACGATGAGTTTCGACATTTTGTCTCTCCTGTCCTTGTTCGCTCAGCGGGCTGGCGACCCAGAGATTTCACCAGCTGAGGAATCCGGCGCAAACCTTCGGTGTTGGCCGTGGCCTCTAAACTTCGTCATCCTAGGGCGAAGCAGGAGCGAAGCTCCGTCGCGGAGACCCTAGGATCCATGCCGTTACCTCAGACGTGGAATGCCAGCGGAGCAGAATTCTGCACCGTTGCAACACTTCAAAGTCATGGCATGGATCCTAGGCCTGCGCTGCGTCGCTGCGCTCCTTGCTCCGCCCTAGGATGACGAAGCGAGGTGCGTTCCGGCCAATCGCCGACGTATGCGATCTATGACGCACGCAGCACCCGATCCGCAAAAACGTCCGCGCCATGGCTTCCGCCTCATTCCTTCGGCTCGGCCGGAGGCTTCGCCTCCTCCGCCGGCTTGTAGAGATAGAAAAACTGCCACACCGCATAGCCGGCGAAGCCGAGCGCGATGATGCCCCAGAACGGCGTGCCGGAGGCGAACTCGATCGCCGACCAGATCAGGCAGACCGCGACGACGGCGATGCGTCGCCACAACGGCCGGAAGAAGGGATGCTCATAGTCTTTCATCACGCCAATCCAGGATTTGCCCAAAGCGCAACGGATAAACCGGGCGCTGGACCAGATCCACCGTTCAGGCCGGAAACCCTTGCGTCTCCACCGTGTAGCCGGCGGCTGTCATCACTCGCATCAGCTCCTTGTGGCCGACCTGGGCCATCTTGAGCGGCGGGTTCTTCTTAGGATCCTGTTCGGCTTCCACGACGAACCAGCCTTCATAGCCATAATCGGCGAAACGCTGAACGATGGCGCCGAAATCGAGCGAGCCGTCGCCCGGCACGGTGAAGGCGCCGAGCGCCACGGCATCGAGGAAGGACTGTTTGGAGCGGTCGAGCCCCTCGATCACACCCATGCGCACATCCTTCAGATGGACATGGTTGATGCGCTTGTAATGGTTGTCGATGGCGCGCAGCACATCGCCGCCGGCAAAGGCGAGATGGCCGGCGTCGAGCAAAAGCGGGATGCCTTCGCCGGAGTTGCGCATGAAGGCATCGAGCTCCGGCTCGGTCTCGACCACAGCGGCCATGTGATGGTGGTAGGAAAGCGGCATGCCCTGCTCCGCGCACCATTCGCCGAATTCGGTGACGCGCCGGCCATAGGCCTTCATCTCGTCGTCCGAAAGTTTTGGCTTGGTGGCCAAAGGCTTCGAGCGGTCGCCCTGGATCGAACGGCCGACCTCGCCATAAACGATGCAGGGCGCGTCGACCGCCTTGAACAGGTCGATCATAGGCTGGATGCGGTCCTTGTTCTTCGCCAGGTCCTCGTTGACCAGCGTGCCGGAGAACCAGCCGCCGCAAAGGGTGACGTCGGCCTCCTTCAGGATCGGCAGCATCACCTTGGGATCGTTGGGGAAGCGGCGGCCCATCTCCATGCCGGTGAAGCCGGCCGAGCGCGACTGGCGCAGGCACTCCTCCAGCGACACGTCGTCGCTCAGTTCCACGAGATCGTCGTTCCACCATGCGATGGGAGACATGCCCAGTTTGGCTTTCAAGTCGTCACTCCAATGTCGGTTCGTTCCTACCCTCCCCCTTTGTGGTGAGGGTCGCTGCGAAGCAGCGGGGAGGGGGCAGCGCCGACCCCCACCCGGACCTTCGGTCCGACCTCCCCACAAGGGGGAGGTAGGGGATCTGCGCTGTCAGCTTCAATCTCCGATCTTCTGCATTTGACGCTTTTCTTCGTAGACTTTGCGCGCTGCGTTCACTTCGCGTCGCGCCGAGACCTCCGGCACGGCGACGTCCCACCAGTGGCCGCCGGCCTCGGTCGAAACCAGCGGATCGGTGTCTATGACCAGAACGGTCGTCCTGTCGTTCTTCTTCGCCTTGGCCAGCGCCGTTTCCAGCTCGGCGATCGACGCCACCTTCTCGGCGATGGCACCCATGCTTGCGGCATGCGCGGCGAAATCGACATCGGGCAGCACCTCGTGGCGCGCGTCCTTCAAGAGATTGTTGAAGTTGGCGCCGCCGGTCGCCATCTGCAGCCGGTTGATGCAGCCATAGCCGCGATTGTCGAGCAGCACGATGGTGAGCTTCAGGCCAAGCATCACCGAGGTGGCGATCTCGGAATTCATCATCAGATAGGAGCCGTCGCCGACCATGACGACGACCTCCTGATCAGGCTTGGCCATCTTGGCGCCGAGCCCGCCGGCGATCTCGTAACCCATGGTCGAGAAGCCGTATTCCCCATGATACGAGCCGGGAGCGCCCGCCTGCCAGAGTTTGTGCAGTTCTCCCGGCAGGCCGCCAGACGCATTCAGCAGCGTCACGCCCGAGCCCATGGCGCGCTGCACGGCGCCGATCACCTGCGCATCGGAAGGGTAGGCGGCGTTGGTCGAAGCCGTCACCTTGGCGGCGGCGGCCTGCCACTCCGTCTTGCCCTTCAGTGCATTGTCGGTCCAGGCGGCGGGCGCCGTCCAGCCCTTCAGCGCCGCGGCCAGTTCGGAAAGCCCTTCGCCGGCGTCGGCGACCAGCGGCAGCGCCCAGTGCTTGCCCGCATCAAAGACTTGCGTGTTCAGCCCGATGATGGTGCGGCCGGCATTCTTGAACAGCGCCCAGGAACCGGTCGTGAAATCCTGCAGCCTGGTGCCGACGGCGAGCACGACGTCGGCCTCCTCCGCCAGCCGGTTGGCGGCCGAGGTGCCGGTCACGCCGACCGCCGCCATGTTGAGCGGATGATCGTCAGGCAGCGAGGACTTGCCGCCCTGGGTCTCGCAGACCGGGATGCCGGCGCCCTGCACCAGCTTCGCCAGTTCATCGGAAGCCTGCGAATAGAGCACGCCGCCGCCGGCGATCACCAGCGGCTTCTTCGCCCCTTTCAGCGCCGCGACGGCGGCCGCAAGCTCGTTGCGGTCGGGGCGCAGCCGCCGTGGCGTCCAGATCCGTTCGGCGAACAGGCTTTCCGGATAATCATAGGCCTCGGCCTGCACGTCCTGGCAGAGCGACAGCGTCACCGGGCCGCATTCGGCTGGATCGGTCAGCACCTGCATCGCGCGGTTGAGCGCCGGGATGATCTGCTCCGGCCGCGTGATGCGATCGAAATAGCGCGACACGGGCCGGAAGCAGTCGTTGACGCTCGCCGTGCCGTCGGAGAAATCCTCCGCCTGCTGCAGCACCGGGTCGGGCAGGCGGTTGGCGAACACATCGCCGGGCAGGAACAGGACGGGCAGCCGGTTCACATGCGCCAGCGCCGCCGCGGTCACCATGTTCAGCGCGCCGGGGCCGATCGAAGAGGTCGCGGCCATGAAGCGGCGGCGGAAATTCGCCTTGCCATAGGCGATCGCCGCATGCGCCATCGCCTGCTCGTTATGGGCGCGGAAGGTCGGCAGTTCGTCGCGCACCTGGTAGAGCGCCTCGCCGATGCCGGCGACATTGCCATGGCCGAAGATTGCCCACACGCCGCCGAAGATCGGCACCGTCTTGCCGTCGAGCTCGGTCATTTGCCGGCTGAGAAAGCGGGTCAGTGCCTGCGCCATCGTCAGGCGAACGGTCTTCGTCATTGTCGTTTCCTCCGGCTTTCGTTGACGCCGTTTTCTTATGCTGCCCGTTTCTTATGCTGCTTTACGGCCGCGCGCGGCAAGCCACGCTTCGGTCAACTGTTCGAAACGGGACGCCATGTCGGCGATGGCCTCGTCATCCGACATCCGGCCCGCCAACCATTGTTCGGCGGCGTTGATGAAGATGGTGCGACCGACGGCAAATCCTTTCACGATCGGCGCATTGGCCGTTGCCGCAAAGGCCGCGACCAGCTCGTCCTGCGGCGCTTCCAGCCCCAGCAGCACGACGCCGCGGCACCATGGGTCGTTCCTGACGATCACCTGTTCTATCTTCGCCCAGGCGCCTGCGGAAGCTTGCGGCTCGAGCTTCCACCAGTCGGGCTTGATGCCCAGCGCATAGAGTTCCTCCAGCGCGCGCGGAATGGTGGTGTCGTCGAGCTTGCCATGCTTACCGGCGATGATCTCGACCAGCAGTTCGCGGCCGACTTTCCGCGCCGCCTCGAACAGCGCGCGCAGCTTCTGCTGCTGCTCGACTTTGAGCGTTTCCGGATCGTCCGGGTGATAGAAGCACAGGCACTTGATGCAATGGTCGACCGGCCATTCGGTGAGTTGCGAGCCGATATCCTGCGAGAATTCGAAGCGCAGCGGCCGCGATCCGGGCAGCTCGACCGGACGGCCGAGCCAGGCGAAAGGATGGCGAGCGAATTCGAACATCGCGTCGCGGCCGTATTTCTCGTCGATCAGCATGCCGTAGCCGTCGCGGCCGGCGGCGACTTTTGCCGCCGCCTTGACCGTCAGCACCTTGAAGTCCGGAATGCGCGATTGATCGGCGCCCACCCTGGCCGCGACATCCTCCAGCTGCACGCGATGGTCGCAGGCCAGCGCCATCAGCGAAGGAATGTCGCGCCTGCGTGTCGTTGCCCAATGGATGTGGTTGATCGCCTCGTCCTTGCGTAGCGCCAGGTGCTTGCTGCCGTTCTTCAGGAAGAACTGCAGCTCCTCGAAGGTCGGATATTCCGGCGCGCAGAGCAGGCGCGACACCGCAAAGGCGCCGCAGGCATTGGCCCAGGTGGCTGCGGTGGCAAAGCTTTCGCCGCCCAGCCAGCCGCGCAGGAAGCCGGACATGAAGGCGTCGCCGGCGCCCAGCACATTGTAGATCTCGATCGGGAAACCCTTGCCGACGATGCCGTCCTCGAGGTCGTCGCTGATCGGGCCGTCATAGACGATGCAGCCCTTGGCGCCGCGCTTCAGCACGATGGTGGCCGAGGAAAGCGCACGGATCGTCTTCAGCGCGCTCAGACAGTCGTCGGCTCCGGAAGCGATCATGATCTCCTCCTCGGTGCCGACAATGAGATCGCAGTCCGGAAGCACCGTCTTCAGCTGCGCTGAGACACGGTCGGATTTGACATAACGCTCGAAACCTTCGGCATGGCCGGCAAGGCCCCAGAGGTTCGGGCGATAGTCGATGTCGAAGACTACCTTGCCGCCTCGGGCCTTCATCAGCCGGATCGCCTTGCGCTGCGCGGCATCGGAATTCGGCCGCGAGAAATGCGTGCCGGTGACGACGACGGAGCGCGCCGAGGCAATGAAGGCCTCGTCGATATCCTCTTCGGCCAGCGCCATGTCGGCGCAGTCGGAGCGGTAGAAAATCATCGGCGAGACGCCTTCGCTCTCGACCGAAAGCAGCACCAGCGCCGTCAGCCGTTCCTTGTCGGTCTTCAACCCGTCAACGGAGACGCCCTCGCGCCGAAGCTGTTCGCGGATGAAGCGGCCCATCTGCTCGTCGCCGACGCGCGTGAGCAGCGCCGAACGCAGGCCGAGCCTTGCCGTGCCGACGGAAATATTGGCCGGGCAGCCGCCGACCGACTTGGCGAAAGAGGTGATGTCCTCCAGCCGCGAGCCAATCTGCTGGCCGTAGAGATCGACCGAGGCGCGGCCGATGGTGATGACGTCGAGCGGCGGGTATTTCCCTTCCACGGCTTCGCCCATTCGAACCTCCCATCGGCCTTGTTGTGCAGAGCAGCGTCGTTTTGGACAGCGCGCGCCAGCGACGGCGTGATGTCGCCAATATGAAATATTAATTCCAATCAGCAGTCAATATGGAATGAGCGTTCCCATGCCGAAAAGCACTCCGCCGGCAGGGTTCAGCCCTTACGCCGGCGCCCGGCTTCGCGGCGCTTTTCGCCGACGGCAACGGTCAGCGCCATGGCCAGCGCCATCGTCGCCGAGATCGAGCGGAAACCGCCGAAATCGGCCTCGGCGACCTCGAACCAGACCTTGGCGAACTGCGCCAGCGGCGAGAAGGACGAGTCGGTGATCGCCACGATCGGCACGCCCTCTTCTGCGATCGCGCGCGTCTCCTCGATGGTCGCCGGCGCGTAAGGCGAGAAGCTGATGGCGATGACGGCGTCGCGCGGCGTGGCGAAGCCGATCATCTCGGCATTGAGCCCCGCGGCCGATTCTACCAGCTGGTTGCGGATTTTGAGCTTGCCGAGCGCATAGGCGATGTAGGCGGCGACCGGATAGGAACGGCGCTTGGCCAGCACATAAATGGTCTCGGCTTTCGCCAGGAGTGCGATCGCCTCTTCGAAATGCGCGTCGTTCAACGCACGCGAAATGTCGCTGAGTGAGGTGCTGGCGGCGGCGACGAAGCCGTCGAAGATTGCCCGGTGGCCGGCGCCTTCCTCCGCCTTGGCACGCAGCGCCGCCAGCCTTTCGTCATAGGAGGAGTTGCGCTCGCGCAGCCGCTCGCGGAAAACCTGCTGCAGGCTGGTGAAGCCGTCGAAGCCGAGCTGCTGGGCAAAACGGATCAGCGTCGAGGGCTGGACGCCGGCCGAGGCGGCGATGCTCGCCGCCGTGCCGAAGGCGATATCGTCGGGGTTGTCGAGCGCATAGGCGGCGATCTGCGCGATGCGCTTGGGCAGGCTCGCGCGCCTGTCCAGGATCGTCGCGCGCAGCGTTTCGAAATCGCGAGGCACCCGTTCGTCCATCGTCACTCCGTCCGCGCCCATAAGGTCTGTCCCTCTCCTGCCTCATCATAGCGAGTTCGCGCAAGAACACCATAAAAAATGATTTGTATGTTCCATTCGCAGCCAAAATGGACTAATCAATCCACACCAGTATTTCCTTCGTCTCGGAGACAATCGACATGGTCGGAGTGGGCCTCATCGGCACGGGCTTCATGGGCAAGTGCCACGCCATCGCCTGGAACGCGGTGAGCACCGTCTTTCCCGATGTCGACAAGCCGAAACTGGTGCATCTGGGCGAGGTGAATGACGAGTTGGCCCGGCGCAAGGCCGGCGAGTTCGGCTTCGCCAAGGGCTCCGGGGACTGGCGCGCCGTGGTCAACGATCCGGAGGTCGATGTCGTCTCGCTGACCACGCCGAACCAGTTCCATCCCGAGATGGCGATCGCCATCCTCGAAGCCGGCAAGCATCTGTGGTGCGAGAAGCCGATGGCGCCGAGTTTCGCCGAGGCCGAGACCATGGCGGCCGCGGCCAGGAAATCCGGCAGGGTCGCCGGGCTCGGCTACAACTACATCCAGAACCCCGCCATCCGCCATATCGGCGCGCTGCTCGAGGAAAAGATCATCGGCGACATCAACCTTGTGCGTATCGAGATGGACGAGGACTTCATGGCCGACCCGGAAGCGCTGTTCTTCTGGAAGCACGAGGCTTCGTCCGGTTACGGCGCGCTCGACGATTTCGCCGTCCATCCGCTGTCGCTGATCAAGGTACTGTTCGGCCGCGTTTCGCGCGTCATGTGCGACATGGCCAAACCCTATGCCGACCGCAAGACCGCTTCGGGCGCCCGCCGCGCGGTCGAGACCTATGATATCGCCAGCGTGCTCATGCATCTCGAAAACGGTGTCGCCGGCACGCTGCTGGTCAACCGCTCGGCCTGGGGCCGCAAGGGCCGCATCGCCATCCAGATATTCGGCTCGAAGGGTTCGATCCTCTACGACCAGGAGCGGATGAACGAGTTCCAGCTCTACCTCACCGCCGACCGGCCGACCGAGCAGGGCTACCGCACCATCCTGGTGGCGCCGCATCACAAGCCCTACGATTCCTTCCTGCCGGCGCCCGGCCATGGCCTCGGCTTCAACGACCTCAAGATGATCGAATGCCGCGAGCTTTTGATGCGCATCGCCGGCAAGCCGGCCCGCATCATCGACTTCGACGAGGGGCTGGAGATCGAGCGCACCGTGCATGCCATGGCGCGCTCCTTCCAGGAGCAGCGCTGGGTCGATGTGAGGTAGGCCAGGCAAACGTGTCAGAACCGGACAGGCTCGAATCGGCCGGATTTCGCCGAGGCAAGGGCGGCTTCGCATAGGATCATCGCCTTGCGTCCGTCCGCCGCGCCGACCGCCGGCGTCCGGCCCGCGGCGACCGACTGGATGAAATGGTCGAGCTCGGCCTCGTAGGATTCGGCATAGCGCTCGACGAAGAAATAGAGCGGCCGGTCGGCCGCGATCCCGCTCTCGCCGCTGAGGCTGACCGAGGTCGGCGTGCGGTTGCCGGCCTGCAGCATGCCCTTCGCGCCATGCACCTCGATGCGCTGGTCGTAGCCATAGACGGCGCGCACGCTGTTGTTGATGTGGCACTGCCGGCCGGACGCCGTGCGCAGGATGAACATCGCCGTGTCGTAGTCGCCGAGCCTGGCGTAGTAGGACTCGACCAGCGAGGAGCCGGTGGCGAAGAGCTCCACCGGCTCCTCGCCGAGCAGAAAGCGCGCCATGTCGAAATCATGGATGGTCATCTCGCGGAACACGCCGCCGCCGCCGGCCAGCGCTTCCTCGGTTTCCGGCTCAGGGTCGCGGCTGGTGATGATCACCTGCTCGACCGCGCCAATCTCGCCGGCGTCGATCCTTTTCTTGACAGCGGCGAAGGACGGATCGAAGCGCCGGTTGAAACCGATCTGCAGCGGCACGCCGGCCTTCTCCACGGCAGCCAGGCACTGGTCCGTGCTGGCGATGTCGAGGTCGATCGGCTTCTCGCAGAAGATCGCCTTGCCCTTGGCGGCGGCTTCGATGATCAGCTCGGCATGCGTGCGGGTGGCCGACGCGATCACCACCGCCTTGATCGACGGGTCGTTAATCACCGTCGCGGTATCGGCGATCTCGGCGCCTGTGCCGGCCGCGATCCGCTCGGCCGCGTCGCGGCGCGGGTCCACGATGGTGCGCAGGTGCACATCCGGATGGCGGGCAAGATTTTTCGCATGCACCGAGCCGATCAGCCCGGCGCCGAACAATGCGGCGTCGATCATTTTTCTCTCTTTTCAGTCTTTCAGGAGGTGACCGCTTCCGCGCCGGATCTCGGCTTGGTGAAGCGCTCCAGCTCCTGCTGCAATTCGCGGATCTCGCGGCCGCCGGCCATCATGTCCAGCACCTCCTTCTCGCTGATGTCGCCCTTGCGGAACGTGCCGAGCGAGCGGCCGCGGTTGAGCATGGTGAAGACATCGCCGATCGGATAGGCGTGATGGATGTTGTGGGTGATGAAGATGACGGCGAGCCCGCGCTGGCGCGCCTGCGCCACATAGCGCAGCACGATCGAGGCCTGGTGCACCCCGAGCGCCGAGGTCGGCTCGTCGAGGATCAGCACCCTGGCGCCGTGATAGACGGCGCGCGCGATCGCCACGCATTGCCGCTCGCCGCCGGAAAGCGTGCCGACAGCCTGCTGCGGGTCGCGCACATTGATGCCGATCTTGCCGAGCTGGTCATAGACGATCGCGTCGGCCGTCTTCATGTCGATACGCCTGGCCGGCCCCCAGCCTTTCACCGGTTCGCGGCCAAGGAAGAAATTGCGCGTGATGCTCATCAGCGGGATCATCGACAGGTCTTGGAAGACCGTGGCGATGCCGGCGTCGAGCGCCTGGCGCGGCGAGGTGAAGGTCACCGGCTTGCCGTCGACATACATCTGGCCTTCGCTCGGCGTGTGCACGCCCGACAGCGTCTTGATCAGCGTCGACTTGCCGGCGCCATTGTCGCCGAGCAGGCAGTGCACCTCGCTGGCATGCGCGGCGAACGACATGTCGCGCAGCGCCGTCACCGAGCCGAAGCGGCGGGTGACGTTGCGCAGTTCGATGAGCGGAACGGCGTCAGTCATCAGCGCGCCTCCGTCGCCTTGCGGCGTACGTAATTGTTGACCAGCACCGCGATCAAAAGCATCGAGCCGAGGAAGACCTGGAACCAGTCGGTGTCAATGCCGGTGTAGAAGATGCCCATCTCCACCGTGCCGAAGATCAGCGCGCCGAACATGGCGCCGATCGCCGAGCCGTAGCCGCCGGTGAGCAGGCAGCCGCCGATCACCGCGGCGATGATCGCCTGGAATTCCTTCTGCGTGCCGCGCAGCGTATCGGCCGAGCCTGCCTCCAGCACCTGGATGACGGCGAACAGCGTCGCCGACAGCGCCGTGCCGATGAACAGCAGGATCTTCACCCGGTCGACCGGCACGCCGACATTGCGCGCCGCCCGGTCGTCGCCGCCGACGGCGAACACCCAGTTGCCGAAGCGCGTCTTGATCAGCAGCCAGGTGGCGAAGGCGGTCACCGCCACCCACCACAGGATCGACATGGACAGGCCCTGCACCATCGGCGAGCCGTCGGGACGCGCGGCGATCACGCCATGCGCTGCAAGCCAGGCGAAGACCGGCCCGCCGAACTTGCCGCCGAACAGCCAGACGACGAAGCCGCCTTCCTGGCCGTCGGTGATGTAGGGGATCTGCGTGCGCCCGGTGACGGTGCGCGTGATGGCGAGCGTCAGCCCGCGCAGGATGAACAGGCCGGCCAGCGTGACGATGAAGGAGGGCAGCCTGGTGCGCACCACAAGGATGCCGTTCAGCGCGCCGACGATGATGGCGATGACGAAGGCGATCGCCACCGCCGCGGGGATGGAAAGCCCGAACTGGGTGACGCAGAGCCCGATGGTGACGCTGGCAAAGCCGATCATCGAGCCGAGGGAAAGATCGAACTCGCCGCCGATCATCAGCAGCGCCACCGCTGCGGCGAGGATGCCGAGCTGCGCCGACACCTGCAGGAAATTGGCGATGCCGGCCATCGAGAACAGGCCGCTGTTGCCGGCGGTGATGCCGAAGGCGAGGAACACGATGATGGTGCCGGTGATGGCGCCGAGCTCCGGCCGCCGCATCAGGCGCACCAGGCGTCGCGAAACGGGCTTCGGCTCGGGCGGGTGAGCCGGGTTCAGAGCTTCGGTCACGATCGTCATCCCAATAAGCGTCCAGGGCATCCAACAAGGGCCCGCCAGCGCCTTTCGCCGGCGGGCCATTATAGCATCAGCGGATGCCGGCCTTGCTGAGATCGCGCACGGCGGCCGCGTCCTCCTTCATGATGAAGGACGGACCGGTGCGCACGGCCGATGTCGGGAAGGTCTTGTACATCGCCTTGTTGGTGAGGAAGACGACCGGATAGTAGCCCATCATATATTGCTGGTTGTCGATGCCGAACATCATCGTGCCCTTGGCGACGGCATAGAGGATCTCGGGCGACAGGTCGAACGTGCCGATCTTGTAATTGCCGATCGTGCCGGCGTCCTCGAACATCTTGAGCAGCGGCGCGGCGACCGTCGGGCCCAGCGTCAGCACGCCGGTGACGTCCGGATGCGCGGTGAGATAGCCCTCGACGCGGCGCGTCACGTCGGTCGGGTCCATCGTGGCCGCCACCACGTCGGAGGAGCCGCCGCTCTTCTTCAGCCCGTCATTGTAGCCTTCGCAGCGCTTGTCGAGGCTGACATTGCCGACCTCGTGATTGATGCAGACGCCCTTCTTGACGCCGGCCTTGGCCATGATCTCGCCGGCCTTGACGCCGTTGTCATATTCGGAGCCGCCGCCGACGAAGAGGTCGAGGCCCCAGGGCTCCACCGCTTCCTCGCCGCTGTCGATGACCACCACCGGAATGCCGGCGGCCTTGGCCGCTTCCACCGGCGCCTTCAGCGCGTCCATGTCGGGAATGGAGACGACCAGCCCGTCCGGCTTCGAGGCCGTGGCGGCCTCGATCATGCGCGCCATGCGCACCACGTCGAAGGTTTCCGGCGCCTGGTATTCGACCTTGACGCCGAGCTGCTGGGCGGCGGCCTGCATGCCGTTCTTCACCACGCTCCAATAGACGTCGTTGG
Source organism: Mesorhizobium sp. M2A.F.Ca.ET.046.03.2.1 (assembly GCF_003952425.1). Lineage (NCBI taxonomy): Bacteria > Pseudomonadati > Pseudomonadota > Alphaproteobacteria > Hyphomicrobiales > Phyllobacteriaceae > Mesorhizobium > Mesorhizobium sp. M2A.F.Ca.ET.046.03.2.1. Next base: position 2,753,018 of record NZ_CP034449.1, on the reverse strand, counting down.
CCTGGCCGTGGGTGACGAAGACGATGCGCACATCGCTTTCCTTCTTCACCTGGGCCGGCGCTGGCAGAATGCCGGCGCCGGCAAAGGCGAGCGAGAGCGCCGCCGCGCTCAGCGCATTTCGCAGTCCGGACATCGAGAATAAGGCACTCATAGTGGTTCTCCTCAAGTTATCGTTGTCGTCCTTAAAGCGTTTCGCGCTGAAACGGATTCAGGCGACACGCTTTAAGCCTTTGATTTGATGCACGTCGTTCTCCCAAAACCGCTTCGCACTTTTGGGCGACATGCATTAGTCTCGGCCTCGACCCTCCCGGTCAGGCCGCTTTCGTCATGCTCGAAAGTCCCGGAGCGTGCCGCGGCGGATGGACAGTCCCTCCACGAAGGCCATGAAATCCGGGTCTGGAAGCAGGTCGAATTCGTCGATGCGGATCTGTGCCGAGCTGGGCTCGATCACCTCGATCTCGCCAGGCGCGTTGGCATGCAGGCAAAGGAAGTTGAGCCCGTCGCCGATCTGGCCGAACAGCGCCTCGTAGCGCGCCCGGGCTGGCTGGTTGCGGTGCCATGGCGTCTCCAGCACCGCGCTTGCCAGCGTCTCGCCGGCTTGCTCCAGCCGCTTGCCCGGCGCGGAGAAGACGCTATCGTCCAGCGGGCCCAGATTGTGGATCGGCCCATAGACCGAGATGCTTTTCGGGAACAGCGTCGGCAGGCCGTAGTCGATGCCGACAGCCGGGTAGCGGTCGACGAATTCCGGCGAGAACACCGCGCCCATATGCCCGTCCATATGGGTGAGCGACAGCCCCGCGGCCTTGGCCGCATCGATCTGCGCCCGCATCTCGGCCTCCACCGCTTCCGGCTCGCCCTTGGCGCGCAATTCCGGCACCGAGCGGAACAGGTAGCCGTCGCCATCGACGATGCCGGAGGCCTGGCTCGCCTTGGTCAGCGGCCGCCAGCGGTAGTATTTCTTCTCCGAGGTGAGCGTGATGTGGACGCCGAGATTGAGCGAGGCGTCCTTCGCCCCTTCCTCGGCGATCTCCAGGAACCACGGGCAGGGCACCATCACCGAGCCGCTGTCGACGGCGCCGGCGCGCTTCAGCTTGAGATAGGCGACATTGGCGCCATGGCACATGCCGACATCGTCGATGTTTATGACGACCTTGCGTTCAGCCGGCATGGCGGACCTCCTTTGCGCGCTCGTGGACATAGAAGCCCGCGCCCTGCGCCAGCTTCTTCAGATTGCGATACCCCATCGTCGCATAGGTCAAGGGGTGCGCCTTGGCCGGGTCCTGCTCGGCCTCCACCACCAGCCAGCCGGAATAGCCCTGGCCGGCGAGGATCTTGAGCAGCGTCGCATAGTCGATCGCGCCGTCGCCTGGCACGGTGAAGATGCCTTCCATCACCGCGCCCATGAAGCTCATGTCGGCCTCGCGCGCCTTCTTCAGCATCGCCGGGCGCACATCCTTGCAATGGACATGCACGACGCGCTCGACATGCCGGCGCAGCAATTGCTCCGGGTCGCCGCCCGAAAAGGCGCAGTGCCCGGTGTCGTAGAGAAGGCCGACCGCCTCGCCGGTGCTGTGCATCAGCCGGTCGATCTCCGTGTCGGTCTCGACGATCGTGCCCATGTGATGGTGGAAGGCCATGCCGACGCCGAAATCGGAGAACCGCTCGGCGAGCCTGGTGATCTTGGCGCCATAGGCCTTCCATTCGCCGTCCATCAGCTTCGGCCGCTGCGAGATCGGGTCATGGATCGCGCCATGCCGGCCGCGCGAGGTGTCGGCATAGACGACGCGCCTGGCGCCGAGATCGCGCAATAAAGTCAGATGCGGCCGGATCGCCTCGAACTCCTCGTCGACCTCCTTCTCGCAGATGCGCCCGTCATACCAGCCGGAGATCAGCGCCAGCCCGTAATGGTCGAGGATTGGCCGAAGCGCGCGGCTGTCGCGCGGGAACTTGCCGCCAAGCTCGGTGCCGGCATAGCCGGCCTCGGCGGTCTCGGCGAGGCAGGTCTCGAGCGGCGTGTCGCCGCCCAGTTCCGGCACATCGTCATTGGTCCAGGTGATCGGGTTGATGCCAAGTCGAACTGTCGTCATTGCTCGCTTTCCGCCCCGCGGCCAGGATGGCTGCGGGGTTCATGGTCTCGGGAGGGAAATGGCTTCATGCCTGCGGCGGGCGATGCATCGCGCTCGCCTTGCCTGTCCGGCCGGCAGCCTCCCAGTTGCCTTGCCCGGACTTTGTCTTCCCCGTCTTGCGCCGACGTCTTATCCCCAACGTCTATGAGCGAAGTCTACGCCGCTCTGTCTCCATCGCGAGGGCCAGTTTTCTGGAAAATGAAGGAACCAGTTTGTGACGGCAGGGTCGCTGTGGCAGGATGGGGGATGGGAAATCTGGAAATGATCGAGCGTCGGCGCGAGGCCCCCCTCTCTGCCCTGCCGGACATCTCCCCCTCAAGGGGGGAGATTGGCAGCTTCAGCCCTGGCGTTCCCCTTGCAACGTTGGCGATTGGCGAAAGCCGGCGCGACATCCAATCTCCCCCCTTGAGGGGGTTGAGGAGCGGTCCGCGCAGCGGACGGGAAGCCAATTGCTTGGCTTTCCGAGCGACGAAAGCCCTGAGCGGCAGCGAAGGGCCGGGCAGTCCGGCAGGACAGAGAGTGGGGCGAAGGAACTCGACGTCGGAAGCCAAGCCCGCCGCGGCACACCAATGCACCTATGGGCGGGCGTAACCCATGCGCCCGCACGCCAAACCCCAACCCTTCCCCCTCGACACGCTCACCGTGAACCGCGCCGGCCCGGAGCATCTCTCGCGCCAGCTCTATCACGGCCTCGTCGCCATCATCCGCAGCCGCGCGCTGCCCCCCGGCTCGGAGCTTCCCTCCACCCGCGCCTTGGCCGCTGAGCTCGGCCTTGGCCGCAACACCATCGTTGCCGCTTACGACCAGCTCGTCACCGAAGGCTATCTCGCCAACCGCCAGGGCGCGCGGCCCGTGATCGTCGACCTGCCCGAAGGCCCGCGCGAGTCGCCGCGCGAGGAGCCGCCGGTGCCACTGCGGTCGCCCTCGCTGCGCGGCCGGCTGCTGCTCAGCCAGCCCTACCATCACGGCAGGCCGGGGCATGTCGCCTTCCATCCCGGCATGCCGGATGCGCAGAGCTTTCCCTTCGGCGTCTGGGGCCGGCTGGTCGCGCGCCGCGCCAGCCATGGCGGCGAGACGCTGTTCGGCACCTATGACGTCACCGGCCACCCGGCGCTGAAGGAGGCGATCGCCGGCTATCTTTATTCCGCGCGCGGCGTGCGCTGCCGACCCGAGCAGATCGTCGTCACCACCGGCGCGCAGGCCGCCTTCGATCTTCTGGCGCGCCTGCTGCTCGACCCCGGCGACACGGTGTGGATGGAGGAGCCCGGCTATTACGGCGCCAAGGCCGCCTTCACCGTGGCCGGCGCAAGGGTTCTGCCCATCCCCGTCGACCAGGAGCGCGGCTGGTATCTCGAGCCCCCCGCCCCGTTGCCCCATCTCATCTATGTGACGCCGGCCTGCCAGCATCCGCTCGGCATCACCATGCGCATGGAGGAGCGGCTGCGCCTGCTCGACATCGCCGAGACCGCCAATTCATGGGTGATCGAGGACGATTTCGACGGCGAATACCGCTTTCAGGGCCGCCCCGTGCCGGCGATCCAGAGCATGGACCGCTCCGGCCGCGTCATCTATGTCGGCACCTTCGCCAAGCTGCTGTTCCCGGCCCTGCGCCTCGGCTTCATGGTGCTGCCGCCGGAGCTCGCCGGCCGCATCGTCAACGCGCTCTCCACCACCGGCCAGTTCGCGCCGCTGCTCCTCCAGGCCGCCTTGGCCGACTTCATCACCGAAGGCCATATGAGCCGGCACCTGAAGCGCATGCGCCGCATCTACGCCCAGCGCCGCCAGCTTTTCCGCGACATCGTCACCGAGCGCCTGCGCGACGAGATCACGCTTTCCCCCGCCGAAGCCGGCATCCAGGTGGTGGGCTATCTGAGGGACGGCATCGACGACATCAAGGTCAGCCAGGCCGCGGCGAAGCGAGCCATCAACGTCTCGCCCCTGTCGAAATATTTCCAGAACACGGCGCCGACCCAAGGCCTGGTGCTGGGCTACGCGGCGTGCGACGCGGCGCAGACGCGGGACGGGGTGGAGCGGCTGGTGGCGGCGATAGGGGAGGTGCTGGGGTGAGGCTTTGGCAGTCCAGAAAACTATAGCGAACCGCCTGACATTGGGCACGCAGGAGGAGATGAAACTGGGCGTTGCTATGTTACTTTGGTGACTATCAATTCTAAACGCTCACCACTGACCGCACGTTCGGTCGGGCACAAATGTCACCGTCGCCGCCGGGCATTGTGCAGCGGCGGAACATTCGAACCGGAGGCTCAAATGCCAGTTGTCCAGGAAGAAGAACCTTCGGCCGCCGTTCACTCACATCCTGAGGAAATCAAGTCGGTTTTTGACCTGCGTTTGGGTAAGCATGTGACCTTGCAAGGCAGTGCCAGGATAACGCCCGCAGGCGTGATCAGCGCCGGAATCGCGGTGGCCGCTATGATGCTTGCGCTGCGTTATCTTGCTTCATCGGGCAGGCGTCGCAGGCAATAAGGTGGGATGCCCGGCTTTATTGGCGCACCCGACAAGAAGCGGCGTGTGCCAGAGCTTGCGCAATAGCGGTGAGCAGCGAAAGTTGGTTTAGCTCTGCGGCACGATGCCTAAGTTGAGCACCCACATTTCACGATAGCAGAAGTTGGGGTCGGCAATCAGGCGCTCCGGCTCGTCGCCTATTGCCTTCCATTGAAGATGATCCGCTTCTGGCAAATCGCACGTCCGGGCGAGCCCAGATAGGAACTTGAGATTGTTCCGAATGTAGTCACGCTCTACTGGCCTGAGCGGCTGGCGGCGCTCTGCCAGCGTTGTGATGGCGGAGACGTTCTCGAGCCCCGTCGACCGAAACCAGGCCGCCAAGCGAGTTCCCCTCATGGCGCCGGAAAGCTGTACATCATCGGACAACGCGTCGAGCAGACGCCAAGTCAGTTTGGGATCGTGCGGCTGAAACTGCCAAACCGAGATATCGACTTCCTTCACAGCAACAAGCCCACCCGGTTTCACGACGCGGCGGAACTCCTCGATTGCCTTGGTAAGTTCTTCGTCGCTTAGATATTGGGTAGCGTTTGCGCTCCAAAGCGCGTCGAACGCGCCCGTCCCATACGGCAGATCGGTCATGTCACCGGTTCGCGCGCTTATCGGACAGGCGAACTGCCGGCTTGCGATCAAATCTTCGATTGCCTCAACATTTTCTGGCGCCAGATCGAGAGCCTCGACGCGCCCCTCGGCACCCAGCAAGTCCGCCATTAAAGGCAGGAAGACCCCATTCCCTGCGCCTGCGTCCAGCACTGACCAACCGGGTTGGATACCGGTGGCGCGGAGGGTGGCATCATACTCGTCCTTCAGTGCAAGGTAATGAACATCAAGATGTCCACTACCGCTGAGCTTGTGCCCAGCCGATGTGATTTGCTCGGAATTCGAGACGTTCCTCATTTTGCCAATCGAGCCCTAGCTCCGGATAGCGACAGTTTCCCCGAATGCGGCATCAATGATGACACCTACCGCGAGGTACATCAATTTACCCTGGAAATAAGCTCCTAGAATTCCTTAGCTCTCGATCCCTCGAGAACGCGCCACCGACGCAACCCAAAGCAATGATTCAACAAAAATTGGGCGCTCGTCCAACTGTGTATCAAACCCAGCACCAAAATGACTAATCCCTGACCAGGACTGAAAAGCCATCACATCATAAGCTAGGACAGGGATGGAATGGCGCACCCGACAAGATTCGAACTTGTGACCTCTGCCTTCGGAGAATGGATAGTCGGTTTCGCCGAACCTATCCGCTTCTATCCGATTGCGCGCTATGCCACGGAATCACAAAACAAATTTGAATTCGATAGCATCAGGGCTACGACAGGGCGGCCGAAACCCTGCCCTGCCGTGCCTACGCTTTGCTTACGCGCGGATCTTTGACGGAGGCGCCCGGGCATGGCGAAGCTGACCAAACGAACTGTTGATACCACTGAAATTCGTTTCGCGGACTATGTCATTTGGGACGAGGAGTTGCCCGGTTTCGGGTTGCGTCTTCGCCTCGGGGAAGCCAAGCTACGTCGTGCAATACCGTGCCGCAGGCCGGTCGCGCCGCTACACGATCGGACTGCATGGCGTTTGGGCTCCCGAGGAAGCCAGGCGCGAGGCCAAGGTCCTGCCTGGCCAGGTCGCACGAGGTTAAGGCGCGCTTGTTAAGTCGAGCGCCGGACGTTGTGGCGGCGTCTGATCCAAGCCACTTGTTCGGATCGTGGCTCGCTCACAATCCAGGCACGCTTCGGAGCTAGGTTCTGGAATGAGTGCGACTAGTAGAACCAATGCACCATTGCGGTAAGATTTCACCATTTCCGGTTTCGAGAACCAATGTCTGAAATGGACTGGCTTAGCCATCTCTTGCAAATCATCACCGTTAGCGGCCAACTCGAGGTCCGCTGCGCTTACGGTGCGCCATGGCGTGTCGCCTGGGGCCAAGCGGCGGCGAACGAGATCCCCTTTCACGTCATAGTCAAGGGTCGCGCCATTCTCGAGGATCCAGAGTCGAAAACGGCGCGGGAACTGGTGAGCGGAGATATCGTGCTGCTGCCTCACGGTGCGGCGCATGTGCTGCACGATGGTAGCGGGCAAAGGCCCATCCGGACGCACGAAAGCCTCGGCTCTGCCGGATGGATGCTAAGCGAGAACGACAGCCAAGGCGAGCAACTGGATCTGTTGTGCGGTCGCTTTTTCATCGCGCCGCCGCATGACCGGCTGATCCGCAACTACATGCCGGCAAATCTGGTGGCGCGGGCCTTGAACGGCCAGGCGGAAGAAGGCATCGGGTCCGCTTCCAACGAACTTGCCGGTCTTGTCGGGCTGATGCGAATGGAGTCAGCGACCGACCGAGCCGGAGGACGTGCCATTCTTAACGCGCTTTCGTCGGCCCTGTTCACATTGGTACTGCGCGCCGCGAGCCAATCGGGGAAAGCCCCAGAGGGTCTGTTGGCCTTGGCCGGCCATCCGCGCCTTGCTCCGGCCATAGCCGCGATGTTCGCCAATCCGGCACGGCCTTGGAAACTGCCCGAACTGGCCGATTTGTGCCGCATGTCACGCGCCACGTTCATGCGCCAGTTTCAGGACAAGTTGGGTCGCCCTGCACTCGACTTTTTGACTGACCTTCGCATGAGCCTGGCCGCCAACGAGTTGAAGAAGCCGGCGATCAGTACCGAGGCTGTGGCCGAGACCGTTGGGTATCATTCCGTTTCGGCATTCCGGCATGTCTTCGCCGAAAGGATAGGGATGACGCCGGGAGAGTGGCGACGACTGGCGCGCAAGGGCGAGTAAGACGCGCGGTATGACACTCGAAAGGCTAAATTGATCCTTTCGCGCATCATATTGAGCTGATTGGGTCTCGAAATTATCAGGCCCGCCCGTAAATTGGTTCCCATAAACATCGATGAGGGAGCCATCCAATGAACTGTATCAGTATTGCCATCACCCTGTCTCACGGTTGGGCGCGGAAGGCGCCGAACCGATAGCCAACTGCGCGAGAGGTCGCGAAGACCTTCCACGTCTGCAACTTACCTCGAACCAACAAATCACTGAGGAGACAATTCCCATGAAAGCAATCGTTGTAACGGACCAGACCGCGGGAACCGCCGGCATGACACTGGCAGAGCGGCCCGAGCCACAGCCAGCGATAAACGATGTCGTCGTTCAGGTTCATGCGGCGGGATTCGTCAACACTGAGTTAGAGTGGCCTTCGACTTGGGCGGATCGGGCCTTCCGTGACCGGACGCCGTCGATCCTCGGGCATGAATTGGCTGGCGTGGTCACCGCGCTGGGCTACGGCACCACGGGGCTGTCGATCGGTCAGCGGGTGTTCGGCCTGTCGGACTGGCATCGCGACGGCACACTTGCCGAATACGTCGCGATGGAAGCACGCAATCTCGCGCCATTGCCCGGCGATGTCGACTTCGCTGTGGGCGCGAGTCTGCCGATCTCGGGGCTGACCGCATGGCAGGGCCTGTTTCAGCATGGCCGCCTTCAGGCAGGACAGAGCGTGCTGGCGCATGGCGCGGCCGGCGCCGTCGGTTCGGTCGTGACGCAGCTTGCGCGGGAAGCCGGCGCCTATGTCATCGGCACCGGACGCGCCGCCGACCGCCAGAAGGCACTCGACTTCGGTGCAAATGAATTCGTCGACCTAGGGAACGATACCCTGAAGGACGTCGGCGGCGTCGATCTGGTGTTCGATGTCATCGGCGGTGATATTCAGAAGCAGTCCGCAGCACTGATCCGGACCGGAGGAACGCTGGTGACCGTCGTCGGCCCGGCCGAGGCGCGGCCCACAGACGGCCTGGCGGTTGATTTCGTTGTTGAGTCCGATCGCGCCCAACTGAGGGAGATCGTCCAGCGGGTGCGGGACGGACGACTGCAGACTAACATCGGCAAAGTTTCGGCTCTCGACGAGGCCGTTGCAACCTTCAACGCGAGCGGGCGACGCAACGGGAAGACGGTCATCCGCGTTCGTCCGTAAGAAGGTTAAGAGAGAGGGCGGTTCCTCTCTCCTCCTGGTCTTCGCCAAGCCGCGCTGAGCGATATGACGACGCGATTCCGACGGCCTTTCGAAGATCGGATGCGGCGTGATCCACCAGAAGACCGGGCATGGCCGAGGGCACGGCTGATACGGCAGCTTGCAGCTCATTCCGGACCCAGGCCCGACGGTAACGGCCCGGTCGCGGCACTCTCCGATCGTCCCGGCTGCCTTCTGCGATGCCCTACCGACGCCGGCTGAACAGCTGCGCTGCTTCCGAATGTGATTTCAGAGGTCTGACGCAGACTCAATTCTCCTCACGCGAGACGCGGTGCCGGAGGGCAATCGAACTTGACTGCGCTCACCAGACGGACCTCATGAGCTCCCGATTCCAGGCAGGTCGAAGGGTTGGCTCGCTGTCGCTTCTATCCCCGCATAATGCGATAGACAGTTGCATCGCCTTCCACACCTCGAAGAGGCGCGTCGAAAGCCACCACACGATGGCCGGCAAGCATCTCGCTGACACCGGGCGCGGAATGGAGTGCCTCGGAAATGCAGATCTGTCCGGCTTCCGCCAGGGACTGCACGCGCGCGGCGACATTCACGGTCTGGCCGAAATAGTCGAGGTTGTCGTTGAGCGTCACGGCGATCGATGGTCCACAGTGGGCGCCGATCTTGAGGATGATGCCCGGCCCGTCATGGTCGCTGTTGAAACGATCGATTTCTTCAAAGATGTGGAGTGCGGCCGAAATCGCATCCGACGGCTGTGAGAATACAGCCATCACCGCATCGCCAATCGTCTTGACCACCGCTCCGGAATGTTGCCGAACCGCCGCGTTGACCAGAGCGAAATGCTCGCGAACCAATGCATAGGCGTTGAGGTCACCCAGGCGCTCATACATGGCGGTCGAACCCTTGAGGTCGGTGAACAGGAAGGTGATCTGGCGGATGCCGAGCCCCTCCTTCTCATCGACACGTTCGGACCGGAAGAGCTGGCGGAAGGTTTGCCGCGCAAGCAGCGCTCCGCCGGAGACATAAGGGTCGAACTCGAGCGCCGGCTTGGTGGTCAGCGCGACAAGCTCGGGCGGCCAGTTGATGGCAAGCAACGAACCGCGCACCGCCCCCCTGTTCGCCACCTCAATGACAATCGGACCAGCCGGCACGGCTGGTAACGCCGGCAAGAAGCGTTTGCCATCATAGTCGATCTTCAGAAGCGTCGGCGCCGAAACCGGATCGCCCGATATCGGCACAGCGAATGCGGCCTGCGTCTGCACGTTGACGCCCGCAAGGACGCCTGGTCCCAGGTCGGCGCGGACCACTGTGGTGGTGCCTGGCGGCAGAAACGTCATGCCCCGAACGAAGCCGCGCAGAACGTCAAGAAAGCGAACGTCTTGCCCGGGTAGCCGCCCGTCATGTCCGAAGTGGAGCTTCCAGTGAAAATCCTCGACAGGCAACGTCTCGGGATCGTGGTGCGGCAGGCGCCGCAGCTTTGGCGATATCGAGAAGGTGACCTCGATGAAGTCGTCGAGGTCGGTGTCGCCCGACACGTCGCACAGGCCGCAGACGTAGTGGGTCTTGAGCGTGCGAAGGGCGCCGAAACTGTCGAGCACCATGCCGGACTGGGGACAGAGCACATCCCAGCTCATGTCGAACAAACCACAGCGGGCGGCGTGAAGGAAGAGGTCGATTGCTTCAGGCTCGGCGATTGCGCGGTCGCGAGCAAAGGCCAGCGGATTGACACGATAAAGCGAGTGGTCGTCGGCACTCCTGATCAGCGTCTCGAATTTCGAGATGACGCGAGGGCTCCAGGCGCGCGCCTGCTCCACCTTGGTCATTTTGCTTTCGAGAAGACGATCGTCGACTGCCGTCACGCCCGATCCTCAACCTTGTCTCGCGACAGCCTACTAAAAAACCAGCGCGATGCGAATGGATTGCCCTTGAAATCGCTGCCGGAACAGCAGGGGTGCATGTGCTCCTGCTCGTTTACCGTGACATGGACGGTCGCGCACGCCATGCAATGTGCCGGTCGCGGTTGCCGGGAAGGAAGAGAACTCTAGCCCCCAATCCAAGGCATATCGATCGCCCCAAGCGACACAGCAATTCCGAGGGCCACCAGAGCAACGCCCAGCCTACCTTCGAAGCGCTGGCCACGGGGCAGCAGCTTTCTCGATGAAGATGACCAGCGTCAAAAGCAGCATCCAGGCGATGCTCATGACGCCATCGGCGGCGGTGTTGGCGCGTCGTTCTCGCTATTGGCCCTCAAGATAATGCGGCGCATTCGACGCTGGAACGCGCTGCAGCCACTACGGCGCACGCTGGCGGTGGCGGGCATCTGCGGGCTGGCGGTAGCGGGGATCGGCCTTGCATCGGGCGGCCTTACCTTTGGCACCGGCTACGCGCAGGCGCGGGGAGCCGTCGAAGGAACGCCTCTACCGGTGTTCTTCTTCTACCGGTGTTCTTCTTCGTCGAGAAGTTCTCCGCCGGGCTAATGTCGATGGTATCCGGGATTCCGGGCGGTATCTTCGCGCCGTCACTCGCTGTCGGCGCGGGCCTTGGCAGCGCGCTGGGGCTCATTTTCGGCGCTCGCACTGGCATCGCCGCGCTGCTCGGCATGGCCGGTTATTTCGCCGGCGTGGTGCAGGCGCCGATGACCGCCTTCGTCATCATCCTCGAAATGACCGGCAACCATGACAATGTCATCGCGCTGATGTGCGCGTCGATGCTGGGCTTTGGCACGGCGCGGCTGATTTCCAATGAACCGCTGTATCACGCGCTGTCCCGCGTATTCGTCGCCGAAGCGATCCGGCGCCGCAGAACGGCAGGTGGTGAAGTGTGCGCTGCCGGGAACCCATCCGGCCTGCCTCGCTGAGAGGACTCGCCGCACGGGTCAGGGCCCTGAAGCTGTTGGGCTCGGGGTGAGCGTGAACGATGAAGATGCGCACCGCGCGTTTCCAGCTAGGCGGAATGCCTATTTTCTGGGTGCCGAAAGGATTCGCTCGGCGACATGGTCGAGCGAGAAGACGCCGGCGCCGCGTGTCAGGACCAGAAGCAGCAACGATGCCCACAGCAGATGCTCCGCCCAGTTTTCTGGATAGACGAAGATCTGGATGACAGAGACGACCCCGAGCAGCATCACGGCCGCAAAGCGCGAGAATAGTCCAAAGAAGATCAACACCGAGCCGGTGATTTCGGCGGTCGTCGCAAGCGGCGCCGCGATCGAAGGGTCGATGAACGGCAGATTGTATTCGTTGGCGAACAACTGCAGCGTCACCGGCCAGGATGCCAGCTTGCTCTGTGCCGACTGCCAGAAGACATGAGCCACTGCCACGCGGGCGGCGAGCTGGACCAGCGAGAATGGAATGTGTTCGGGCAGCTTGATGATACGCTTGTAGAGGCGGACAAAGCCGGCCGGGTTGGACGAGGATTGCTCCGATATTGCGGTCATGACCGTCTCCGTCAGTTTGAGGGGGAATTCGAGGCGACCCGCACGTCGGTGACGAGCCTGTCGCGGAACAGACGCACGAGGGCTGAAACCAGGTCGAAGGCCGGGTCGAGCGCCAAGGCGCGGCCAGTGGCATGCTCGAGGCCCAAGCCGTGCTTCAGCGAATGCCAGAAGGCGAAGCTCGCGCGGTCGAGCAGAAAAAGCCGCACGTAGTTCCCCGATCGCCACAACGCCACACGCTCGGGGCGCCTTATCCAGGTAACGGCTTCGTCGACCGCCTTTTCCTGTTGATGCGCCATCCACACCGACAGGATCGACCAGTGCGAGACGATCAACCGCAGTGAGGGCTGGAGCTGGATATCCGGCGACAGCCCAAGATCGGTGTTGTCATATTCTGCGAGGCTGCGAGGCGGCAGCGACGCTGTGTCGAGCGCCTCCGCTATGGCCCATTCGAGACGCGCCGTTTCGGCGACGATAGGCATGTCGGACAGGGTGTCGATCGTTTTCAGGAAGCGCGGGAAGCCGGCGCCATAACGTGCCAGCCGCGACTCCACTGGCGGATGCCGCCGAATGAATTCGCTCGCCGCGAAGCGGAAGAAGCGCTCATCGACGAGGCGGACGGTCACGGGAAACACCGCCATCAGCGCTGCGGTGAGGGAACTGCGCGTGTTGTTCTGGTAAATCCGCAGGCGCGCCAACGGATCTGCCTTGCCGGCGGTCAGTATATTTGCGCCGACCACCGGCTCCAAGGCCAGCACCGACCGCGCCATGGTGGTCTGCAAGTGTTCAAGCGGCAGCATGATATTCCTCCTCTATCGAGACAAGCGCCGCGGACATGCACGGCCTGGCGCGTCTTGCAGCGGCAAACGCCGCAAGGACGGGCATGCCGGTCGTCGTTTCGCTTTGGACAGAAAGGATCGGCGTCGCTCGCGTTTTGGTCATTTGCTCGCGCCGCGTGGCTTGCTTGCGGCTGAACATGAGCGAAGCGGTGAGCATGTCGGCCCACATGGCTTCGCCAAGCAGCACGTCGAGGATGGGAACGTCGGTATCCCACTCGATCAAGGTTGGGCGCGGCCCAAGCCGGTCTATAGCATGCTGATAGAGCGCCCATACGACGGGAGGCACGCGCGAGCCGTGGTCGTCGATGAGCACAGTGTCGGCGCCGACGTGGTTCGTCGCATGGCCAGCAAGGTGGATCTCGCCGATCGCCTCCGCCGGCAGCGCATCGATGAAGGCCTTGGCGTCGTATTGCAGATTGTGCGCCGAGACCTGGACATTGTTGACGTCCAGCAGCAGACCGCAGCCGGTCCGCACCACGAGCTCGGCCAGAAACTCGGCCTCGCTCATCGAGGAGTCCGCAAAGGCGACGTAGGCAGACAGATTCTCGATCAGCACCTGCCGCTTCAACGTTCCCTGGACGGTCTCGACGTTACGCGCGACGATCGCCAGAGCTTCTTCGTCATAGCGCAGCGGCAAGAGATCGTTGAGATAGGCGCCGTCAGCAACACTCCAGGCGAGATGCTCGGAAACCAGATCGGGTTGGAAGCGCTCGCAGACCATGCGCAGTCGCTCCAGATGATCGCGGTCCAAGCCTCGTGCGCTACCAAGCGACAGGCCGACTCCATGCACCGAAAGGGGATAGATCTCGCGGAGTTTTTCCAGCGCCTCGACGCCCGCGCCGTCTCCCATGTAGTTCTCGGCATGAACCTCCAACCACCCGGCGGAAGGCCGCCGCGTCAGCATTTCGCCGATGTGAGGAGAGCGAAGACCGATGCCCGCCGATGCGGGGATTGCGAGAGGCTGAAATGCACGGGACATCGGTCTGCTCCATTTTGGAGGTTGGCAAGAAGTCTGGATCTTTCAGGCTTTCGGCTTATCGCTGCCGCCCGCGATCTTGGCGCAGCTGCCGGCGGGCACGTAGAGCCAGGAATCCGGCTGGTTGTCGGCGGTCGCGGTGCCGGCGCAGGAATGCGTCGCGGTCTGGCAGTCGTTCTGGCCGGCCTTGACCACGCCGTAGCATTTCTCGAAGGCGAAGCCGGGCTTGGCGGCCGGGCCGCTATAGGCCGCCGTCGCGGCAAGGGAAGTGGCGGCAGCAAGGGCCGATCCGATGAGAGTTTTGGTATTGATCACAGGCTTGTCTCCTGGTTGGCGTTTCGAGAGAAAGACCGGCCTTGAGGCCTGTCTGCAAAATCAGTCTCGCCGATCGTGATGCCGAGCTGAAATGCTGTCTCGGCATGGAATTGATACGCTGCCACTATGTTCTGAAACTTGGCGCGAAAAAGCCCTCCAGCGGGGAGCCGGAGGGCTTGGCACCTGCATTCGGGAGTATGCGAAGCAGGCGCGGCTAGGGCGGGGAGCGAGGCGCCTAGATGTATCGTCTTTCGCAGTTGGAGGCCGGGGCTTAATCAGCGCGGAAAGGCTCGGTAGCAAGCCAGTCCGCCGCACGCAGCCGCCCCCTGTCGCGCATCTCGGTCAGTTCGCCCCAGTCGATCCAGGGCCGCAGAAGCAGTGGGGCTCCGGCACGGTATCGGCCGTCGAATATGGTGTGAACGGGCGCGCATCTGGTCAAGCAACAACCGGCGGCGGGGCTGCGATCCGGACACGGTGCGGTGAAGACGGAAGGTCTGCCGGTGACGATCAGGCGATGGCGAGCTTCAGTTGCCAGGACAGGCGGGGACTGAAAGACGTCGCCGTCACCCCAATAGATGTCGCCGTCGATCTCGACGGGCAGCGAGAGGAAGGGGATAGTGGCCGCCGCGACGATCGCGTCGATCGAAAGCTGACTGCCGGTGAAAACCTTCACGGCGTCAGTGCGGGCATTAACGGCCTGGACGCAAAGTTTCACCGGGCAGCGTTCGACGCGGATTTGCTCGATATCGATTGACTGTTCCAGGACCGATCGAAGCAGGCTGGTCCTGTCATTGGCGAAGACAGAGGCGTGGCTGACGCGCCGCCAGAAATTGGCGAGTGCCATCCGCGCACCGCGCCTGCCGCCGACGCTTAGGCCGTAGGCAAAGACTGCTGCCTCCATCGCTGCAAAGCCCGATGCGGTCACGCCGCTGAAGCTGCAGCGCGGCTCGTCCAGCAGGCGATCGAGCACGCCCCAGACAAAAGCTCCATGCGCGTCGTTTGCCAGCACGATGTCGATCGTCGGGTCTTCCGCACCAAGATCCGCAACCGAAACGGCGGCCTGGTTTGTTCTCATCGGGGACTGGGCAAGCATGGTTTGGTCTCCTCCCAAGATCGTCACTAGGACGACTGGAGAGAGACTGCCGCATCTTCTTGTTCAGCCGAAATGCCAAGGTGGCATGAAGTCCATAGGCAGATTGCATTGGCTGCAGGACTTCGCGCGCCGCACTCTTCATCCCGATCAGGCCGGGTAATGAGCCGCTGCCAGAACCGCGGCCTGGAACAGGAGACGGATGAATGAAGAGACAATTCGCCTGTGTGGCTGCGCTTGCAATCGGTCTTGGTGCGAGCCCCGCGTCGGCCGACCCGTTCAGCGACCTCGCCGCATTGCCGACGTTCTATACGGACGCCACGATGAAGACGATGAAACCGATGACTGGGTTCAAGAAGGCCTGGTTTGCCATGCCGAAGCATGACCGGGTCAAGATGACCAAGGCGTGCAACGACCCGGTGATGAGCGGGCACCACGCCCAATTTTGCGCCAACGCGCTTGCTTTGGGCGGAGACAATTAGCGGTGCTCGTCGAGGACCCTTGGAATACAGAGCCGGCATAAACTCCATTCGCAGACGGCATTGGCGAGTTGAGTGCCGGATGAAGCAAAGTCAAGCTCGGCAAGCTGGAACAACAGAGTTCAAAAAAATGCTGCCAGTCGTTCGGCGGGGTCGTCAAAGGGACGACTGCATAACTCCAGAAAAGGCTCCCATCATGAATATCAAAGCTATCTGCGTCGGCGCTTTTGCCCTTTCGGTTATCGGCGGGGTCGCCTTCGCCGGAGTTCTCGACGAACCGTCCAACATGCAGCCCTTCTTCACCGATTCCGGCATGAAGACGATGAAGTCGAGCGCGGATTTCGAGACGGCGTGGAAAGCCACGCCGAAGGCGATGCAGACTTCAATGATGAAGGAATGCAACGACGTCGCCATGAGCAAGCCGCATGCTCAGTTCTGCGCCCAGCTCTTCGCCTTGGGCCATCACAGCTGATTTTTCCGGGCGCCGAGCACTATCGCACGGTTTGATGGCGGGCCCTGGCCCGCCATCAGCGCATGACGAAACGCTATCGACTTTATAGCCCCCGTGCATTGGCGTGATGGATTGCTTTGCGGCACGGTTCCAACCTGCACATGCATCTATGCAGCAGAGGGATAAACCGGCATGGACATTCATCACATCCGCTACTTCCTGGCCGTCTGCGAGACGCGGAATTTCACGCGCGCCGGCGAAAAGTGCAACATTACCCAACCGGCGCTGTCGCGCGCGATCCAGCAGCTTGAAGACGAGGTTGGCGGCCTTCTGTTTCGCCGCGAGCGGAACCTAACGCACCTCACGGATCTGGGCGCTTTGCTCCGTCCCAGATTTCAGCAAATTCTCGACGAGGTGACTGGCGTGCGCCAAGAAGCGTCGAGGTTCCTGTGCCTGGAGAATGCAAATCTCAAGGTTGGGGTCATGTGCACGATCGGCCCGCGGCGATTTACCGGCCTATTGACCGACTTCAACAGGCGCCAGCAAGGCATCCAGCTGCAGCTTGTTGAGGGCGTGCCGGCATCCCTATCGCAGCTGTTGGAAGCCGGCGAGATCGATGTCGCGATCATGGCGTCCAGCAACAGTTTCCCGGAGCGCTTCGATGTCACGCCGCTCTATCGCGAACGGTTCGTGCTAGCGTTTCCCAACGGCCATCGGCTGGCCCGCAACGACAATGTTGCCATCTCGGAACTCGACGGCGAGAACTATCTCCGACGCCTGAATTGCGAATATCGAGACTATCTTGCCGGCCTCTGCAATGAACGTGGCGTGAAGCTCAGGATCTCCTACGCCAGCGAACGCGAAGACTGGATTCAAAACATGGTCTCGGGCGGGCTGGGAATCTGCTTCATCCCGGAATTCAGCGCCGTCATTCCCGGTTTGCAGATCAGGCCAGTCGTCGATCCTGAAGTTTGGCGCGAAGTCTCGCTCGTTGTGGTGGCGGGGCGCCGCTTCTCGCCGGCGACATCGACGTTCGTGAACAGCGTCAAGGCGCACAGCTGGCCGGAAAGCGGCATCGATCTGTCGCCCAGGAAGAGCGCTGCATAGCATTTCGAAGTGAAGCCTAACGCCGCGATTAAACGTCGTGGCGGGACAGCCTCGTTGGCGCGGTCGTCCACCATAGTTTTCAGGTATCGAATTAAGAGCCAGTCAGCATTTCTCTTTCTTCGAGGCTGCCGTCACTCTCCTCCTATGCCCCGCTACCGCGATTGGGCACCGACAAAGGAGAAATAGACATGGCTTCCAAGACTATTGCATTGCGGGTGCCGCTGAAGCTGGCGCTGACACTAGGACTTCTCACCGCGACCGCCGCGTTTTCGGTGGCCCCGGTTTTCGCCGGCGACTGCCCTGCTGGCCAGGCCGCCACCGCCGACATCCAGGAACATCCCAGCAAGCCCGTCGGCGTGACGGACACGGTTCTTTCGGCGATCGACCTCAGCCCGAAGGGCGAAGCCTGGAAGGGCAACATGCTGCGTCTGCGCAAGCTTGTCGTTCAGCCGGGCGGCGTGGTGCCGTGGCATGAGCACACGGTTCGCCCCGCCAACATTATCGTCGTCGAAGGCTCCATCACCGAATACGCCAGCACCTGCAAGGTCGGCATCGAGCATCCGGCCGGCGACGTGACCGCCGAGTTCGGCCAGCTCGCCCACTGGTGGAAGAACAACGGGGAGGTTCCGGCGGTGCTCTACTCAGCCGACGTTCTGCCGCCGGCGATGCATAACGATCATATGATGTGAGCTGCTTTCGCGACCAGCGGATCCCAGCAGCAGCAGCAGCAAACAGCGCGTCCTCAGGCGATCGCCCGAGGACGCATTGGCCAGGAGCCTGTGATGACGACCAGTGAACATACCGAATTAATGGGGCTCCGCAGGGTCGCTGCGGACAGCTGGCGCTTTGGGCTGATCGCCCTGATCGCGTTCCTGACGCTCGTCGACCTGTTCGCCACCCAGGCCATCCTGCCTTCACTGGTGACAAAATTCGGGGTCAGCCGCGCGACTATGGGCTTCGCCGTCAACGCCAGCACCTTCGGCATGGCGGTGGCCGGTATCGCCATCGCTCTCTTCGGGCGCGGCATCGATCGCCGCAACGGCATCTGGATCAGCCTGGCCATCCTGGCGATTCCGACGACGCTGCTGTCGCAGACGGACAATATTGTGGTCTTCGCCCTGCTGCGTGTAGCTCAAGGCCTGTGCATGTCGACTGCGTTCACGCTCACCATGGCCTACCTGGCGGAGCATTTTTCCGCCCGGCAGACCACGAACGCGCTTGCGGCGTATGTGACCGGCAATGTTGCCAGCAACTTTTTCGGCCGGCTGATGTCGGCGGCCGTCGCCGACATGTTCGGCATCTCCACCAACTTCCTGACCTTCGCCGCCCTCAATCTGTTTGGCGCTGCTCTGGTCTGGTTCACGCTGCAGAAGACCTCGGCAATGATTCGCGCAGACCTGGACGGCCAGCCTGTGCGCGCCGCCTGGAAAGCGCCGTTGCGGAACGTCGAACTGCGGGCCTGTTTTGCGATCGGCTTCCTGATTCTGTTCGTCTTTATCGGCACGTTCACCTACGTGAATTTCCAGCTCGTTGCGGTGCCGCTTTCGCTCACGCCGATGGCCTTGGGCGCCGTCTATTTCGTTTTCCTGCCATCGATGCTGACCACCCCGCTTGCCGGCCGAGTCGCAGCGGGGCTTGGCCCAAGGGGAGGGATTGGGGCAACGCTTGCGCTGGCGATCGTCGGCTTGCTTCTGCTGCTTTTACCCAGTCTTCCGATTGTTCTTGCCGGAATGACCCTGGTTGCCGTCGGCACCTTCCTGGCTCAGGCCATAGCCACGGGACATGTCAGCCGCACCGCGTCGCGCGATCGCGCCGCCGCGAGCGGCATTTATCTCGCGTCCTACTACGGCGGCGGGCTCGCCGGCAGCTTCCTCATCGGACAGATCTACGACCGTGTCGGCTGGACCGCATGCGTGGTCGTGCTGGCCGCGGTTCTCGCCGGCGCGATCGCGATCGCGCGTGTGCTGCGAACGCCCAAGGCCTGATACTGAAATCGAAACTTAGTTATCCAACCAAGGAGACCGACATGACCAACCAACTCAAAACTCTGCTTGCAGGTGCCGCCATGCTGATGACGGTCATCCTTCCGGCTGCCGCCTCGGACGGCGTCGTCGCGGTGAAGAGCGACTACTCGGTCGCCGAGACCGTCGCCCGCATCAAGAAGGACGTCCTTAAGAAGGGCCTCATGTTCTTTGGCGTGATCGACCAGGCAAAGCTCGGCAACAAGGCCGGCAACGACGTCCGGCCGTCGCGGCTCGTCATGTTCGGCAATCCGGCGCTCGGCACGACGTTCATCACCTCAAATCCCGAGGCCGGCCTGGACTGGCCGGTGCGCGTGCTGGTCTACCAAACCGGAGATGGCACGGTTTACGCCGCCTATAGTGATTTCGACTGGATCGCCAAGCGGCACGGCATCACTGACCGGCAGGCACAGTTCAAGATGGCGACCGAGGTGATCCAGTCCGTCACGTCGTCGGTCAGGAAGAATTGATCGGCGCGAGGCGCTCAGATGCTTCGGCTCGTCGAAGTGTCAGCCTCGAACAGCCAGTCATTCGGCGGCGGACAGCGCCTTCATCCGCTCGCCCAACCATTTCTTCTGCGTGGCCTCGCGCACCAATGTGCCGACCGCGGGCGAATGCCTGCGGCCGCGCACGGTGACGAGATTGACCTCTCGCCAGAATTCGGGCTCGGTGATCGGCAAAGGCACCACGCCGGGATGCTTGACGGTATGCTCGGGCATTAAGCCGAAGCCGAGCCCGGCAACGATCATCGCCAATGGCCAGTCGTCACGATCGCTCCAGTAGACCGGACCGACCGTGACGCCTTGTTCGGCAAGGATGGCATCCGCGTAACCCGCGAACTCGCAATTGTTGCGGTGGATGTAGCTTTCGTTTGACATATGCTTCACCTGCACCGCGCGCCGAATGGCAAGGCGATGGGTCAGGTGGACCGCCATCACCATCTGCTCCTGGAACAACGGCAGGGAGTGCACTTCTTCGTCGGCATCGTCTGAAGGTAACGCATAGATGGCAGCCTCGAGTTCGCCCTCGAGCAGCCTTCTCCTGAGGCTCACCGCATCCGCATCGCAAAGATGCAACTCGACGCCCGGGTGGTGCGCGCGCACAGCCGCGATGAGCTCGATGATCTTGTCCGGAGCGATCGTGCTCATGATGCCGACCTTGAGCGGCATCTTCTTTAGGATCACATATCGAGATAGGTCTCGCCCATGCGGCCGAGCTCGGTGAGGTGAATGAAGCGGCGCTCACGGTGGAAAAGCGGCCCGCCGAATTCATCTTCCAGAAGCTTGATTGCGCGCGACAGCGCCGGCTGCGTGACGTTGCACTGCTCGGCCGCCCTGGTGAAATTCAGCTCCTTGGCGACAGCCAAGAAGTATCGGACTGGCTGATCTCCACGGCACGCTCCCCTCACTGGTCGCGCATACGGCGCCGCCCGCGTTGCGGCGCGATCTTACTAGCTGCCGTTACGTCAAACAACCCGACCGGTCGATCGACGTCCGAGCTTCGAGCCAACGTTCTGACCGTCAGCTATCGAATCCATGTCTCAACGGCATTTCCGCAGCTTGCGGCGGTTCACCATACTAGTCCTCAGATCCAGGGCCGGCCCGCGCCGTCGCTGGTAGCCGCGCAATCAGAAGGACAAGACGATGCTCAAAGGTAAGACAGCACTCATCACAGGCTCGACCAGCGGCATCGGGCAGGGCATTGCCGAAGCCTTCGCTGCCAAGGGCTGCAACATCGTTCTGAACGGCTTTGGCGACGCCGCCGAGATCGAACGCCTGCGGGCCAGGCTTGCCGCCGATCATAAGGTCGCCGTTCGACACGACAATGCCGACATGAGCAAGGGCGACGCGATCACCTCGATGATGGACAAGGCCATCGCCGAGTTCGGCGCCGTCGACATACTGGTCAACAATGCCGGCATTCAGCATGTCGCGCCGATCGATGACTTCCCGATCGAGAAATGGGAAGCGGTCGTGGCGATCGACCTCATGTCTTCCTTCTATACGATCCGGCGCGCCCTGCAGGCGATGAAGGCGCGCAAATGGGGTCGCATCATCAATGTGGCCTCGGCGCACGCGCTCGTCGCATCTCCCTATAAGTCGGCCTATGTCGCGGCCAAGCACGGTGTCGCGGGCCTGACCAAGACCGTTGCGCTGGAAGTTGCCGAACAAGGTATCACGGTCAACGCTGTTTGCCCCGGCTACGTGCTCACGCCGCTCGTCGAGAAGCAGATACCGGACACGGCCAAGGCCCGCGGGATCACCGAGCAGCAGGTGATCAAGGATGTTCTGTTGGCCGCGCAGCCCACCAAGCAGTTCGTCACCGTCGAGCAGGTTGCCGCGCTCTGTCTGTTCCTGGCGTCGGACGAGGCGGCCTCGATCACCGGCGCCGTGATGCCGATCGAAGGCGGTTGGACCGCTCACTAGACCTGCACGAGGAGCGAAGGCCATGAACAAGATCACGCAAAACCTATCCGCCCCGAAAGCAGAACCGGCGACTGGGCACCAGGGCGACGTCAAACGTCAGACCGTCCTTGTCCTTCAGGGCGGCGGCGCGCTCGGCGCCTATCAGGCCGGAGTCTATCAGGCGCTGGTCGAGGGCGGCATCGAACCGGATTGGGTCATAGGCACGTCCATCGGCGCCATCAACGCCGCGCTGATTGCTGGAAACAAGCCCGGCGATCGTCTGCCCAGGCTTCAGGAATTCTGGGACGGCGTCAGCAGGAGCAGTCCATTCGACGAGTTTTTCCGGATGATGGTTCCGAGCAACATTTTTGCCAACATGGGCACGGTGATGCGCGGCATCCCTGGGTTCTTCGAGCCGAACCCGAGCGCCATGTTTGGGGTCAACCGCGAAGTCGGTGTCGAGAACGCGTCTTACTACACCACCGATCCGCTCAAGAGGACGCTGAGCAATCTGATCGACTTCGACTACCTCAACGGGCGTCACACCCGGCTGACAGTCGGCGCCGTCAACGTCAACACCAGCGAGCTCAAATACTTCGATACGCGCGAGATGATCCTGTCGGCGGCCCACATCATGGCGTCGGGCGCCTTGCCGCCGGCGTTTCCGGCGGTCTGCATCGACGGCGAGCCGTATTGGGACGGCGGCATCTATTCGAACACGCCGATCGAGGTGGTGCTCGATGCGCGACCCAGGCGAGACGCGCTGATCTTTGCGGTCAACATGTGGCAGCCCCGTGCCACTGAGCCGAAGTCAATCTGGCAGGTCATGGGCCGGCAAAAGGATCTTCAATACGCCAGCCGCGGCCGGAGCCATGTCGCTCGGCAGGAGCAACTGCATCGGTTGCGGCATGTCGTGCGCGAAATGGGCAGGCTCGTGCCCGAGGAGCGTCGCGAGGATCCGATGTTCAAGGAACTCGCCTCCTATGGCTGCCCATCGGTCATGCACCTCGTCCGCCTGCTTTCGCCGCGACTGGACGGCGAGGACCACACCAAGGACATCGACTTCACCCGCTCGGGCATCCGCACGCGCTGGCAGGCAGGATACGAGCATGGGCAGCGCGTCCTCACCGACAAGCCCTGGGAATGCGAGGTCGACATGCTTCAGGGCATCGTGATCCACGAATCCCAAGAGTGATGCGCCGCGACGAGAAAGATACGGAGACCACCGATGCAGATCATCACTCCCGGCATGCGGTTGATCCCGGAAGCCGTGCTCGCCAACGATGCTGCGCTGTTCCGCACGATCCCGGAGACTCCCTCGCACGCGGACAAGTCGCTGCATCGCGTGGTCATTGTGGGCGGCGGCGCCGGCGGCCTGGAACTGGCGACACGCCTCGGCCGCAAATTCGGCAACCGGCGGCTTTCCGTCACGCTTGTCGACCGAAACCGCACCCATATCTGGAAGCCGCTTCTGCATGAGGTGGCATCCGGCGCCTTGAGCGCCTCGCACGACGCGGTTGAATACATCGCCCATGCCAGCCGACACGGCTACCGATATCGCATTGGCGAGGTCGTTGGCATCGATCGCGCCAAGCGCCAGGTCTTCGTTGCGCCCAGCTTCGACGAAGGCGGTCGCCAGGTCATACCACCACGTGTCCTGGGTTACGACACACTCGTCATGGCAGTCGGCAGCGTCAGCAACGATTTCGGCACGCCGGGCGCCGCGCGCCACGCCATTTCGCTCGACACCGCGGAGCAGGCGGCCCGGTTCAACAAGCGGATGATCGACGCATGCCTGCGCGCCAACGCGCAATACGAGCCGCTTTCGCCGGGTCAGCTTCATTGCGTCATCGTCGGTGCCGGCGCAACCGGTGTCGAACTGGCTGCGGAACTGCACAAGTCGATGCGCGAAATTGCGTCGCACAATCTCGACAATATCGATTTCGAAAGGCTGATCCGCATCACCATCGTCGAAGCAGGGCCCCGGATTCTGCCTGCACTGCCTGAGGAGATGGCGCGCGCAACGGCACGCTTGCTGATCAAGCTGGGCGTCCAGATACGATGCGGAATAAGGGTCACCGAAGTGACCGAAGACGGCATCCGGCTTGGCGAAAAGCTCTTTCTGCCTGCTGAATTGGTCGTCTGGGCGGCCGGTATCAAGGCGCCGGAATTCCTGAAGGGCCTCGATGGCCTCGAAACCGACCGCATCAACCGCCTGATGGTCGATAAAACCTTGCGCGCGGTCGGAGATGACAACGTGTTCGCGATCGGCGACTGCGCGAACTGCGTGCTGCCGGGTGAAGACAACGCCTTGCCGCCGCGCGCCCAGACGGCCCATCAACAGGCAGACCACATGGCCAAGGTGATTGTAGCACGTCTCGCAGGGCAAATCGCGCCAGCGTATCGCTACCGCGACTACGGCTCGCTCGTTTCACTTGCTGACTACGGTGCTTTTGGTAGCCTCATCGGCGGACTGAAGATCGAGGGTCTTGTAGCGAGGCTCGTCTATCGCTCGCTGCACAAGATGCATCTCAGGGCGGTGCACGGGCTCGCCAAGACAACGCTCGCTTCGATCGGCGAGATGATCGTCAGGCGCGCCAGACCGCGGATCAAGCTTCACTGAGGTCGGCGGAGACGCTGCGATGGAAAAGTATGACGTCGTGATCCTGGGCGGCGGCAATGCAGGAATGGACGTCACGGTCGCGATGCGCGCCGCCGGACTCTCCGTCGCCATGATCGAGGCTCGCAATCTCGGTGGCACCTGTCCCAATCGCGGCTGCACGCCGAAGAAGGTGCTGGTCGCGGCGGCCCACGCGCTCGACGAGATCGCAAGGGCCGACACCCGTGCAATCAAGATCGAACCGCCGAGGCTCGATTGGCGAGCCTTGATCGAGCGAGAAAAGGATATCATCAGGGACATTCCATCCCGGCTGTCCGGATTGATGGCCAAGCGGGGCGTCGATGTAATCTGGGGCGAGGCGGCGTTCGTCGCCAGCAATGCCGTCCGCGTCGGCGCCCGAGAGCTCGAGGCCAGAAACATCGTCATCGCCACCGGCTCGAAGCCGCGCCCGCTGTCGATTCCGGGGTCGGAATTTCTAACCACATCCGACGATGTGCTGAACGATCCTGTGCTGCCGCGCGCCGTGGTTTTTATTGGCGGCGGCGTTGTCGCCTTCGAACTGGGCCACGTCTATGCGCGCGCCGGCGTTCAGGTCACCGTCCTCGAGGCACTGCCACAACTCCTCGGGGGCTTCGACGAGGATGCCGTTGCCCAAATCCGTGCCGAGAGCGAGCGGCTGGCCATCGGCATCCATACCAAGGCTTGGATCAAGAAGATCGAAGCGGCCGACGGGCGACTGCGGGTGAGCTTCGCGAAAGATGGCGTGGAGTGCAGTGTTGACGCTGATCGGGCCGTTAATTGCGCGGGACGCGTGGCCAATGTCGAGGGCCTCGATCTTGGGGCGGGTGTCATCGTGCATCGCGAAGGCCGCATCGAGATAGACGAGCACCTGCGCTCGCGTTCCAATCCCGATGTTTATGTCTGCGGCGATGCAATGTGGAACTCCCCGCAGCTTTCGCCGGTGGCGACCTATGAGGGCGGCATCGTCGGGCGCAACATCGTCGACGGGCCTAGGCATCGGCCCGACTATGGTAGCCTCGCTCTAAAGCATTCCGGCCGTGGCAAGCGTCGGAATGACCGAAGCCAAGGCGAGGGAACAGGGTCTGCGCATCAGGGTCCACGTCAACGACATGCAAGGCTGGTTCTCAGCCAGGACCTATGCCGAGGCGGTCGCATGGTCGAAGATAATTGTCGATGAGTCGACGGATCGCATCGTTGGAGCACATTTGGTGGGCCATGCCGGCGAGGAACTGGTCCACATCTTCGCGCTCGCCATGAAACACGGCATCACGGCGCGAGGTCTGTCCGAGATGGTCTACGGTTTCCCGACTTTTTCGGCGGATATCAGGAACATGATGTAACGCGTGGATCCGGCCGGCGAATAGAAGGTGAACCTGTCATGCGTCGATGCACGTAGGGCATCAAAACCATGCAGGAAAAACATGGCGAATGCCGAGGGGTTCCGGTGGTAGGCTGTGTGCGACATATGAAAGTGCAGATATGGCCGCTGACGATCAGGCAATGACATTCGAGCAGTCCGTCCAGGCAGCCATCGAACTTGATGCGCCTCTCAACGAACGGCTGGCGGTGATTGCCGCCGCGGTCCGGCGTATGAACTCCGAATTCGCCGACGCTGTAGAGCGACTGGTAGATCGCCTTGAGAAACAGGGAGCCGGAACCATGGCGCCGGCTCAGGGCGAGGTCATGCCGGATTTTCTGCTGCCTGACGACGAGGGCAAGCTCGTCAGCCTGGCCGAGATCCTGAAAAAGGGGCCAGCCGTCATCACCTTTCAGCGCGGTCATTGGTGCCCCTATTGCCGCTTGAACGCCATCGGCATCGTCGAGGTGCAGCGCGAGATCGTTGAACTGGGCGGACAGGTCGTCGTGATCATGCCGGAACGGCGCAAATTTGCCAAAGCCATGAAGGCCGCCGTTGGCGCGCAGTTTCCGTTTCTGATCGACATGGACAACGGCTATGCATTGTCTCTCAACCTTGCGATCTGGGTCGGCGCCGAGATGGAGCGGCTGATGGGGCTCGGGTTCGATCTCCCCAACTACCAGGGCAACAGCAGTTGGTTTCTGCCGATCCCGGCCACCTTCATCGTTGGAACCGACGGGATCATCACGGATCGCTTCGTCGATCCGGACTACCGCCGCCGCATGGATATTGACGAGATGATCGCGGCGCTCAGGCGGGCTCGCTGACGCCGAAGGACGACCAGTCTGCAGACCTCAGCAGGTTGAGCAGCGTTGTCGCGACAGGCGAGCGCTGCCTGCCTGCAACCGCATAGACGGAAACGGTTCGCGAGACGTCAAGATCACGAAGCTTGAGCCGTCGGGTGTTCGAGGATCGCGGTGCCGTAAGCGAGACAAAGCCAACCCCGGCATTCGCCTCCAGCAGGGCCAGCAGGTCCTGGTCGGTCTCGACCTCATGCGCGGTTCGAGGCGAATAGCCTTTTGCGGACAGGCAACGCGATAGTTCCTCGGAGGTCTCCCAATCGATCCGGCTAAGCACGGGCTCCGCAGCAAGCTGAGCCAACGCGACATCGGCCTCATTGCGGCGGGCCAGCGGATGATCGGAATTCACGGCGAGCTCGATTCCTTCCTGGAAAAGTGGCCATGTGTCGAGACGATCCCAGGCCTGGCCCAGCGGGCCCGCGACGGCCAGCTCGACTTCGCCATTTTTGAGGGCCTCAATGACAGCTGCTGGCGACCCGCGTTGGATTTTGAGATGCGCGCCGGGATAGGCCCGGAAGAGTTCCGTGAACGGCGAAACCAGCAGTGCGATGTTGATACTGTTGGAGATGGTCACGTTGAGAGGGGCCACATCGCTGCTTTGAACGGCTTTGGCCAGTGATTTGGCGGATGTGGCCGCGTCATAGCACTGCTGCAGCAACGGCAGCATGCGCCGTCCCAGTTCGGTAAGGTGCGAGTGCTGACGCTCGCGCCGAAGGAGTTCTCCACCTAGTTCCTCTTCAAGCGTCTTGATCGCACGCGTCAGCGCCGGCTGCGTGACGTTGCATTCCTCCGCGGCTCTGGTGAAGTTCAACGTATTCGACAAGGCCAGAAAATAGCGGACTTGCTGCATTTCCATGAATTTCGCCCCCTCAGCGAAAATGGTCTATCAGCGACGACGCATGTTCGTAGGCTAGCGCAATTCAGCGCTTTCGGCAAAGTACAGCCAGCCAGATGTCCGCTTTCACCAAGCCGGCTCCGAAAACTGTCGGTCTGCTTGCTTCACCATTCCAGACCGACGGCTAAGGCAGTTCTTCAGCCGACGACTGGGTCACTGAGGTGCCATCCCTATAAGTTGTCCCTTCTATCGCGAGAGTTTGGGACCGCTTCCTGCCTGGCAACGGCGAGCGCCGGCGGATATTCACCAAAGATCAAGCGAGCCTGATCGCCTTTCAACAGGCGACAACCGCCTCAACAATTTGCGGATGGTGCGCCCCCAAGGGGCCAATGCCTTGGTGTCAGCAGCTAACGCATAGAGATTTTTGTCACGAGGCGAGAATTCAACGCCAAGCTGGTCACGCTGATTGGCCTGCCTGGCGCGCCTATGCCGACGCCTTCGATGCTGAATTGCTCATCCGGTGCGGCGATCCAAAGCATGGCTTGGCCGTGATGTATTCAGCACTGACCAAGCTTCGAGCCGCAGGCTTCGTCCTTTACGACATGGCGTTCCGCGGAGTTGTCGCGGCAGGACTCGTCGCCGTTGGCGACAATGTCGGAGCCGCTGCCGAGCTTGATCTTGCTCTCGCGCAGTGCGCCAAAACTGGTGAAGGCTGGTGCCTGCCGGAACTTCAGCGCATCAGGGCAGAGCTGTATGCCGCTGTCGGTGAGCGCGATGCGGGCAAAAGACCTGCTGCGGCAAGCTTCTGAACTTGCATCTGTGCAAGATTCGGGGGTTGTGGCTCGCCAGCGTCGAAGCATTCCCCAGCCCGGTAGCGAGCGATGGGCCAGAAGCGCCTAGGCATCAAAGGCCATCTGCTCCGCTCGTTGGCCTGGGCTTCGGCTTCGCGGTTGTAACCGGCGGAGTTATTGGCTCCGGCATCATGCGCAAGCCGATCATCTCGCACAGCAGATCGGCATCGGACCTCTTCTCTACGAGCGTGGGGAAGCTCATCATGTCGTCGGTCATCGATCGTTCCTTCGAATCAGGTTGGCTTCAGCAGCCCGACCTTACTGGGGAACATCGATGAGCGCCCGCGAAGCCGCTCGCTCACTACAGCGCTGTTGAGGGCGCGCGAGCGAGCGACTTCGCTACCGCCGAGCTACACCACTCCAAGGGACACGACCGGCGCGCCCTGAGAGCCTGACTCAAAAGCCCACATTCTGAACAGCCCAAAGTCAGGCAGCCGCGACCGCCTCCCGTCGCGCGTTTCTGCGCAACGCCTCTGCGGGCACGCCGAAGGTCCGGAGGAACGCGCGACGCATGCGTTCGCGGTTCGCAAATCCCGTCTCCTGCGCCACGACGTTAACCGTGTGCCGCCCCTCTTCAACCATGAACCTGGCTGCCTCCAGCCTAAGCCGCTCCACGGCTTTTGCCGGTGACTGGCCGGTCTCAGCCAGAAAGGCACGACTGAACTGGCGGGGGCTGAGACTGGCGACCGCCGCAAGCTCCTCGATCGTGAGCGGATTCCGCAGATTCTGACGGATGTGCGCCAGGACCAATTCGATGCGATCGGACTTCGGCGTCATATCGAGGAGGGCGGAATGCTGTTTTTGTCCACCCATCCGACGCTGGTTCATGACCAGTAGCCTGGCGACCATTTTCGCAGCTTCGGGACCGAGATCATTGTCGATCAATGCCAGGACCAGGTCGATCCCGGCCGTCATTCCAGCCGACGTCCATACCGGACCGTCATTGATGAATATCCGGTCCTCCTCCGCCCTCACATCCGGAAACCGAGCCCTGAAGCTCGCTGCATGGGCCCAGTGCATCGTCGCGCGCCGACCCCTCAGAAGGCCCGCTTCAGCCAGCACAAACGCTCCGCTGCAGATGGAGGCGATGCGCCTCGACGCCTTGGCGGCCTCCTGCACGAACGCGATCATCGTCGCACCGGACGACGGCATGTCCATCTCGGTGATCGAGCCCACGATGACCGTGTCGAAGACTGGATCTCCAAACGCCTCGGTTTCCAGCATCATTCCGGAGGAAGACCGAACCGGACCGCCATGTTCCGACAATAAATGGATGTCGTAGCGCTGGTCGGCCGGGGGCAGGTTCACGATCTCGAACGCCGTCAGCGCCGCAAGGCTCATCAACTGAAACCGTTGCGGCACGATGAACCCAACTCGATGCATATCCACTCCTCGCGTCCGGAATTCGTACACTACCCGAATTTAGTGACATCCACGAGCGCTGATCCGAAACAGCCACTCGACGTCCGCACTCGACAGGCTGCGCGTGGCCCGGACCGACCCATGTCACGAATGGTGGCAAGAACGACCTACGCCGGAAACGCTTGAGCCGCTAAGGTACAAGGAACAAACAGCTCACGTCCCGCCTGACTCAGTTATCGCTCACTTCTCGGGCCGAGGCAGAGAAGAATATTCTTGGCCGTCATCAACGTAGTTCCGCGGCTGCACGGTCAGGTACTCGCAGATACGACTCTCCGGTAAGTCCGCAAGAGGCGAATCTTCTTGCGGCATGATCGTTAATCACGCGCCGACCTCAGCGCCTCCACGAGGAAGTTAGGATGATGCATGTCTTCTGATCCAGGCGAGTTCTCCGAGCACCGTATTCCGCGGGGCGAAGGAAGCCTCTACGCTCGAGATTATGCGGGTGCCGGCCCGGCGTTCGTGCTCATGCACGGCTTCCCCGACAATCTGCACATCTGGGACGATCTGGTTCCGCATTTGGTCACCAGCGGCCGGCGTGTCGTGACGTTCGATTTCCTGGGCTTTGGTGCCTCAGACAAGCCCGCCGGCGCCGCCTATAGCTTTAAGCAGCAACTGGGCGACCTTGAAGCGGTCGTCGAGGGTCTGGACCTGAGAACGATCGTTCCGGTCGCTCACGACTCCTCCGGGATGGCGACGCTCAACTACGCGCTCGCCCATCCGGGAAGCGTCGACTCCGCGATCATGCTCAACTCGGCCTATAGCGAGGACTCCACGGTTCTTTGGCCCGAGATGATCACGCTCTTTGCGACTCGCAGCATGCAGGCCCTTGCAATAGCGATCGCCCAGAGCCCCGAACAGTTAGGCTGGCTGCTGAAATGGCAGCAGAAGAAATTCCTGGACTCCTTGCCTGAGGCGCAAAGACCCCATTTCAGCGCGTTCATCGGTCCGCTGATCAGCGACAACTTCATCGCCCAACCCGGCGCCGGTCCTGCCTTCGTGCAGTTAGCGGCGGAATTCTTCGATGAACACGCCCGAAACGCCAAGCATCTGACGGCGCTCAAGACGCTCGATATTCCGGTCAAGCTGATCTGGGGACAATACGACCCCTACTTCCCCGTCGCCATGGCCGAGCGGCGTCAATCCCAGCTCAAAAATGCGTCCCTCACCGTCATACCGGCGGGCCATTGGCTGCAGGCCGATGAGCCCGCGCCGGTAGCGAAGGCGATGCTGTCATGAGCGGCTATGGACCCGCTTGGATCAAATCGGCCTCAGCGTGCTGGCTGGAGCCCTTATGGTGATCAGTTCCGAGGTTGGGTTTGGCTCAGCCTGCAGGTCAAGCAGCCCCGCACACCGCTAGCCCGCCCGTCATGGAAGTAACCCCCTACTAATGAAGGTTTTGACGACCATGTCAGACGACAAGAAATCCACGACCGTTGACGCCGAAATGAAGGCCGCGGCGGCCCTGACGACGAAGGTGTTGGCGATCGGTAGTTGGACAGCCAAGGCCACGCCGGAAACGCGGCCTCCTGTCATGCCGTTCGAGGCGCGCGACACCATGCGCCTGCAATTGGCTGGCAAGATCGACCAATGGTTCGCCAAGACCGATGGATCCGGCGCCGTGTTCCTGATGAACGTGACCGATCCCGCCGAGGCGCACGCATTGCTCGAGGTGCTGCCTCTTGGCCGCGCCGGCATGATGACGTTCGAACTCATCCCTGTGGGACCGCTTTGGCCCCTCGGCTTACTGCTGCGCGAACCGGCCAGATAGAACCGGCCGGTCCGGCCTCGGGTCGCAAGGCCCGAGCCGGCGCCCTTACGATCCATTTGCAAGGAGAACGGCCATGACCAACCGCAAGACAACGGCAGGCCTCCAAGTCCCGCGCCGCGCATTGCTTGTCGCCGCTACCGGCGTGGCTGCGACGGTCGCATTTCACCGATCAGCGTCTGCGGCCACCAACAAAATCCCCACAGCCCATTCTTCCAGCCCCGAGAAAGGTGCCAGCCCGATGACGACCGCGACAATGAAAGACGGCGCGAAGATCTACTTCAAGGACTGGGGCGCCGGCCCGGTCGTCACCTTCTCCCATGGATGGCCGCTCACCGCGGACGCCTGGGACGCCCAGATGCTGTTCCTGGGGAACAATGGCTACCGCGTCATCGCCCACGATCGCCGCAGCCATGGTCGGTCGGATCAGACCTGGACCGGCAACGACATGGATACCTATGCCGACGATCTCGCCACGCTCCTGGCGACGCTCGACATCAAGGGTGCAACCATGATCGGCCACTCGACGGGCGGCGGAGAGGTCGCGCGCTATATTGGCCGTCACGGCACGTCGCGTGTGTCGAAAGCGGTCTTGATTTCCGCGGTGCCTCCGCACATGGCGCAGACGCCCACGAACCCCAACAGCGCGCCGATGAGCGTGTTCGATGGCCTGCGCTCGAGCCTGGTTGCAGATCGAGCGGGGTTCTTCAAGGAACTGGCGATGCCGTTCTTCGGCTATAACCGTCCTAGCGCGAAGGTTTCGCAGGGGCAGATCGACTCCTTCTGGCTTCAGGGCATGATGGGAAGCCTCCAAGGCGAGTATGACTGCATCAAGGCCTTCTCCGAGACCGACTTCACGGATGACCTCAAGAAGATGACGATCCCAACCCTGCTCCTGCAGGGCGATGACGATCAGATCGTTCCGATCGATATTGCCTCCAGGCGTTCGGTGAAGATCCTGCCGAAGGCGACCCTGAAGGAATATGCCGGCGCCCCGCATGGCATGTGCGTCACCCACGCCGACCAAGTGAATGCAGACCTGTTGGCTTTCCTCAAAGGATGACGGGCGAAGTCATTTTGCCGATCGAGGTGCCGCGTGAAGCCATGGTGGTGCGGCGATGCATGTTCATTCTGAGCGAGGCGGAAGATGAACGAGACACAGTATGAACTTCCGATTCTCGTGACTGGCGCGGCCGGACGAATCGGCTCAGTAGGCCGAATCGTGACGGAACTGCTTCTCGCTCAAGCGATCACCGTCAAGGAACTCTGCACCCGCTATCTCGAAGATCTGAGGAATGGCCTTGTGCTCGGCAAGAGCGGGCGGCCTAAGGCCCGACGATCTCCACCGATGTCGGAAGCATAGAGCGCCACATCTTTCCTCTGCTCGGGCGTCGACGGGTCCGGGATTTGGCCAAGGCCGACATCACCCAAGCCATGAAGGACATCATGGCCGGCAAGACACGCGCCAACGTGAAGACGGAAAAGCTGCGTGGGCGAGCAATCGTGCGTGGCGGAGCCGAACAGCATCTCGGACGATCGGTCTCTTCGGCGGCATTCTCACCTACGCGGTCGAACTCGGCATCATCGAGCAGAACCCTGTGCATGGGTGAGTAAGCCGAAGGACCAGGTCAATGCGATCCGGACCACCGTCTGGCCGGCGGAGACGACCTGGCCCGGCTCGCCGAGCGTGTCGACCACCGTTCCATCGGCGTCCGCCAGCAGGACGGCGTATATCGCCTCATTCTCCGCGACCTTCGCTTCCGCCTCGGCGGCGGCGAGCTGGGCCGTGGCTGTGTCCAGCGCGGCCTTTGCCTGCTCGTAGCGCTGCCGGGGGACCCATCCGTCTTTCAGCAGATTGGCATATCGCCGTTCATCCGGTTGCGTCTGAGCCACGATCGCGCGCGCGCGGCAACAACGGCATTGTGCTTTGCCGTGAGCGCCAGGCGAAGATCGGTGTCGTCGATCCGCATCAGCGGCTGGCCGGCTTTGACCTGCTGGCCGACATTCACCAGCCGCTCGACGATCTTGCCGGGGACGCGGAAGCCGAGATTGCTCTCCACCCTCGCCCCTATGATGCCGGTGAAGCTGCGTTCGGAACCGCTTACCCGCGCTGCCGTCGCCAGCTTGACGACGGGCGGCTCCTGTCTTGGATCGTTCGCGGCGGAAGCCTCCTGCGCGGGATTGGCGAATGTGGCGAATGCCGTCGCCCCTGATACCGCGATCGCCCCTGATCCGGCCAGCAGGACCCCGCCCAGCATAATAACCGATCTCTTTTTCATGCCCGTCAGCCTCATGTCGAATTAGATTGCGTTCGAACTCTATAGGTTATAGATTACGAATGCAATCTAAAAAGGAGATGATGATGCGCGTGAGTCGCAATCAGGCTGAGCAGAACCGGCAAACCGTGATCGATGTGGCCAGCCGGCTTTTTCGGGAGCATGGCTTCGACGGCATCGGCCTGAAGGATCTGATGAAGGGCGCCGGGCTAACCCAAGGTGCTTTTTACAAACAGTTCGCATCAAAGGAGGACCTGGCGGCGCAGGCGTCCAGGCGGGCGATGGAGAGCTCTGCCCACCGATGGGCGGAGGCAACTGCATCGAAACCCGAAGATCCAGTTGGTGCTGTGATCGAGTTCTACCTTAGTAGCGGGCATCGCGGAGAAAGGATGGACGGCTGCCCGGTTGTGGCGCTCGGTTCGGATGCCGCCAGGCAAGGCAGCGACGTCAAAGCGTCATTCGAAACGGGGATCAGGAAATACCTCGACCTGCTCGGCGGTTGGGTTGGCGATGCGCGCCAAGGGGATTCCCGCGACAAGGCCATGGCAATTCTCTCGACCATGGTCGGCGCGGTCATCCTTTCGAGGGCCGTCAATGACGAGGGGCTGTCGGAGCAATTCCTGCAAGCGGCCGCCGAGAGCATACGGGCGGGGCTGGCCGCTGGTCGCCAACGGGGATCGGCCCAATGACAATGGCTTCTCCAACCAAGGGACGACGGGCGTCTTGGCGCCACTGGCTGGAAGAATTGCGCCGGTTTGAGGAGGCGATCGACACCACCGAGCTGGATCTCCTCGAAAGGCGAGTCAGGGAAGCGCAAGTCTCGGAGTTGCGTGCAAGGGCGAGGCAGCAGTGATGCTCACATCTTCGATTGCGAGCTTTTCGGTCGTTTGCACGCCGAGCGGCGAAACGGTCATCCAGCTCGGCTGGCTGCCGGATCCGGGCCAGCCCCGAGCCACACCGGTTGGCACCGGAAGAGTGCTGGAATCGAAAGGAGAATAGATGCGGCGGATTGTTGTTACGGGCATGGGCGCGGTTACCCCCCTTGCCGCCAATGTCGAAAGGTCTTGGTCGCGCCTCCTGGCCGGCCGCTCGGGCATCCGGAGGCTGGCCGACGAGATTGTTGGAGATTTGCCCGCGAAGGTTGGCGGCGTGGTTCCTCTCCGGGAGGAAGACCCGGAAGCCGGCCTCGATGCGAATGCCTTCGTGGCTCCAAAGGATCAGCGAAGAATCGATCGCTTCATTCTCTTCGCGCTGGCTGCGGCGGAAGAAGCGCTTGCCCAGTCTAGGTGGAAGCCGGCCTCGGAAAACGAGCGGGCTCGCACCGCGACGATCATTGCTTCAGGCGTCGGCGGGTTCCCCGCCATCACCGAGGCGGTGCGCACGGTCGATCAACGCGGCGTCCGGCGTCTTTCACCGTTCACGGTGCCGTCTTTCCTGGTGAATCTCGCTGCGGGCCACATCTCGATCCGCCACGGCTTCAAGGGCCACATCGGAGCACCGGTGACGGCGTGCGCTGCCGGCATCCAGGCGATCGGCGATGCGGCCCGTATCATCCGCGCCGATGAAGCCGACATAGCCGTGTGCGGAGGCACGGAAGCATGCATGAACACCGTCAGTCTCGGCGGTTTTGCAGCCGCACGCTCGCTCTCGACATCCTTCAACCACCGCCCCGACCAGGCCTCCCGTCCATTCGACATGTCGCGGGACGGCTTCGTCATGGGCGAAGGCGCTGGCATCCTCGTCATCGAGGAATTGAGCCATGCGCTGGCGCGCGGCGCGGAGCCGCTCGCTGAGGTCGTTGGCTATGGCACGACGGCAGACGCCCATCACGTTACTTCCGGCCCCGAGGATGGCGATGGCGCGCGGCGCGCCATGGAGATCGCGATTGCCCAAGCAGGCATTTCCCCCCGCGAGATCCGCCACCTCAACGCGCACGCGACCTCCACGCCGGTGGGCGACCTGGGCGAAATCGAAGCGATCAAAAGCGTCTTCGGCGCGGATTTCTCGATCGCCGTCAGCGGAACCAAGTCGGCGACCGGACACCTGCTCGGGGCGGCCGGCGGGCTTGGCGCGATCTTCACGATCCTGGCGCTCAGGGATCAGGTGGCACCGCCGACTCTCAATCTGAGTGCGCCCGATCCGGCGGCCGACGGAATAGACTTCGTGGCAAACGAGGTCCGGCCGATGGAGATGGACTACGCGATCGCCAACGGTTTCGGCTTCGGAGGCGTCAATGCCAGCGTGCTGTTCCGGCGCTGGGACGGAGACGGCGCGAACGGTCGAGCCGCTCCCGACTGACGCTTTCGCTCCAGACTTCTCGCTGCTCCAATCCAACCCCAAGAAAGTGATCTCCATGAATAAGACCAATCCTGGCGTCGCCATCGCCACAGGGGCATCCTCCGGCATCGGGCAAGTGACAGCCAAGGCCCTGCAGAATGCGGGCTTTCGCGTGTTCGGAACCAGCCGTCGCGCGGTCTCCAAGAAATCCGACGGCATCACCATGCTGACCTGCGACGTGACCGACGACGCGTCCGTCGCGAAGCTGGTCGACGAGGTGCTGGCCGAGGCCGGGCGCATCGACCTGCTCGTCAACAATGCCGGCATGGGCCTGCTTGGCGGCGCGGAGGAGTCCTCGACCACCCAGGCTCAAGCGCTGTTCGACGTGAATGTCTTCGGCGTCATCCGAATGACCAACGCGGTGCTGCCGACCATGCGACGTCAGGGAAAGGGCAGGATCGTCAATCTGAGCTCGGTGCAGGGGTTCATCCCGGCTCCCTATTTCGCGCTTTATTCGTCGACCAAACACGCCGTTGAAGGCTATTCCGAATCGCTCGACCACGAACTGCGGCCGTTCGGAATTCGCGTCGCATTGGTCGAGCCGGCCTATACCCAAACGTCGTTCGAAGACAATCTGGCCAGACCTGACCAGGTGCTCGACATCTATGACGCCGCGCGTGCCGGCATGGCCGTAGCCGTGCGGAAGGCGATGGAAAAAGGCGATACGCCCGAAGTGGTCGCCAACACCGTTCTGGCGGCCGCGACCGACCCTACGCCGAAGCGGCGCTATGCGGCGGGAAAAATGGCGCGCCAGGTCAGTGTCCTGCGCCGCTTCGTCCCCGCATCCGCATTCGACAAGAGCCTGCGAAAGCAGCTTGGCCTGCCGGTCTGACGTGGCGGCGGTTTACGCACGACAGGACATCCCATGAAGATAGGAATTATTGGGGGGGGGCAACATCGGCGCCGCCTTGGCGCGGAAGCTTGCGGCGCGCGACCACGAGGTCAAGCTCGCCAACTCGACGGGGCCAGACACCATTCGTGATCTGGCCCGCGACGTTGGGGTACCGCCGTGATGAAGGAGGAAGCTGTGCGGGGCGTAAGTGGCAAGGCCATAGGCGTACGCTCCGCCAAGCTCGTAGTTGTCGAAACCGACAATGGCCATGTCCTGCGGCACGCGCAGCCCAAACTGGCCCCGGATTTCGTCGAGCGCACCAATGGCCAGGATGTCGTTCTCGCACATGAGAACATCGACCCTGTCCTTGGCCTGCGTATTCTGAAGATAGTCGCGAACGACGTCGGCCCCGGCCTGGGCGCTGTACCGTTCGGCCGAGATCACCGCGATCTCATCGACGCGGCCGGCGCCGGGAGATGACGATCTTGGCGCTACGTACGTTGTCGGCGATGAACTCGCTTTGGTAGCATTCTGCCGTACCATCGCGCAGACATTAGGACTCAGCGAAGTCGTCGCCGGTCCCGCTTGAGCGCGAGGCCGACAACCATTTCGACCATATGCCGCTTCAACGCATCCTGGCCTCTTGCGTCGAACAGATCGTGGCCGAAAATGCGCGAGAAGGTGGCACGGTTCGAGACGTTGAAGAAGCTCATCGCGCTGATGTGCCAGTGCAGTTCGAGCGGCGTCACGTCGTCACGAAACAGGGCCGCTTCGCGGCCGCGCCGGCAGATCGCCTCCAGCTTCTGGATGGCGCCTGCATTGAGCAGGCTTATCAGCTCCGACTGCCCCATATATTCGGCGTGGTGTATGTTTTCGATCATGACGATACGGATGAAGTCCGGATGTCGGCTGTGGTGTTCGAAAGTGAACTCGGCCAGTCTCGTCAGCGCTTCGAGCGGCGGCAGATCATCAAGCTCGAGTTCCTGTTCGCCGGCACGGACCTCCCGGTAGGCCTCTTCCAGAACCTTGCCGTAGAGTCCTTCCTTGTCGCCGAAATAATAGTAAATCATGCGCTTCGACGTGTTCGTCTTGGCCGCGATCTCATCGATGCGCGCGCCCGAGAGGCCGTTGGCGGCAAACTCCGTCATCGCCACGGCAAGAATGTTCTTGCGCACGCCCGCCGGATCCTGCTTCCAGCCGCTTCGCCCGCTTGCCGGTTTTTCGTCCATGATAGGCCCAATTCTCCCACCGCAGGGTTACCCTAGCGCGGGTTGTTTGCAAATTAACCGTTTCGTACAAAGTTGTTGACGAAATTAACCGAACGGTACAAAGTTCTGGTGATGCCGGGAGGACCTTGCCAGTGGCATGGCGGCATCGGGAGGTCGGATTGGCATCAGTTTCCGCCAGCTTCGGGGCCGATCGGCATGCCGCCGCCGATCCGCGGCGCATTCTGGTCGGCTTGATCGGGCGTGGCATCCAGCTATCGCGAACGCCGGCAATGCATGAAGCCGAGGGGAGGGCGCGAGGGATCGCCTACATCTATCGCCTGCTCGACGCCGATCGCATGGGCGACGGCGCCCTGCGGCTGGACGACATACTCGCTTTCGCCGCGCATTTCGGCTTCGACGGGCTGAACGTCACATTCCCCTACAAGCAGGAGATCATTCCGCTGCTCGACGAATTGTCGGAGGCGGCGGAAAGGATCGGATCTGTCAACACGGTCGTTTTCAGCGGCGGTCGCCGCATCGGGCACAACACCGACTTCTGGGGTTTCAAAGAGAGCTTCCGGCTCGAGATGGCGAATGCGGAGCGCGATACCGTTTTGCTGCTTGGCGCAGGCGGAGCGGGCGCCGCGGTTGCTCAAGCCCTTCTCGAAAGCGGCGTCGGGCAGTTGCGGCTCTTCGATATCGAGGAAGCCAAGGCGGCCGCGCTCGCCGCAGAGCTGACGTCTCGGTTTGGCGCCAACCGCGTGACGGTTGCCTCCGACTCCGTCACGGCAGCGGCGCGGGTCGACGGGATCGTCAATGCGACGCCGGTCGGCATGGCCAAGCTGCCTGGTATCCCCCTCCATCCAGCGCTGCTAAGGCCGGATTGCTGGGTTGCCGACATCGTCTACTTCCCTCTGGAGACAGAGCTGCTCTCCGAGGCGCGGCGGCGTGGCTGCCGCACGCTGAGCGGCGAGAGCATGGCGGTCCATCAGGCGGCGCGGGCCTTCGAGCTTTTCACCGGCATCGTGCCCGACATCGATCGAATGCGGGCAGCATTCGACGCCTTCGGCGACACGCCCGTTCCGCATTCGGCGAGCGGCGACTGACGCAATCAGGAACAAGGGAATAGAACAGGGAGGATAATATGACTTTCAACGCAAACCGACGCCAGTTTCTTGTCGGCACCGGTGCCATAGCGGCCGCCGCGGCCTTTCCGGCCTTTGCGCAGGACAAGCCGAAGCTGCGCTTCTCGGCGGTGTTCTCCGAGCAGGACATCCGCGCCGAGATGATGAAAAAATTCGCCGACGCCATCAAGGACGACTTCACCTTCGAAGGCTACTACGGCGGCAACCTCTTCAAGCAGGGGACCGAGCTTGTCGCCATGCAGCGCGGCAACCTCGAAATGGGCAACATCGCCCCGCAGGACGTCTCCAAGCAGATCCCGGCATGGTCCATCGTCACCGCGGGTTATCTGTTCCGCGATGCGGCGCACATGCGAAAATTCTTCGCCAGCGAGTCGGGCGCGGAGTTGAAGAAGATGACCGAGGACCAGCTCGGCATAAAGGTGCTCGGGCCTACCTACTTCGGTGTGCGCCAGTTGGGCCTCAAGCCCGACAAGGAGGTCAAGACACCGGCCGACTTAGCCGGCGTCAAGCTCAGGATGCCTGGCGGCGACGCCTGGCAGTTCCTCGGCAAGGCGCTGGGCGCCAACCCGACCCCGATGGCCTATGCCGAGGTCTATACAGGCCTGCAGACCGGTGCGATCGACGGGCAGGACAATCCGCTGCCGAATGTCGAGAACATGAAATTCTACGAGGTGATGTCACAGATCGTGCTGACGTCGCATCTCGTCGGCTTCGATCTTCTGGCCGTCTCCAAGAAAGTGTGGGACGAGATGGGAGCCGACAAGCAGGGGCGGCTCCAGGCCGCGGCCGACGCGGCCATCGAGTTCTCGACCGGCAAGCATCTGGCACGGGAAAAGGAATTGGTCGAGTTTTTCAAAGGCAAGGGGCTGAAGCTCTATGAGCCAGACGTCGCCGCCTTCCGCAAGCACGTGCAAGAGCAGTATCTGGCGTCCGACCTGGCGAAAGACTGGCCGGCCGGCATGCTGGAGAAAATCAACGCGCTCTGAACCGATCCGGCTCCAGGGTGAATACCGTGGAGCCGGCGCCGCCACGCCGCCGCCGTGAGGGACCAATCTTGAACGCCAATCCGCGCGAAATCGCCGGCCGACTCTATCGCCTCGCGGAGGCCGTGCTGGCCGCCATGATGGCGCTGATGTTTGCCGCGTTCATCCTGCAGATCGTCTTTCGCTATCTGCTGAATTTCCCGATCGGCTGGACCAACGAGCTCAGTGTGATGCTGTGGATTTGGCTGGTGCTCTGGGGGGCCGCCTTCGTGATCCGGGAGGAAGAAGAGATCCGCTTCGACCTCTTCTACGCATCGGCAGGACCAGGCATCCGCCGCGTCATGTTCATGACGGCGGCCGTGGCGCTCATCGTGCTCTACACGATCTCGTTGCCAGCGGTGTTCGATTACGTGACCTTCATGAAGGTCGAGCACACCGCCTACCTGAAGTTCCGCTTCGACTGGCTCTTCTCGATCTATCTTGTCTTTGCCGTCGCGACCCTGATGCGCTACCTGTGGCTTTCTTGGCAGGCAGCCTTCGGTCCGGCGCCTGAGAAGCCGGATCCGACACAAATGGGGTCCGGCACGTGAACCTCGCCAGCCCCTTCTCCCTGTCGGTCATCGCGATCACGACACTGGCCTTTCTCGGTCTGCCGATCGGCCATGCCATGATCGCCGGCTCGATCCTTTATCTGCTGCTTGCCGGGCTCGACATGGGCACAGTTGCCGAACAGTTGCTGAACGGCATGTATGCCAACTACATCATTCTCGCCGTGCCCCTTTTCGTGCTGGCGGCCGAACTTATGAACATCGGCTCGATGACCGAGCGGCTGCTGCGCTTCTGCAATGCCATTGTCGGCCGCTTTCGCGGCGGCCTCGCCTTCGTCAACATTGTCCAGGCGATCATCTTTGCCGGCATGTCGGGCTCGGCTATCGCCGACGCCGCCGGGCCCGGCAAGCTGATGCAGAAGATAATGACCAAGGACGGCAAATACCCGCCGAGCTATGCTGCCGCGCTCTCCGCCGCGACGGCGGTGATCGGACCGATCATCCCGCCCTCGATCCCGATGGTCGTCTACGCCCTCGTCTCCGACGCCTCGATCGGCTACCTCTTCCTCGGCGGCGTGGTGCCCGGCTTGCTGATGGCGGCGGGTCAGATGACCATCGTCGCCTATCATGCCCGCGTCCACGGCTTTCCGGTCGAACCGCCGACGCCGCTGCGCGAGATGCCGCGCATCACCTGGCAGGCGTTGCCCTCGCTGATGATGCCGGTGGTGTTGCTGGGCGGCATCTACAGCGGCGCAACCACGCCGACGGAGGCGGCCGCCGTCGCCGGCGCCTACGCCTTGCTGGTCTCGGTCGTCCTCTATCGCAGCGTCAGTTTCGCCGATTTCTACCGCTCGGTGCTGGTGAGCGCCCGCACCAGCGCCTCGATCGGCATGTTGATCGGCGGTGCGCTGGTGTTCAACTATGTGGTGACCGTCGAGAACATCCCGCAGTCGGTGAGCGCGTTGCTGCAGGCCTGGCAGCTATCGCCCACAGGCTTCCTGATCCTCGTCAACATCCTGCTTTTGCTGCTGGGCTGCGTGCTGGAGGGAACGACCATCCTGCTGGTCATCGTGCCGGTGCTCATCCCGACTGCGCGGGCGCTGGGCATCGATCTGGTGCATTTCGGCGTGGTGGTCGTCGTCAACATCATGCTTGGCCTCGTCACGCTGCCTTATGGCCTGCTGCTCTTCATCATGGCCAGGATCGCCGAAGTGCCATTTAGGGACCTGGTGCGCAATGTACTGCCTTTCCTCGGGGCAATGATCGGCTCGCTGGCGCTGATCACCTTCTTTCCGGGGCTTGTGCTCTGGCTACCGCGCTTGCTCGGCTATCAGGGGTGACAGGGAGCTTCGGAATGAAATCAATCTTTGTGATCAATGGCCCGAACCTCAACCGCCTCGGGACACGCGAACCTGAGATCTACGGCAGGACGACGCTCGCCGAGATCGAGGCTATGTGCCGCGAGGCGGCCGGCGAACATCCGCTCCGCTTCCACCAGTCCAATTTCGAGGGCGAGGTCGTCAACTGGATCCACCAGGCGATCGACGACGGCGCCGGCATCGTCATCAATCCGGCCGGGTTCTCCTTCACCTCGATTGCCATTCTCGATGCGCTGAAGATGTTCGCCGGGCCGATCGTCGAGCTCCACATTTCCAACATCCACCGGCGCGAGGAAATCTATCACCGCTCGCTGGTCTCGAAGGTCGCGACCGCCGTCATCGCCGGTCTCGGCCCTCGCGGATATGCGACGGCCGTGAAATCGCTGAAGGAATTGATCGACGCATAGCGGCTCCATCACCCGCTCGCGGAAGCGGGCGAATGAACGAACTGGTTAGTATAGACCGGCATGACTTTTAACCATCAAAGGGGAAGGAGATCGCATGTGCCCTCCAGGATGCCTTCACTCGATCTGCGAAA
The DNA here is from genome assembly GCF_003952425.1 of Mesorhizobium sp. M2A.F.Ca.ET.046.03.2.1. Taxonomy (NCBI): domain Bacteria; kingdom Pseudomonadati; phylum Pseudomonadota; class Alphaproteobacteria; order Hyphomicrobiales; family Phyllobacteriaceae; genus Mesorhizobium; species Mesorhizobium sp. M2A.F.Ca.ET.046.03.2.1. The sequence goes on along the minus strand of NZ_CP034449.1, from coordinate 2,710,309 downwards.
ATGCGACGCGCAGAGGCTTGCTCAAAGCCGGATTTACACTTGGGCTTGGCGCGGCGGCGGTCGCCGCGCTTCCGGCAGTGCCGCCGGCCCAAGCGGCGCCGATCAGTTTCACCGATACGGTCGACCTCTCGCACGCGCTCTATGAGGGCTTTCCGACCTTCAGCGGTGAGAAATGGTTCACCGTCGAACATCTCGTCACCTTTGCCAAGGATAAGGTGAACCTCAATCGATGGACGATCGTCGAGCATAGTGGCACGCATATGGACGCGCCGATCCACTTCTCCGCAGATGGAATGACGGCGGATCTGATCCCGATCGCGGATCTGATAGTCCCGGTCGCCATCATCAACATCGCAGCGCGTGCGGCCGAGAATGCGGACACGGCGTTGACCCCGGACGACATCAAGGCCTGGGAATCGAAGAACGGTCCCCTGCCGGAAGGCTGCTGCGTGGTGATGAACTCCGGCTGGCACAAGTTGGTCGGCGATCCAAAATTCGCTGGCAGAGACGATCAGAAGAAGAACCACACCCCTGGTTTTCATGTAGAGGCCGCGCAGTTTTTGATTAACGAACGCAAGGTGAAGGGTATCGGCGTCGATACCCTCTCGCTCGACACCGGCTTAAACTCAAGCGGAGCTTTTCCGGTCCACTACGAATGGCTGGGCAGCGGCCGTTGGGGCGTGGAGTGCCTGGCTAATCTCGATGCGATCCCGGAAGCCGGCGCACGTCTTTTCCTCGGCATTCCGAAGGTTAAGGGCGCGACTGGTGGACCAACGCGTGCCATCGCGCTCCTTTGACGCGCCAACAACGATGAAGACCTCCATCGCCACCGTCTCGATCAGCGGCGACCTTCGCGAAAAGCTCGCAGCCATAGCCGCGGCCGGATTCGATGGCGCGGAGATCTTCGAGAACGACTTCCTGGCTTTCGACGGTACGCCGGCCGAAGTGGGACGGATGGTTCGCGATCATGGGCTGGAAATTACGGTCTTCCAGCCATTCCGCGATTTCGAAGGATTGCCGGAGCCGCAAAGACAGCACGCCTTCGACAGGGCCGAACGCAAGTTCGACCTGATGCGGGAACTCGGCACCGACCTGATGCTTGTCTGCTCCAACGTCTCGCCAATGGCGCTTGGCGGCATAGACCGGGCCGCCGCCGACTTCCGCGAACTGGGCGAGCGCGCGGCGCGCCGGGGCCTGCGCGTCGGTTACGAAGCGCTGGCTTGGGGGCGCCATATCAACGACCACCGCGACGCATGGGAGATCGTGCGCCGCGCGGACCATCCGAGCATCGGCCTCATCCTCGATTCCTTCCACACACTGGCGAGAAAGACCGACGTCGGGACCATCCGCGCCATCCCCGGGGACCGCATCTTCATCGTGCAGCTTGCCGACGCACCTCTGATCGACATGGACCTGCTCTATTGGAGCCGCCATTTCCGCAACATGCCGGGAGAGGGTGACTTGCCGGTCATCGACTTCACGCGGGCGGTAGCGGCGACAGGCTACGACGGGCCTTTGTCCCTGGAGATCTTCAACGACCAGTTCCGTGGCGGCTCGCCGAAGTCGATCGCCATGGATGGAAGGCGCTCGCTTATCTACCTGATGGACCAGGTGCGCCGCGCCGAGCCTGGAATTGCAATCGATCCGCCGGAGATGCCGGACCGCATCGGCGTTTCGGGCATCGAATTCATCGAGTTCGCGGCCAACGAGCAGGAAGGCGAAGAACTGGCGGCGCTTCTCTCGACCATGGGCTTTTCGCTGTCCGCCCGCCACAAGAACCGCGACGTGACCGTCTGGCGGCAAGGTGGCCACCGTGGCGTCAACATCGTCATCAACACCGGACACGATGGTTTTGCCCATTCCTCCTATGTCGTGCACGGAACCAACGCCTATGCGATGGGGCTGAGGGTTGCCGATGCCGCGGCGACGGTGGCGCGGGCAAGGGCGCTTGGCGCGGAGACCTTCTCCGAGCAGCGCGGTCCGGGCGAATTCTCTATTCCCGCCATCCGCGGCGTCGGCGGCGGCGTCATCTATTTCGTCGACGATACGCTCGCCAAAGTCTGGGACGTCGAATTCGATCCGCTGCCGCAAACAGGCGACACGGGCTGCGGCCTCGTCGGTATCGATCATGCCGCCCAGACGATGAACTATGAGGAGATGCTCACCTGGCTCCTTTTCTACACCTCCATCTTCCGAACTCGAAAATTGCCAGTGGTCGACGTCGTCGATCCGAGCGGTCTGGTGCGAAGCCAGGTCGTCGAGGGCTCAGATGGCGGACTGCGGCTCACGCTCAACGGCGCCGAAAGCCGCAAGACGCTGGCGGGCCGTTTCATCGCCGATAGCTTTGGCTCCGGCATTCAGCACATCGCCTTCGCCTGCGATGATATTTTTGCCACGGCGGGTCGGTTGAAACCGCTTGGCTTCCACGCGTTGGAAATCTCGGCGAATTACTACGATGATCTTGAAGCCCGCCTGGGCCTGGATCCCGATCTGACGAACCGCTTGCGGGCCGGTAACATCCTCTACGACCGGGACGAGACCCGCGAGTATTTCCAGCTCTACAGCCAAAACTATGGCGAGGGCCTTTTCTTCGAGGTCGTCGAGCGCCGAAAAGGCTACAAGGGCTACGGCGCCGTCAATGCACCCTTCCGCATCGCTGCTCTGAAGCGACTGCTGCCACCGAGCGGAATGCCGAGGTGATCGGGGGACATTCGATATCGACGAGTCCTCACCCAGGGAAGGCCGTCCGGGCGCGCAAGACCCGTTACGCTGCCGGCAAATACGTCAAGCCCATGATCGCTATCCGCAAATGGTTCGGCGGCCGCATGTTCGACCGGATCACCATGAGCCAGATGCGATAAACAAGCCCAGAATGGGCCGCTTGGCGGCGGCCCATTGACGATGTGAATTACAGGAGAACAGATCATGGGTGCAACTCCCGCTGAGGTAGCAACCTGCGGAATAGTGCCTCTTCGCCGGGCCACCGAATCCGCTCTCTGGCTAGCCGCCCCGAAAGCCGACTGTCCGTGTCCGACCCCATTTTCGATCAAGTTGAGCGTTGCTCACGTGGGCAGCGCTCAACCTTCTATTTCTTAACTCGTCCATTGGAAGCTGATGCTTTCACGCTCATTTGCCCGAATCTGCGGGTTTGCGGCGACATGGCTCCCTCAAACTCAGGTTCTCAGCGCTTACGCCGCTCAGCCTGAACGCGTTTCAGCTAAGCATGGTGTGGCGCTAAGTTCTTGTCCTGCAATTGGAAATTGGCGCACCCGACAAGATTCGAACTTGTGACCTCTGCCTTCGGAGGGCAGCGCTCTATCCAGCTGAGCTACGGGTGCTTCCCGGGGGACCGGAAAACGAACCGGCCGGTGAGCCGGCCAGCCACGGCTTCTTAGCGGAAGCGGCGTCGGGCTTCAACGGGCAATTGGCGATTGTGCGGGGGTGGGTGATTGTCTGGCCGATAGGTTGTCAGATAGGGCGCTCCCCTCTCCGTCTCGGGCTTCGCCCGAGCCACCTCTCCCCACTGCGTGGGGCGAGGAACTGGCCTAACCCTCCACCCCCACCTTCGCCGTCTTCCGCCGCACCGCCCGCGTCGCGCGTTTCACCTTCTTCGCCGCGGTCAGCTCGTGCATGGCGTCGAGCTGCATCTGCTGCATTTCGGCCAGGCGCTGCCATTGGCGCGAGATGAGGTAGTCGAGCTTTTCGTGCAGGTGGCGCACTTCCAGCTCGGCCTTCAGGTTCACCCGGTAATCGTTGAAGGAGCGCAGCCGGTCTTTGGCTTCCTGGCGCTTCTGGCTCATCATGATCACCGGCGCCTGAATGGCGGCGATGCAGGACAACACCAGGTTGAGCAGGATGAACGGGTAGGGGTCGAAGGCGCTGGTCGCGCTGGCGACCAGGTTGATGCCGATCCACAGCAAAAGCACCGCCGCGAAAGAGATCAGGAACCACCAGCTGCCGCCGAACTCGGCCATGGTGTCGGAAACGCGGTCGGGGAAGGAGCGGTGCTCCTCATATTCCTCTTCCGAGTTCTCAGAGATCGTGTCCTGCTTGGCGATCGATTCCACCACCTGGCGGTCGAGCTCGGAGAATTCGCCGTGCTCCTGCTGCAGCAGTTCCTCCATGTAGCGCATGCGGTAGCGGCCGAGCTCCTCGCGGCTGATGCGGGCGCCGCGCGGCAGGTCGGGATGGTCGGAGCGGATGCGGTCGGCGAGGCTGGGCCTCAGATCGTCGATGCGCACCAGGTCGCGCTTGCGGAATTTGCGCCCCGAGATCGCCGAGGGTTTCTTCTTGGGCTTGATCCGGGAGGTGCCCGGAACATGCGGTTCGGCCTGCGGCTCGGAATCCGGCACCTCCGGCGCTTCGAGGATCTCGTCGGCGGCTGCCTGCGCATCCTCCGGCACGGTCTCCGCCTCGAGATACTCGCCGGCGACGTCGTTCTCGTCGTCGGCCTGGATTTGCGCGGATGCCTTCGGGTCGCCTGCCATGGTCGCTGCTCCTGTTCGAGGCTTTGCGGGTACGATACGCCAAGCCGGCGCGGCATATCCATGGTCAGTGTGAAGAGTGTGTGACCGAACAAGTTCTTGTGATGGGGGGCGGGCTGTTGAGGCAATCGCATAGGTCGGCGCAGCCCCTCATCCGGCCGCTACGCGGCCACCTTCTCCCCGCCGGGGAGAAGAGGTGGGCACCGGCGCTGACAATCTCCTCTCCCCTGGGGGAGAGGTCAGCCGAGCGAAGCGGAGGCTGGGTGAGGGGGAGCGCCGCCGGCGATTTCACGCCCCCACTGGCGCAATCGTCTCTGCCGCCTGGCCTTGATCCGCATCAAACTGGCCCCTGTGGCGGGCCTGATAGGCAGACTATATCGAAATCAGGCCTGAGCGTTCAGGCTCCCGCCACTTGGGCGCGCGCGGCGCCCTGCAAAAGAGGGATCGCCACAATGTACAAGAAAATCCTCATCGCCACCGACGGCTCCGAACTCGCCCAGAAGGGCGTCGCCCACGGGCTGGAGCTGGCCAAGGGCCTCGGCGCCACCGTGGCCTTCGTCACCGTCTCCGAGCCGTTCCCGGCGCTGGCCTGGGGCGGCGCCATGGCCGGCTATGTCGCCGCCGACGAGCTGGTCAATTACGAGGAGAGCGCGCGCAAATATGCAAGCGAACTGCTCGGCAAGTGCAAGGCCGAGGCGGATGCGAAGGGGGTCGGCGCGAAGACCCTGCATATCGAGAACCGCACCCCCGCCGAGGCGATCCTCGAGGTGGCCGCCGGCGAGGGCAGCGACATCATCGTCATGGCCTCGCACGGCCGCCGCGGGCTGGGACGGCTGGTGCTGGGCAGCCAGACGGCGGAAGTGGTGTCGCTGACCGAGATTCCGGTGCTGGTGGTTAGATAGGCAACGGCAGCGCGGCCTAAGAAAGAGAAACGCCGCGTTCCTTCGCCCCCCTCTCTGTCCTGCCGGACATCTCCCCCTCAAGGGGGGAGATCAGCCGTCACGACCGCCTTCGCCAATCACAGACGTTTGCAAGACGAGCGCCGTCGCCAAAGCTGCCAATCTCCCCCCAAGTGGGGGAGATGGCCGGCAGGCCAGAGGGGGGCGCTGTCCCGCCGACGTCTAAAATTTTCCCCCGCCGCCTACTGCGTCTGCAGCAGCGGCGCGCCGGGCGAGGCCAGATCCGGCGACGGAAAATCGGACGCCGTCGAACCCGGCGCCGCCGAGGCGGGCGTCGGCTGCTGCGGCGGCAACCCTGGCAACGCCGAGTCCGCCGGTGGAAGCAGCGGCGGCGAGGCCGGCTGCTGGCCGGAATACATCAGCCTGGGCTGGTTTGCATCGGCGATCGCCGGTCCGAGACTCCGCTGGATCAGCGCCTCGACATGGTCGTTGCGCTGGCGCGCGGTGTCGGCGCCCATCACCACCACGATCAGATGCCGCCCGTCGGCATTGTAGGAGGTGACGATGTTGTAGCCGGAAGCCCTTATGTAGCCGGTCTTGATGCCGTCGACGCCGCGCACCCGCCCCAGCATGTCGTTATGGCCGCGCACCAGCCTGCCGCGGAACATGAAGTCGCTTTCGGAGAAATAGTGGAAATGCTGCGGGAAGCGCTTTTCCAGCGCCATGCCCAGCACCGCCATGTCGCGCGCCGTGGTCACCTGGCCGTCGTCAGGCAGGCCGCAGGCGTTGCGGAAATTGGTGCCGCTCATGCCGAGCGAGCGCGCCTTGGCGGTCATCATGGCGGCGAACTGATCCTCCGAGCCGCCGCCCAGATATTCGCCCACCGCCACCGCCACGTCGTTTGCCGACTTCACCACCATGGCGCGGATGGCGGAATCGACGTCGATCGTCTCGCCACGCCTAAAACGCAGTTTTGTCGGCGGCTGCGAGGCGGCGTGGTCGGAAACCGGGATCCGCGTTTCCTTGGTCACCCGGCCGCTCTCCAGCGCCTCGAACAGCATGTAGAGTGTCATCATCTTGGTCAGCGACGCCGGATAGCGCTGCGACCGCGAATTGACCTCGAACAGGGTCTTGCCGGTCAAGGCGTCGACCACGATCGCCGCATATTTCTGCGGCTGCGCCGGCACGGCAAGCACGCTTTCAGGCGGTGCCGCCGTCGTGCAGCCGGCGACCAGCGCGAGCAATGCCAGTACGGCGATGAGTTTCTGGAGGAGAGGGAAGGTAGGGGGCAAGACTGTTCTAAAACTGTTGCTGAGACGCGGCGAAACTAACGTAACCCATATGCCGCGTCCAACTGGTTAACGGACGCAAGAAGGCATTTGCCCAGGTTTTGGGGGGTCGCGCATGCTTTCCTTGCTTTTGGAGGGGCGGCACTGCCCCTCACCTGCCTGCCGGTGTCCAGCGGATAGATGGGTAACACTTTGAACCGGATACATAGGTAACAGTTTTCTCTCCCTATGATGCGGTCGCCGCAGCGCCAAGCGGTCGGCTTGGCGCGGCGCTGCGGCGAACCAGTTTCATGTGCTTCTCATCGATGAAGCCGAGCGGATGGGTGTGGAAGCGCATCGTCCACTCGCCATCCTCGGTCTCTTCAATGGCAATCGGTTCGCCGGCCAACGTGGCCGAGACATAGATCTCGGTGCCCCGCCATTTGACCGCGCCGTTCTGGCGCACGCCGCGCACCGCTGCCTCGGTCGGATAATCGGGTTCAGGGGCTGTCTTCGGCATCGGTCGGGTCGAGGGGCGGTAATGCTGTGCCGGGGTGTCCATGCCCAGCGCCTCGTGCGGACGCTCCTCATTGTAGCTGCGCCGGAAGTTCTCGAAGGCCCTGGCTTGAGCCGCTTTGTCAGCCTTCGGTGCATCGGCCATCGGCAGCATGGTCAGATGGAAACGCTCATGGCGCCCGTTCTGCTGCGGCTTGCCTGGCTGGATGCGCTCCAGGGCGATGCCGAGCTTAATGAAGCGCACTGCCAGCGGCGTCAGCCCTGTGACGCCGGCCGACGCAAAGGGTGGGCCATTGTCGCTTCGAATGCGATCCGGCAGACCGTTTTCCTCAAACAATCGCTCAAACACCGGCCACGCCTCCTCGTCGGCCGTCGAGCCCGTCGCCTCGAGCCCCAGCAGGTAGCGGCTCAATGCATCCATCACCGTCAATGGCTCGCAGCGCCAGCCGTCACGGGTCCGGAACCAGCCCTTGTGGTCTACCGTCCACACCGCATTCGGCGCCGCAGGCTCCGGCCATGGCCCATTGCCCACAGCCCGCCAGCGCCGGCGCCGGCGTCCCACAAGACCATGCCGCTTCAGGATCTCGCCAGCTGTCGAGACTGCCGGCCAGCCACAACTGGGCTCCGCCCGCTTCAGCCGCGCTATGATCTTCTTCGGCCCCCACAGCGGATGCGCTTCCTTCTCCGCCACGATCCGCTCCACCAGCTCGGCTGCCGTTGCTCGGCCGTGATCGAGCGGCGCCCGCGGCCGGTCGTGCAGGCCTTCCGGCCCGGTCTCCCGGTAACGCCCAAGCCATTTGTAGCCGGTCTTGCGTGAGATCTCGAAGGCCGCGCAAAGCTGCGTCATCGTCTCCTCGCCAGCTAGGCATTCAACAACAAAACGAAGCCGCTCATCCATGATGCCAGTCTCTCGCCAAACCATCGCCGGTCCTCCCGGCTGGCAAGAAAACTGTCACCCATCTAATCGGTCCATTCTGTTACCTATCTATCCGGTTCGGACACCGGCATCCTCTCCCCGTATAGTGACGGGGAGAGGGACGCTGTCGCCAGCGATTTCGCAAATCGCCGGCGCTACAGAAAGGGCGCCGTCATCGCGGCCAGCCCCTTCTCCCCGTCACTATACGGGGAGAAGTGCCCGGCAGGGCGATGAGGGGCAGCGCCAAACCTCTGTCATTAGCGATAGCGATCGGTGTAGCAACGGCCGTTCCAATGCCGCCAACCCCCGCTTTGCCATCCCCACCTCCTTTCCGCTAGTATGTCGCGGCTTGGATTTGGGGGGATCGGCATGTCGGAAATCGCCACGGGTACGACCTCGTTGCTCAGGGCATCGCTCAGCCGCACCGGCAAATGGGCGGCGAGCTTCGCCTTTATCAGCGGCGCAGTCGGCGATGTGCTCAACCCGCTCGGGCCCTTTGCCGCCTACATTGCCCTGGTCGCGGCCGTCGCGGCCATCATCATCGCCGTCGCCATGGTGCTGCGCCTGGTGCTGGCCGCCAAGGCGATGCCGGCGCTGATCTTCGCCACCAGTGCGGCGGCGATCGCCGGCGGCGTCTACGGCATCCAGCAGGAAACGAATTCGCAGAACGGCGTGATCGCCAACCTTGTGCCGGCCGTCGCCGAGCTGCAGCAATCGCTGGGCATCGTCTCGCAGAAGGTGGCGAAGATCGAGCAGACGGTCACCGAGACGCAGAAAACGGTCGAGGAGGTCATGAAGTCGACCGACACGGTCGCCAAGACCACCGAGCAGATCGCTTCCACCCAGCAACAGCAGACCGCGCAGGGTGCCGAGACGCAGAAGACCGTCGAGGCGGTCAAGCAGACCACGGATACGGTGGCGCAGAAGACTGAGCAGATCGCTTCCGCCCAACAGCAGCAGTCGGCGCAAGGCGCCGAGACGCAGAAGACTGTCGAGGCGGTCAAGCAGACGACCGACACCTTGGCCGCCGGCCAGCAACAGCAGCAGGCGCAGGCGGAAAAGCTGCAGGCGACGACCGAGCAGATCGCCGCTTCGATCGACACGATCGCCAAGGGCTTCGCCCGGCTGGCCCAGGGCGGCGCGATCGCCGATCCGAAGCGTCCCGACGAATTCTACCACAATGCCCGCGTCTATGAGCTCGCAGGCGACATGCTCAACGCCCGCCGCTCCTATCTCGCCTTTGCCGGCTTCGACGTTGACGCCATCGACCCCTATACGCGCTTTGCCACGCTGCTCAGGGTCCAGGACGGCAAGGCCGGCGCCCGCGAAGTGTTCGGCACGCTGACGGAGAAAGCCAAGGCGCCCTCGATCAAGCTCGTGCATCTGTTGCAGTTCGACGACGCGCAGCGGCTCGACAAGCTCAACGCCTTCATCGCGGCCAACCCCGATTATGCGCCGGCTTATTTTCTCCTGGCGCAGGAGTTTTCCGAGGATCGCCTCGGCAGCCAGACGCTGGCCGACAAGCGCAGCGAGGCGCAGGCGCTGAGCAAATTCGTCGCCTACGAGAAGGACGGCGGCCTGCTGAAATATTTCGTCGACCAGACACAACTGGCCGACTGGCTCGACCGCAGCCGCAGCCGGCTGACGGCGTTGGGCGACGTGCTCGACCCGTCGCGCTTCGTGCCGACGCTGACGCCGATGCGCTCCAACGCCGGCTGGTCGATGACGATCTCGCTGCCCGAGCCGGCGACGGCGATCTCCTGGCGCCTTGGCGATTCCGGCCCGTTCACCGACACCGGCCTGATGGCGATGAACGACCAGCGCACCGGCAAGCCGATGCCCAATCCGAGCTTCGAGTTGCCGGACAGCACTGCCGCCACCACCATCGCCATAAAATATCTCGACATCCGCGGCCGCGAGACCGGCCCGTTCGACATCCGCTTCGACCCCGACGGCGCGCTCCAGCAGGAGAACAAGCAGATCCTCGACCAGTTCTGGACGTCGTGGATCGCTTTCGATTCCGGCGGCAATCGTGGCCTGGTCTATTTCACCCAGATGCTCTCCTACCGCTGCGCCATCAAGGAGGTGCATTACAGCCTCAACGGCAGCGCGCTCGACAAGGAGATCAAGATGCCGCCCTGCGACGCAAAGGACCCCTATGCCATTCCCTCCGACTACCAGCCCTATTTCAAGGTCAAGGACGACGTGAAATCGATGGCGGTTCAGGTGACCTATACGGATGGCACGAAGTCGCCGGTGCGGGAGTATAAAAGGCAGTAGGGCTCCACCCTCCCCCTTGTGGGGAGGGTCGATCCGCGCAGAGGATCGGGATGGGGGTCGAAAGGACTCTTTTTGTCAGACCCCTCCCCGTCGACCGGTCTCCGCTTTGCTCCGACCGCTCGCCGAGCCTCCCCGTAAGGGGGAGGGTGAGGAACTGATGCAAAATGCCGATCGCGCTGCTTGCACGGGAGGCATTCGACGGGCTTTGCTCCCCGCGAGAAAAGATTCGCGGGAGGCATTCATGAACACGGTCACGATCGGCGCAAAAGGCATCTCCGTCTCGCTCGATCTCGCCGTCGGCCATATCGCCGCCATGGACATCGAGGCCGATGGCCGCGTTCTGAAGCCGCTGCATCGCGCGCCCTGGGTCGGCGCGCCGCGCGAGACATTGCCCGCGAACCTCCCGGAAGGCACGGTGCGCCTCTCCGGCGATTTCCTCTGCTCACCCTTCTCCGCCAGCGACGTCGAGGCGGCACCCCTGCATGGCTGGCCGGCCAACAGCGAATGGGACGTCGTCGAAAAGGGCGCCATTGCCGGCGGCTGGCGGGCCGTGTTCCGGCTGCGCCGCAAGGTGATGGGCGCCGCCGTCGACAAGGTTTTTACCCTGCGCGACGACCATCCTTTCCTTTACCAGGAGCACGTCTTCTCCGGCGGCTCCGGCGCCATCTCCGTCGCCCATCATCCGATGACGGTCATGCAAGGCGGCGGCCGGCTCGCCTTCTCGCCCAAGCGCGTCGCTGTCACGCCCCCAACGCCGCTGGAGCCCGACCCGGCGCGCGGCCGCTTCATGCTTGCCTATCCGGCCCGCGCCGCCGACCTCACGCAGTTTCCGCTCGCCGCCGGCGGCACCACCGACCTCACCGACTACCGCATGGAAGACAGGCGCGAGGATTTCGTCACGCTGGTCGAGGCGGATCACGGCGGCCCGGGCTGGACGGCGATCGCGCGGCGCGCGGAGAAGGACCTGGTTCTGGTGCTGAAGAACCCGGCCGAACTGCCGGTGACGATGCTGTGGTTCTCGAATGGCGGCCGCGACTACGCGCCCTGGAGCGGCCGCCATCTCGGCGTGCTCGGCATCGAGGACGGCCGCAGCGCGATCGGCCATGCCGCCTCGCTCGGCGACAATTGGCTGAAGCATGAAGGCATGGCCACGGCCTTCGCGCTGGCTGAAGGGCGGTCGGTGTCGTTTCGCCATGTCATCGGCGCGGTTCCGTCCGCCGAGGCCGAGGCGCCGGCCGAGATTGAGGCAGTGGCCGATCGTTTGCGCGTTCTTGCGCCGAACGGCGCGGTGAAGGAGGCGCCGTTCGACAGCGGCTTCCTGCGCATCGGGCGTTCAGCTCCGGCGTAGGGGTTCAGGCGGGGGCGCCTGGGAGTTCGTCATTCCAGGGCGGAGCCCGTGGATGACGAAGGGGGCAGGCGTTCCGGCCAATTTCGAAAGCGGGAGGCTGCCGAACAAGCGGTCGAGCCTCAGTCACCAAGAGCAGGTTTGAAATTTCCACCGACACCCGCCAAAATGCCGGCCGCACCCTTACCGAAGAGGCGCCGATGTCCGAGATCGCCCATATCACTGCCGCCATCTTCAAGCGCGCCGGCAAGGCCAAGCGCTTCGTCGTCGCCATTGCCGGTCCGCCGGGCTCCGGCAAGTCGACACTGTCGGCGAACCTGCATGAGCTTCTGCCCGAAGGCACATCCGAGGTCGTGCCGATGGACGGCTTCCACTATGACGACATCATCCTCAACCGCCGCGGCCTGCGTCCGCGCAAGGGCGCGCCGGAAACCTTCGACTTCGCCGGCTTCGAGACGCTGTTGAAGCGCATCCGCTCCGGCGAACCCGACATCGCCATTCCGGTGTTCGACCGCAGCATCGAACTGTCGCGCGCGGCGGCCGAGATCGTTTCCGCCGACACCAAGTTCATCCTGGTCGAGGGCAATTACCTGCTGCTCGACGAGGAGCCGTGGACGCGGCTGGCGCCATTGTTCGATTTCACCATCTTCGTCGACGTGCCGCGCAATGAGCTCGAGCGCCGGCTGATGGAGCGCTGGCGCGAGCATGGCAAGTCGGATGAGGACGCCCGCGCCTGGATCGCCTCCAACGACATGCCCAACATCGAGCGCGTGCTGGCGCGGCGCCGGCCGGCCGACATGGTCATCGGTCAATGACGGGTCATTGATCAATGATGCTGGTGATTGGTTAACCTGCTCAATTTTCGATATTTTCGGACGGGAACTTTAAGGTTTTCACGCCGTTATCAGCCTATCCCGAATTGTCCGGCGCCGGAGCAATTCCAGGGGAGCGGACAACCGCTTTCCGTCCGGAATTGCGGAAAAGAAGCGAGCAGGAACTGTCAGATGGCAACCAACAGCAGAAAGCCCGTGGCCAAAAAAACCAGGGCCACCCAATCCAGGACGACGCAGGCCAAGGCGGGCGCCGGCCCGGCGATCGCCGAGCGATCGAAAGACGCCAAGCCGGCTTTCGGCAAGGCGGCCCCGAAGAAAGTGACGCCAGGCGTGACCCACAAAGCCGCGGCCCGTAAGGTTGCGGCCCATAAAGTCGAGGCTAAGAGCGCGAAACATCCCAAGTCGGCGGCAAAGAAAGCGGGTCCGATCCGCGCCGTGGCAAGCGTCGCCACAGGAGCAGTCGTCGCGACTGCGCGGCTTGCGGCCTCTATGCTCGGCCGCAGTGGTGCCAAGGCCAAGACGAAATAGCCCTTTTTGCGCGATTCCGGACGGCGAAGTCGCCGAGCCGGACCTTCGCGATTGGCGGTCAAGACAGCTCGGTCGTCATTCCAGGGCGGAGCAAGGAGCGAAGCGACGCGCGCAGACCCTGGAATCCATGCCGTGACGCTAAAGCGTTGCTGCAGTTACAGAATTCTGCACCGTTGCACTCTACGGCAGCGGCCACGGCATGGATACTCGGGTCAAGCCCGAGTATGACGACGTCCTGGGGGTTTCGGCTAATCTCCAACGTGGGCGCTAGCCGCGCCCGCTTAGCCCACCGCTACCTTCAGCCAAAGCGCCGAGCGTCGAAACCAGCCCGGCATGGGCGCGCCCGCAGGACTCTTGTGCCGCACGACTTTACCTGAACCGTCTTCAGCCCTTCGCCGGAATGGTGAGGCCCCTTTTCACCGCCGGCCGCGCCAGGCCGCGCTCCAGCCATTCGGCGACGGTCGGGAAATCATCGAAACCGACCAGCTCGCGCGCTTCGTAGAAGCCGATCAGGTTGCGCACCCAGCCCAGCATCGACACATCGGCGATCGTGTAGTCGTCATCCATGATCCACTTGCGGCCCTTCAGCCGCGTTTCAAGCACTCCGATCAGCCGCCGCGATTCGTCGCGGTAGCGTTCGAGCGGCCGCTTGTCGGCGATCTCGCGCCCGGCGAATTTGTGGAAGAAGCCGACCTGCCCGAAGATCGGGCCGATCGCCGCCATCTGGAAGAACACCCACTGGATCGTCTCGTAGCGCCGTGCCGGATCGGCGGGAATGAGCTTGCCGGTCTTGTCGGCCAGATAGAGCAGGATGGCGCCGGACTCGAACAGGCCGATCGGCTTGCCGCCCGGGCCGTCCGGGTCGATGATGGCCGGTATCTTGCCGTTCGGGTTGAGCGACAGGAATTCCGGCGTCCAGCTCTCGTTCTTGCCGATATCGACATAATGCGGCTCATAGGGCAGGCCGATTTCCTCCAGCGCGATCGAGACCTTCACGCCGTTGGGCGTCGTGGCCGAATAGAGCTGCAGGCGCTCGGGCTGCTTGGCCGGCCAGCGCTTGGCTATCGGAAAGGCGGACAGGTCGGTCATCGGAAACTCCGGATAGGGCTGGCGCCGGGCGGCGCTCACAATGGGTGGCAAACAATACGGCGGGGTGAGGAAGAGTTAGGTCCCCGGCCGGCCGGGATCAATACACCGGCCACCGGCGGCCGATGCACATACAGTCAACCGGGATTGTGATCAGACCGCCTTGAAGGCCAGCACCGCATTGGTTCCGCCAAAGGCGAAACTGTTGCTGAGCGCGGCGCGTATCTTGCGCTCGCGCGCCGTGTTGGGCGTTACGTCGAGGTCGCATTCCGGGTCGGGCTCGCGATAATTGGCGGTCGGCGGCACGATGCCGTCGCGGATCGCCATCACGCAAGCGATCATCTCCAGCCCGCCGGAAGCGCCGAGGCAATGCGCATGCATCGACTTGGTCGAGGACACGGAGAGCGAAGGGGCGTGGTTGCCGAAGACGCGCTTGATCGCGGCGGTCTCGATCTGGTCATTGGCCTTGGTGCCGGTGCCATGCGCGTTGAGGTAGTCGACGTCTTCCGGATTGAGCCCGGCATCCGCCAGGCAGAAACGCATCGCCGCTTCCGGTCCCTCGACGGTCGGCGCGACGATGTCGGAGGCATCGGCGGAAAGCCCGACGCCGGCGATCTCGGCCAGGATGGTGGCGCCGCGCGCCATCGCGTGATCGTAGCTTTCCAGCACCGCCATGCCGGCGCCTTCGCCAAGCACGAGGCCCGCGCGGTCGGCCGAGAATGGCCGGCACGTGTCGGGCGAAAGCACCCTGAGCGCCTCCCAGCCCTTGAGCACGCCCCACACCAGCGGCGCTTCGGTGCCGCCGGCAACCATCACGTCGGCGCGGCCGAGCCTGATCTGGTCGACCGCCGTGGAAATTGCATGGTTGGCCGATGAGCAGGCCGAGGTGGCGCCGAACACAGGGCCGCGCAGCCCGAGCGCCATGCTCACCTGCCCGGCGGCCGCGCCCGGCATCACTTTCGGCACGGTGAAGATGGCGGCGCGGTTGCGCCCCTCGAGCAGGATCGCGCGGTAATTCTCCTCGATGGTCTCGAAGCCCGCGACGCCGATGCCGACGATCGCGCCCATCCGGTAGGTGTTGTCGGCATGTGCCGTCAGTCCGGACTGCCGCATGGCCTCGCGCGCGGCGATCACCGCCAGCAGGCTGAAACGGTCCATCGAGACGACCTGCTTGCGGTCGATGCCATGTTCGGGCAGTTCCTTGATTTCGCAGCCGGTCTTGACCTTGAGGTCATGCAGCGACGGATTGTCGATCGGGCCGATCGCCGAGCGGCCGGCGCGCATGGCGTCCCACATGGCCGGCACATCGTTGCCAAGCCCGCAAATCCCGCCAATACCGGTGATGACGATGCGTTTTTGCATGCAGTCAGGCTTTTTTCGCGATCAGTTCGCGAACCGCCTCGACCATGTCGCCGACGTTCTTCAGGTTGCTCCAGGCATCGACCGTGTTCATCTCGATCTCGATGCCGTACTTCTCCTCGAGATCGAAGATGATCTCGGTCAATTCCAGCGAATGGATGCCGAGCGTTCCGAGATCGGTGCTGGCGGTGATTTCCTCACCGCCGGTGTCGGCATGCGCTTTGATCTTTTCGATGATCTCGGTCGTCAGCTGGTCAGCCATTCGGTTCCTTCCCTGTCGTTTTCCCGACGCCAACTGATCAGCGCCCTTTTTTGGTCCCCGGATCCAACAACGCCGTTGCCCTTACCTCGCCAGACACCGCGCGACCGCTCCAGGGTGGCTTCCCTCTATAGAAACCAAAACGATGTCAAGCAACAAGCGATATATCGACAAAGCCGCCGGAGTGCTTAACCTGGAAACGTGGACACGATCGACAACGCCCTGACACCCGCCTTGCCTTTGGCCGGCGCTCCTTTGCCTGCCGCGCAACGTGTTGCCGGGCGAGCCAGGCTTTTCTGCGGCAAGAGCGATGGTCGGACGCGCCTGCAGCGGCTCTACCAGGACGGATCGGCCAAGATCCGCCTGCCGGCGGTGCAGGGCGATCCGCTCGAGGCGGTGCTCATCAACACGGCCGGCGGAATGACCGGCGGCGACCGCCTCG
The DNA here is from genome assembly GCF_003952425.1 of Mesorhizobium sp. M2A.F.Ca.ET.046.03.2.1. Lineage (NCBI taxonomy): Bacteria > Pseudomonadati > Pseudomonadota > Alphaproteobacteria > Hyphomicrobiales > Phyllobacteriaceae > Mesorhizobium > Mesorhizobium sp. M2A.F.Ca.ET.046.03.2.1. Next base: position 2,694,094 of record NZ_CP034449.1, on the reverse strand, counting down.
GCTGGACGATCGAGGTCGGCGCCGAGGCCTCCGCCTCCATCACCACCCAGGCCTGCGAGAAGGTCTATCGCGCCGCCGCCGACAGGGCCGAGACAAGCGTCGGCCTGCGGGTTGGGCCGGGCGGGCGCCTCGCCTGGCTGCCGCAGGAAACCATCGTTTTCGACCGCGCCGCCTTCGCCCGCACGCTGGATGTCGATCTCGCGGAGGATGCCGAGGCGCTGGTGCTCGAAGCCACGCTGTTCGGCCGGCTGGCGATGGGCGAGCGGACGGTTCGAGGCAGCTTCCACGACCGCTGGCGGGTCCGCCATGGCGGCGCGCTGGTCCATGCGGAGGATTTCCGGATCGGTCCGGATATCGCGGCAACGTTGCGGCGGCCGGCGGCGACCGGCGGCGCGCTTGCCATCGCGACGCTGCTGCTCGTTTCGCCGCAAGCGGAAAGCCTGCTCGAGGCGGCCCGCGCCATCATCGGCGATCGCGGCATCGGCGGCCCCGTTATCAGTGACTGCGGCGGCGCCAGTTTCTGGAGCGTCGGCCGATCTGGCAAGCTTCTTGCGAGGCTCACCGCCGGCGACGGCTACCAGCTCCGCAAGCGGTTGGTTCCGCTCGTCGAACTGCTCAATGGACGGGCGGGTCTGCCTAAATTGTGGTCACTTTGATCTGAAATACCGGGACATTGCATGAATCTTACGCCGCGTGAAAAAGACAAGCTGCTCATCGCCATGGCGGCGATGGTGGCGCGCAAGCGCCTGGAGCGTGGCGTCAAGCTCAACCATCCCGAAGCCATCGCCCTGATCACCGACTTCGTCGTCGAAGGCGCCCGCGACGGCCGTCCCGTCGCGGAACTGATGGAGGCCGGCGCTCACGTCGTCACCCGCGCCCAGGTCATGGACGGCATCGCCGAGATGATCCACGACGTCCAGGTCGAGGCGACGTTTCCCGACGGCACCAAGCTGGTGACCGTGCACGAGCCGATCAGGTAAAGCGCCGATCCGGTGAGGAGGAAGACCGATGCTGGAGCTTAGGCCAAATTGCGAATGCTGCGACAAGGATCTGCCGCCGGAGGCGACGGATGCGCTGATCTGCACCTTCGAATGCACCTTCTGCGCCGACTGCGTGGACAATGTGCTGGGCGGTGTCTGCCCGAATTGCGGCGGCAATTTCGCGCCGCGGCCGATCCGGCCGGCAGGCAAGCTGACGAAATATCCGCCATCGACCAGGCGCGTGCCCAAGGCCGAAGGCTGCGGCCCGCGCAAGGCCGCTTAACTAGGTCAATTGGAAAGGGCAGAAAGATGATCCCCGCCTCCACGAAACGCAACACGCTCGCCGTCATCCTGTTGCTGGCGGCGGCGATGCCCGCTTACGCCCATGTCGGCGCAGGCTCCACCTCTTCTTTTGCCGCCGGTTTCGTGCATCCGCTGTCCGGCCTCGACCACATGACGGCCATGGTCGCCGTCGGCCTGTGGGCGGCGATGAAGGGCGGCAAGGCGCTCTGGGCCTGGCCGCTGGCCTTCCTCGGCGTGATGCTGGCCGGCGGCGCGCTCGGCATGCTGCATGTGCCGGTGCCTTTCGTCGAGCCGGGCATCCTCGCTTCCGTCGTGGCGTTCGGCCTGCTGGTGGCGCTGGCGATCGACCTGCCGGTCTCGGCCGGGGTCGCCATCATCGGCCTGTTCGCTCTGTTCCACGGTCACGCCCATGGCGCCGAGGTGCCTGAAAACGCTGCCGGCCTCGAATATATGGCTGGCTTTGCCGCCGCCACCGCGCTGCTCCACGGTGTCGGCATGGCAGCCGGCCTTCGGCTTGGGTGGCGTTTCCGCGGCCTGGCGCGCGCCGCCGGCGCCGCTTGCGCGACGATCAGCGTCGGCCTTTCCGTCGGCATGGTGTGAGGGCGCGATGATCCCTGGTGAAGTTATTGCGGCCAAAGGCGAGATCGACCTCAACAAGGGCCGGCCGACCGTCACCCTCAAGGTCGCCAACAGCGGCGACCGTCCGATCCAGGTCGGCAGCCATTATCATTTCTTCGAGACCAATGAGGGCCTGAAATTCGACCGCGAGCGCGCGCGCGGCATGCGGCTGGATATCGCCGCCGGCACGGCCATGCGCTTCGAGCCGGGCCAGGAACGCGACGTCACGCTGGTGCCGCTGGGGGGAAAACGCGAGGTCTATGGCTTCCAGCAGAAGGTGATGGGCAAGCTGTGAGGTCCGCCGCCGCGCTCAAATCACTTCGGAGGCCATCACTTCGGGGGCTTGGCGGCCGCGTAGATGACGACCTTCCCCGGATTGTCGAACTCCACGGCGAGCACGTCCTCGGCCTGCACGCGCCGGGAATCGATCGCGTTGAAGAGCAGGGCGTTCGCCTCGATCTCCTGGCGCAGCTCGGCGACATCGTCCTGATGCTGCTTCATTTTGTTCTCGATGGCCGGCGGCGGCCCGCCTTCGCTGCGCGCCGCATCGGTCAGGAACACGATGTCGACCCTGTCGAGCTTGGTGGTCTTGCGCACCGTGCCGATATTGTCGCGGGTCCGGTCGATGGCGGTGATGACTTTTCCGGCCTCCGTCCTGGAGAGCGCCTCTTCCTGGCGGACATCGGAATCGACGATCGCGGCGGCAGGCTTGTCGCTGCCCAGCGGCTGCGCAGCGGACGCGGCATGGGGCGCGGCGACCGCGAAAAGCGCGGCAACAACCACGGAACTCCATCTTGCAAAACGCCGGCCATTCGCCATCGCTCGCTCCTGACTGACCTCGTGGCGGGGCGAAAACAGCGAAACGGTCCGGCCTGGCCGCAGGTTCCCTTCGAAAGCCTGGCGGCGGACCGAGAGGCGGCCCGCATTCCCTTCAAAATATGGTTGGCGGACCACATGGCGGCCCGCCTGGGCGCGCGATCAGCTCGCCTTCTTGGTGATCAGCGTCAGTGCGCCATTGGGCTGCATGCTGGCGGCAATCACCTGCGCCGAGCTCATGCCCTTGGCTTCGAGCGCGGATTTCACCTTGGGCGTCGCGTCGATCGACTTGCGCAAGGTCTGCAGGCCGGCGTCGCCGCGCTGCGCCACGATCTGGTTGACCTGCGTCTGCGCATCCTTGGGCAGTTCGGTGATGTCGACGACGTTGACGCTCTGGATCGCCGGCGCCGCGGACTGGGCTTTCGGCGCGGCGGGGGCGGTCGGTGCCGGGCTGGGCGTCGGCTGCTGCTGGGCGCCGGCAGCGCCCGCCATCAACAAGCTGGCGGCTGCGGCGACAAGTATCGCGTTGCGCATGGATATTCCTTCCATCGGATTGGGAGTGATTCCGCCCGCCTTAACGGCCCGATGGGAACGCTGAAATGGGCGCTCAAAGTGTCGGCGAGCGGGTCATTGCGTGACCGTTGGGTGGCGACAATGTGTGCCCCACGCACAAACAATTGGAATTTCGGGAGCGATTGCTGATGGCCAGGATAAGCCGCGCCGCCTATGCGCAGATGTATGGACCGACGGTCGGCGACAAGGTGCGGCTTGCCGACACCGAGCTGTTCGTCGAGGTCGAGAAGGACCTCACCGTCTACGGCGAGGAAGTGAAATTCGGCGGCGGCAAGGTCATCCGCGATGGCATGGGCCAGAGCCAGGTGACGCGGGCAGGGGGCGCCGTCGACACCGTCATCACCAATGCGCTGGTGGTCGACGCGCTTGCCGGCATCGTCAAGGCCGATATCGGCCTGAAGGATGGCCGCATCGCCGCGATCGGCAAGGCCGGTAATCCGGACACGCAGGATGGCGTCACCATCATCATCGGCCCTGGGACCGAGATCATCGCCGGCGAAGGCAAGATACTGACGGCCGGCGGCTTCGACGCGCATATCCATTTCATCTGCCCGCAGCAGATCGAGGAAGCGCTGATGAGCGGCATCACCACCATGCTGGGCGGCGGCACCGGCCCGGCGCATGGCACCTTGGCCACCACCTGCACGCCCGGCCCCTGGCACATGGCGCGCATGATTCAGTCCTTCGACGCCTTCCCGATGAATATCGGTCTGTCGGGCAAGGGCAACGCGTCAAAGCCGGCGGCGCTGGAAGAGATGGTGCTGGCCGGCGCCTGCTCGCTGAAGCTGCATGAGGATTGGGGCACGACGCCGGCCGCCATCGATTGCTGCCTGTCGGTCGCCGAAGCCTACGACGTGCAGGTGATGATCCACACCGACACGTTAAATGAATCGGGCTTCGTCGAGAACACGGTGGCGGCCATCAAGGGCCGCACCATCCATGCCTTCCACACCGAAGGGGCGGGCGGTGGCCACGCGCCCGACATCATCAAGGTCTGCGGCCTGCCCAACGTCATCCCGTCCTCCACCAACCCGACCAGGCCCTACACGGTCAACACGCTGGCCGAGCATCTCGACATGCTGATGGTCTGCCATCATCTGTCCCCGTCGATCCCCGAGGACATCGCCTTCGCCGAAAGCCGCATCCGCAAGGAGACGATCGCGGCGGAGGACATCCTGCACGACATCGGCGCCTTCTCGATCATCTCCTCGGACAGCCAGGCCATGGGCCGGGTCGGCGAGGTGGCGATCCGCTGCTGGCAGACCGCCGACAAGATGAAGCGCCAGCGCGGCGCGCTGCCCGACGAAACCGGCGACAACGACAATTTCCGCGTCCGCCGCTACATCGCCAAATACACGATCAATCCGGCCATCGCGCACGGCCTGTCGAAGGAGATCGGCTCGATCACCGTCGGCAAGCGCGCCGATCTCGTGCTGTGGAATCCGGCCTTTTTCGGCGTCAAGCCGGAGATGGTGCTGGTCGGCGGCTCGATAGCCGCTGCCCCCATGGGTGATCCGAACGCCTCGATCCCGACGCCGCAGCCGATGCACTATCGGCCGATGTTCGGCGCCTATGGCAAGGCGCTGACCAACTCCTCGGTCACCTTCGTCTCGAAGGCGGCGCTTGACGCCGGCCTGCAGGGCAGGCTTGGCGTCGACAAGGCAATGGTCGCGGTCGAGAACACACGCGGCGGCATCGGCAAGCATTCCATGGTGCTCAACGACGCCACGCCGCATGTCGAGGTCGATCCCGAAACATACGAAGTGCGGGCCGACGGCGAGCTCTTGACCTGTGAGCCGGCCACCGTGCTGCCGATGGCGCAGCGGTATTTTCTGTTTTGACGGGCGGCTGGTCCGATTGACGGGCAAATGGCGTTGCGGCTCGCGCGCGCAGATCGCAATATGCTGCAGAGCAGCAGCATTGTGATCGGGCATGGCCACCGAAATCGCCTCGCAGCACGACATCTTCCCGCATATCCGCATCGTCATGGGCATGGTGATCGGCCTCGGAGTCACCCGCCTGCTTTCGGGAACTGCCCGCATCGTCCAGCATCCCGGCCAATACCGGCTCTATGCGGTGCATCTCGCCTGGGTCGCCTCGGTGCTGTTGATGCTGGTGCATTTCTGGTGGTGGGAGTTCGGCCTCTACGCCATCGAGAACTGGACCTTCGGCAAATATCTTTTCATCATCTTCTACGCCATCACGCTGTTCCTGCTCTGCGCGCTGCTGTTTCCGGATTCGATGCTCGATTACACCAGCTACGAGGACTATTTCTATTCGCGCCGCGCCTGGTTCTTCGGCCTGCTCGGCTTCACCTATCTGCTTGATGTGATCGACACGCTGCTCAAGGGTCCGGAGCATTTCGCCCGCTTCGGCAACGAATATCTGTTCCGCACGCCGGTCTTCGTGGCGCTGTGCATCGTCGCGATCCTGGTGCGCGATCGCCGCTTCCACATCGCTTTCGTCGCGGCCGCGCTGATCTATCAGATATCGTTCATCCTGCGGCTGTTCGACACCATCGTCTGAGCGTTCGCGATGCGGTAGGGTTCTCGGAAAGGCAAGGGTTCAACCATGTACAAGGCTGTCGGATCGCGCGGCTCCCGCGTCAGCCGGGTGCTCTGGATGCTCGAGGAGCTCGGGCAGCCCTACGCGTTCGTCGAGGTCAAGCTGCGCTCGCCGGAAGCCTACGCGCTCAACCCTTCAGGCAAGGTGCCGATCCTGATCGACGACGACCTGAAAATCACGGATTCGGCGGCGATCTGCGTCTATCTGGCCGACAAGCATGCCGACAAAGGCATGGGCGCCAATCCGGGCGTTGCCGGGCGCGCCGAGATGGATTCATGGATGCATTTCGCCCAGAGTGAGTTGGAAGCCCCGCTATGGAACAAGCTGCGCCACCGCTTCCTGCTGCCGAAGGATGTTCGGGTCGATGTCGGCCCGGCTGCGGCGTATGATTTCGCATCCGAAATAAAGGCGCTGGACCGCCGACTTGGCGACAAGCCCTATGCCTTGGGCGACCGCTTCTCGGCCGTTGACGTCTTGCTTGGCGATATGGGCGGCTGGGCGCGTGCCGGCCGCTTTCCGATCGAATCCGACCGGGTGAATGCCTATTTCGACCGTGTCCTCAGGCGCCCTGCACGCGCCCGCGCCCAAGCCAATGGCGGAGCCATGAAATGAAGCTCAACATCACCACCGATTTCACCAAGTTTCCACGCGCTGTCTCGGTGCTTGTCGCCGGTGATCCCGGATTGACGACGCCCTATGACAAGGCCGTGCTGCCGCATGACGAGCGCCATCTGCGCCGCCGCGCCATCGAGACGGCGGCCGGCGACAAGGTGCTGGTCGACCTGCCTGAACCGGTGGCGTTGAACGATGGCGACCGGCTGGTGCTGGAAGACGGCCGCCAGCTCGAAATCGTCGCAGCACCCGAAGAGGTCTACGACATCCGCGCCCGCGACGCCGTTCATCTCACCGAGCTCGCCTGGCACATCGGCAACCGCCACCTCGCGGCGGCGATCGAGCCGGACCGCCTCGTCATCCTGCGCGACCATGTCATCAAGGCGATGCTCGAAGGCCTCGGCGCCAAGGTGCATGAGGTTTCGCAGCCGTTCAGCCCCGTGCGCGGCGCCTATTCAGGGCATGGCCACGATCACGGCCATTCGCATGATCACGATCATGACCACCATGGCCACGATCACGGCCACGCGCATGACCATCATGATCATGACCATGGGCACGATCATCACGATCACGACCATCATCATCACAGCCACCACCATCACCATGACTGAGCAGCTTTCCACTGTCGCGCTGCTACGGCTGATGGCCTGGTTGTCGCCGGCCTTTCCGGTCGGCGGCTTCTCCTACAGCCACGGGCTCGAGCGCGCCGTGCACGATGGATTGATCGCAAATCGTGACGATCTCGCCGGCTGGCTGGAGACGCTGGTCGAGATCGGCTCGGGCTGGAACGACGCCGTGCTGTTCGCCGAAAGCTGGCGTCGTGCGCGCGATGACGGCGACCTCAACAAAGTCGCCGCGCTGGCCGAGGCGCTTGCCGGCTCGCGGGAGCGTCATATGGAGACAATGCTCCAAGGCGCGGCCTTCCTCAAAGCGGCATCTGCCTGGCCGTCTCCGGTGCTTGAACGGTTGCCGGCCGACTGCCCCTATTGCGTTGCGGTCGGCGCCGTTGCCGGCAGCAGCGGTATCGGCCTTTCGGATGCGCTTTCCGCCTTCCAGCAGGCTTTCTTCTCCAATCTTGTGCAAGCGGCGATAAGGCTCGGTGTCGTCGGCCAGGTCGATGCCATCGCATTGTTAGCCGGCTTCGAACCTCTGGCGCTGTCGGTTGCGTCGCGCGCCGCCGCTTCCAGCCTGGACGATCTGGGCGGCTCGGCCTTCATGTCCGACATAGCGGCGATGCAGCACGAAACGCAATATTCCAGGCTGTTTCGCTCATGACCGTGCTTGCCGTCATCCTCTCCTTCGTGCTGCTTTTGATTACCACGCTACATGTCTATTGGGGCATAGGCGGCATCTGGCCGGGTACGGACCAGGCCTCCTGCGCCCGCGCCGTCGTCGGCTTCCGCGGCATCGATGAGATGCCGTCGTCCTTCGCGAGTTTCGCCGTCGCCGCGTGCCTCGCGCTCGCGACGCTCTGGCCGCTGGCGCTGGCCGGCGTCTTTGCGACGCCGTTTCCACGGGAAGGCCTTGCGGCCACCGCGTTGATGATCGGCCTCGTCTTCCTCGGCCGCGGCATAGCCGGCTTCACGCCTTGGTGGCGCAGGCTTACGCCGGAGCAACCTTTCGCGCGGCTCGACCAAAGTCTCTATTCGCCGCTCTGCCTGTTGATCGGGCTGGGCTTTGTCATTCTCTCTATCTCGGAGTTCCCGGCATGACGTCGAAAAACGGTCCTCTTCGCATCGGCATTGGCGGCCCCGTCGGCTCCGGCAAGACGACGCTCACCGAAAAGCTCTGCAAGGCGTTGCGCGACGACTTCTCCATCGCCGTCGTCACCAATGACATCTACACCAAGGAGGACGCGATGATGCTCGCGCGGCTGCAGGCATTGCCGGAGGAGCGCATCGTCGGCGTCGAGACCGGCGGCTGTCCGCACACCGCCATCCGCGAGGATGCCTCGATCAATCTGCGGGCGATCGCCGAGCTGAACAAGAAATTCCCCGACCTCGACATCATCTTCATCGAATCCGGCGGCGACAATCTCGCCGCCACCTTCTCGCCCGACCTCGCCGACCTGACGCTCTATGTCATCTCGGTCTGCCAGGGCGAGGAAATTCCGAGGAAGGGCGGCCCGGCCATTACCCGCTCGGATTTCCTCATCATCAACAAGAGCGATCTCGCGCCCTATGTGAACGTGAACCTCGATGTCATGGAGAGCGACGCCGGCCGCATGCGTGGCAAGCGGCCCTTCGGCTTCACCGATCTGTCGCGCGGCAAGGGCTTGCAAGACGTGATCGACTTCATCGTCGAGCAGGGCGGGCTGCAATCGGCGCGCCCGGCGGCTTGATCCGCTGAGCCATCGATTATCGGTTGCTGGCAGCGGCGTCGCACGGCATTCTCATCCAAACAGGAGGATTTTCGATGAGCCTTGCCCGCCTGCACAAGGAACCGCTGAGCAACCTGCCCTATTACGAGGAGCGGGTCGATCTCGCCGCCGCCTTCCGCTGGACCGCGCGGCTCAACATGCATGAGGCGGTGGCCAATCACTTCTCACTGTCCGTCAACGAGGACAGCACGAAGTTTCTGATGAACCCGAACCAGGTGCATTTCTCGCGCATCAAGGCGAGCGACTTGCTCCTGATCGATGCCAACGATCCCGACACGCTCTCCGGCCCCGACGCGCCGGACCCGACCGCCTGGGGCCTGCACGGCGCCATCCATCGCAACGTCCCGCATGCGCGCTGCGCCATGCATGTCCATTCGATCCACGCCACGGTACTTGCCTCGCTCGCCGATTCGACGTTGCCGCCGGTCGACCAGAACTCGGCCATGTTCTTCAACCGCCATGTCGTCGACGCCAATTATGGCGGGCTGGCCTTCGAGGAAGAGGGCGAGCGTTGCTCTCAGCTTCTCACCGACCCCAAGGTCAAGGTGATGGTCATGGGCAATCATGGCGTCATGGTCATCGGCGACACGGTCGCCGACACCTTCAACCGCATGTTCTACTTCGAGCGCGCCGCCGAGACTTACATCAAGGCGCTGTGGACCGGGCGCCCGCTGCGCACGCTCTCCGACGAGATCGCCGAGAAGACCGCGCGCGAGATGGACGACTACCCCGGCCAGGCCGAGCGCCATCTGGCCGAGCTGAAAGCGATCCTGGACGAGGAAGAGCCGGTTTATCGGAATTGAGCGGCCTTTCCTTCTCCCCGTTTTACGGGGAGGTCCGAAGGACCGGATGAGGGGCAGCACCGACCTTCGGGGTTAAAGCCCCAACTGCGCCCGCAGCTCTTCAGCGCTGTTGATCACAATCGCGCCGGCCGGGCCGTCCATCGGCGCCTCCGGCCAGAAGAGCGTCTTCATGCCGGCAGCCAGTCCGGCCATGGCGCCCGTCAGGCTGTCGTCGACGGCGAAAGCATCCGCCGGGTCGACGCCGGCGAGATAAGCGGCGCGCAGGAAGGGTTCGGGAAGCGGCTTGCCGTCGATCACATCGTTGCGGCTGACCGTCATCATGCCCGGATAGGTGAGGCCGACGACGCGCAGATTGGCATCGACGATCAGCCGGTCGGAATTGGACACCACCGCCTGCTCTACGCCGAGCGCGCGCAATTCGTTGAACACCTCGATCGCGCCGGGGCGTGGCTTCAGCGTTTCCGCCAGCGGCAGGTAGTGATCGTATTTGCGCACGATCCAGTCGTCGAAAGGCAGGTCGAGGCCGAATTCGTCGCGCAGCATCTCGTAGACCGGCCATGCGGCGATGCCCAGCACGCGCTCATGCAGGTCGTGCGGCGGGGCGATGCCGACGCTGCGCAGCGCCGCCACAAGGGCTGCCTCATGCAAGGGCTCGCTGTCGACCAGCGTTCCGTCCATATCCCAGAATACGGCTTTCGGCGTCATGCGCGGCTCCTTCGCCGATCCCCTTAATCGGTTTCCCGCCGGAGATAAACCGTCCCGCCGGCAAATGGTTCGGGGCGTGACGGCAGATCTTCGGGAGGCCTGTGGGGCGCCCAAGCAATTGCTCTTTCGATAGACAATTGCGCGCCGGCATATTCGCTGTAAGCTATGGCGCCCGTTTCAGCGTTCTTGCGGGCGGGGAGGCAGGACGTGAGTTTGCGACAGGAAACCGGCAGCACCAGGTTGGACGATGCCGCGCGCGCCGGCTGGCTTTATTATGTTGCCGGCAACACGCAGGACCAGATCGCCGCCAAGCTCGGCATCTCCAGGCAGACGGCGCAGCGGCTGGTGTCGCTGGCGATGTCCGAAGGGCTGATCAAGGTGCGCGTCGATCACCCGATCGCCAACTGCCTCGACCTAGCCGCCCGACTGAAATCGCGTTTCGCGCTCGATCTTGTCGAAGTGGTGCCGAGCGATCCGGCGTCGAACTCGACGACGATCGGCATCGCCGAGGCGGCAGCGGCCGAGATCGAGCGCCGGCTGCGCTCGGAAGCCCCCATCGTCATGGCGATCGGCACCGGGCGCACGCTGAAGGCGGCGATCGAGCAGCTGCCGCCGATGGACTGCCCGCAGCACAAGGTCGTGTCCCTGACCGGCAACATCTCGCCCGACGGCTCGGCCGCCTTCTACAACGTCATCTTCACCATGGCCGACCGCGTCAAGGCGCGGTCCTTCCCGATGCCGCTGCCGGTCATCGCCTCCTCGCCAGAAGAGCGCGAGATGCTGCTCAACCAGCCGATGATCCAGCCGACGCTGGCGCTGGCCGCGGAAGCCGACGTCACCTTCGTCGGCATCGGCGATCTCGGGCCCAAGGCGCCGCTCTACGAGGACGGCTTCATTTCCGAAAGCGAGCTGAAGGCGCTGCAGAAAGCCGGCGGCATCGCCGAGATCGTCGGTTGGGTGTTCGACCGCGAAGGCCGCATGATCGAAGGGATCACCAACGACCGCGTGTCGTCCGCCGCGCTGCCGTCGCGGGAAAAATCGCTGGTCATCGCCTTGGCCATGGGCGACCGCAAGCTGCCGGGCATTTTGGCCGCCGTCAACCGCCGGCTGGTCAATGGCCTCATCACCGACGAACGGACGGCCGAAACCCTGCTTGCCGGCTGATGGCCATAAAAGAAGCCGGCTATTGCGAGGGTCCGCGCGGATCATTGCCGTCGAGAAAACCCATGTCGCGCTGCAGATGCTCGGATAGTTCCCGAACATCGATGTAGCCGCGCCTGCGGCCCGAAAACTTTGCAAATTCCCGTACCAGCATGAAAAACCAGCCGCGTGCGGGGGTGGAAACGAGTTTTTCCTGTACCGTGACCATGATCGTCAGCCTTGAACTGGATTGATCGTTGATCCCAAATATCGGTCTGGCTGGTTCGTGCTTCCAATTAAACCTCGATCATGACCCATAAGGAGGCCTTATGCCCGATCTGACCCCTCCGCAGCTTGCGCCGCTGCCGCCGCTGCAGGCGATCCGGGTGTTCGAAGCGGTGGCAAGGCACCTGTCCTTCACCAAGGCGGCGCAGGAATTGGGCATGACCCAGGCGGCCGCGAGCTACCAGATCAAGCTGCTGGAGGAACGCATCGGCGCGCCGCTGTTCCTGCGCCGGCCGAAGCAGATCGAGTTGACCGGACCCGGCCAGCGCCTGGCGCCTGCCGTCAGCGAAGCCTTTTCCATCCTGGGTCAGGCTTATGCCGCGGCGCGCGGCGGCGCCGACGGACTGCTTTGCGTCACCACCGTGCTGACCTTCGCCTCGAACTGGCTGGCCCAGCATCTGGGCTCATTCCAGATCGCTCATCCAGCACTCGCCGTGCGGCTCGACACGTCGAGCCGCCTGACCGATTTCGCGCGCGAGGATGTCGATATCGCCATCCGCTCCGGCGGCGGCAAGTGGCCGGGCCTGGAAGCGCATAAGCTGCTTGATGCCGATTTCACCCCCATGCTGAGCCCCAAGCTCGCGGCGAGCATAGGCGGCGTCAAGGAGCCGGCCGACCTGTTGCGCCTGCCGATCCTCGACCCCGGCGACGTCTGGTGGTCGCAATGGTTCGAGGCCGCCGGTGTGACCGGCCATGATCTCGCCAAGCGGCCGGGTTCTAGCATGGGCGCGCAGGCCTATGAGGCGAATGCGGCGATGGCGGGCCATGGCGTGGCGATCCTGACCAGGGCGCTGTTCAAGAACGAGATCGCCGACGGCCGTCTGATCCAGCCCTTCGATCTCGTCGGCGATGACGGCCATGCCTATTGGCTGGTCTATCCGACGGCGCGTCGCAATGTGCCGAAGATCCGCGCCTTCCGTGACTGGATCCTCGCCGAGATCGCCTGCGCGTAAGCCGACTGCTCTCAGCCTTCCTCGCCAAGATCCTGGCCGCGTCGCCGGGTCGGGGTTCACGTTTCTGCTGCGCTGCAGCATCGATTCCGCCTTGACATAAATCACACCAAGTGAGTAATTGCTCAAAGCCAAGGCAAATGCTCATCTTGGTTTATGGGAGGAATTTGATGAAACTTCGCACGCTCACCCTGGGCCTGTTGTCGGCCAGCGCTCTCGCTTTCGCTGCGCATGCCGAATCCATCACCATCGCCACCGTCAACAATGGCGACATGGTCCGCATGCAGAAGCTGACGGACGACTTCACCAAGGCCAACCCCGACATCCAGCTCAACTGGGTCACGCTTGAAGAGAATGTGCTGCGCGAGCGCGTGACCACCGACATCGCCACCAAGGGCGGCCAGTACGACGTCATGACCATCGGCACCTACGAGGTTCCGATCTGGGCCAAGCAGAGCTGGCTGCTGCCGCTCGACAAGCTCGGCGACGACTATGACGTCAAGGACATCATCCCGGCCATCGCCGGCGGCCTGTCGGTCGACGGCAAGCTCTATGCCGCGCCCTTCTACGGCGAAAGCTCCTTCGTCATGTACCGCAAGGACCTGATGGAGAAGGCGGGCCTGAAGATGCCCGACGCGCCGACCTGGGAATTCATCAAGCAGGCCGCCGACAAGATGACCGACCGCGCCAATGGCGTGAACGGTGTCTGCCTGCGCGGCAAGGCCGGCTGGGGCGAGAACATGGCCTTCCTCACCGCCATGTCGAACTCCTTCGGCGCCCGCTGGTTCGACGAGAACTGGAAGCCGCAGTTCGATCAGCCCGAGTGGAAGAACACGCTGCAGTTCTATGTCGACCTGATGAAGGCCGACGGTCCGGAAGGCGCTTCGTCAAACGGCTTCAACGAGAACCTGGCGCTGTTCCAGCAGGGCAAGTGCGGCATGTGGATCGACGCCACCGTCGCGGCGTCCTTCGTCTCCGATCCGAAGGCCTCGCAGGTCGCCGACAAGGTCGGCTATGCGCTGGCGCCCGACAACGGCCTAGGCAAGCGCGGCAATTGGCTGTGGGCCTGGTCGCTGGCGATCCCCGCCGGCACCCAGAAGGCCGATGCCGCCGAGAAGTTCGTCTCCTGGGCAACCAGCAAGCACTATGCCGAGCTGGTCGCCTCGAAGGAAGGCTGGGCCAATGTTCCGCCTGGAACGCGCTCCTCGCTCTACGCCAATCCGGAGTACCAGAAGGCGGCGCCCTTCGCGAAGATGACGCTGGACTCAATCAACGCCGCCGACCCGACGCATCCGACCGTCAAGCCGGTGCCCTATGTCGGCGTGCAGTTCGTCGCCATTCCTGAATTCCAGGGTCTCGGCACCACCGTTGGCCAGCTCTTCTCGGCCGCCCTTGCCGGCCAGTCGAGCGTCGACGACGCCCTCAAGCAGGCCCAGGACGCAGCCACCGCGGCGATGACCGAAGGCGGCTACATCAAGTAAGGCTCCTCCCGGTGCCGAACGCCGGTCGCGCATCATGGCCGGCAAGGGGCCGCCCGAAACCCAGTTCGGGCGGCCACCCTTCAAAACCGGGAAGATTCTGGGCGCAACTCTGAAAATCCGGCTGACTTTGGGAGGGTGACCGTCATGGCTACTCAGCAAACCCGTTCGCTTGCCCGCTTCATGATGGCGCCATCGGTGATCCTGCTGTTCGTCTGGATGATCGTGCCGCTGCTGTTCACGCTCTGGTTCTCGTTTCAGCAATACAATCCGCTGAACCCGATGCGTGACGGCTTCGTCGGCTTCTCCAACTACGCGCTGTTCTATTCCAACCCGGCCTTCCTCTATTCGATCCTCAACACGCTCACCATCGTCGTCAGCGTGCTGGTCATCACGGTGGTCGGCGGCATCCTTCTGGCGATGCTGCTCGATCAGCCGATCTGGGGCCAGGGCATCGTGCGCATCCTGGTCATCTCGCCGTTCTTCGTCATGCCGCCGGTCGCGGCACTTGTCTGGAAGAACATGATCATGCACCCGCAATACGGCGTCTTCGCCGACATTGCGCGCTTCTTCGGCGCCCAGCCGATCGACTGGTTCGGCCAGCACCCGCTGACCGCCGTCATCCTGATCGTCGCCTGGCAGTGGCTGCCCTTCGCCACGCTGATCCTGCTCACCTCTTTGCAGTCGCTCGACGGCGAGCAGAAGGAGGCGGCCGAGATGGACGGCGCCGGCTTCGTGAGCCGCTTCATCTACCTGACACTGCCGCACATGTCGCGCGCCATCACCGTCGTCATCCTGATCCAGACGATCTTCCTGCTCTCGATCTATGCCGAGATCCTGGTCACCACCAATGGCGGCCCGGGCTACGCCTCCACCAACCTGCCCTTCCTCGTCTACCAGAAGGCGCTCCTGGAGTTCAAAATCGGCCAGGCATCCGCCGGTGGCGTGATCGCCGTCATTCTCGCCAACATCGTTGCCTTCTTCGCCATGCGCGCCGTCGGCAAGAACCTCGACAAATAAGGGAGGATAAGATGGCCCGCGCAGTCACCACCCAGCACAAGACCATCGCCACGGCCGCGGCCTGGATCGTCGCCCTGCTGATCTTCTTTCCGATCCTCTACACGATCATCACCTCGTTCAAGTCGGAGCAGGAGGCGATCCAGGGCTTCAACCTCATCCCGTCCGGGACCTTCGAGAGTTACTCGGAGGTCCAGCAGCAGAGCGGCTACTTCAAGTTCTTCTTCAATTCGGTGCTGCTCTCGGTCGGCTCGACCATCCTCGCGCTCATCGTCGCCGTCCCGGCGGCCTGGTCGATGGCGTTTTCGCCGAGCAAGCGCACCAAGGACATCCTGATGTGGATGCTGTCGACCAAGATGATGCCGGCGGTCGCGGTGCTGTTCCCGATCTACCTGATCTTCCGCGACACCGGCCTGCTCGACAGCCGCATCGGCCTTACCGTGATGCTGATGCTGATCAACCTGCCGATCGTGGTCTGGATGCTCTACACTTATTTCCGCGAGATCCCAGGCGAGATCCTGGAAGCGGCGCGCATGGACGGCGCCTCGCTGTGGAACGAGATCATCTATGTGCTGACGCCGATGGCCGTTCCCGGCATTGCCTCGACCATGCTCTTGAACATCATCCTCGCCTGGAACGAAGCGTTCTGGACCATCCGGCTCACCACCACCAACGCGGCGCCGCTGACCGCCTTCATCAGCTCCTTCTCCAGTCCGCAAGGCCTGTTCTGGGCCAAGCTCTCAGCGGCCTCGACGCTGGCGATCGCGCCGATCCTGATCATGGGCTGGTTCAGCCAGAAGCAGCTGGTGCGCGGCCTGACCTTTGGTGCCGTGAAGTAGAAAGCCCACGCGGCGGACGACCAAGACCATCCCCGGGAGGAAACCATGGGAAACATCACGCTCAAGAACGTCTCCAAGTCCTTCGGGTCGACGACGATCATTCCGAACATCGACCTCAACATCGAGGACGGCGAGTTCGTGGTGTTCGTCGGCCCCTCGGGTTGCGGCAAGTCCACGCTGCTCAGGCTGATCGCCGGGCTGGAGGACACCAGCGGCGGCACGATCTCGATCGATGGCCGCGACGTCACCCGCGAGGCTCCGGCCAAGCGCAAGCTCGCCATGGTCTTCCAGTCCTACGCGCTCTACCCGCATATGACGGTCGCCAAGAACATCGCCTTCCCGCTGAAGATGGCCGGCGAGGACCAGGCGACGATCGACAAGAAGGTGAAGGACGCGGCACGCGTCCTCAACCTCACCAATTATCTCGAGCGCCGCCCGGGTCAGCTCTCCGGCGGCCAGCGCCAGCGCGTCGCCATCGGCCGCGCCATCGTGCGCCAGCCCTCTGCCTTCCTATTCGACGAGCCGCTGTCCAACCTCGACGCCGCGCTTCGCGGCACCATGCGGCTGGAGATCAGCGAGCTGCATCAGCAGCTGAAGACGACGATGATCTACGTCACCCACGACCAGGTCGAGGCCATGACCATGGCCGACAAGATCGTCGTGCTCAACGCCGGCAACATCGAGCAGGTCGGCTCGCCGATGGAGCTCTACAAGACGCCGAAGAACCTCTTCGTCGCTGGCTTCATCGGCTCCCCCAAGATGAACATGATCGAAGGCGCGCCGGCGGAGAAATACGGCGCCAAGACCATCGGCATCCGGCCCGAACATCTCAACATCTCGACCTTGTCCGGCGACTGGAAGGCGACGGTCGGCGTCGCCGAGCATCTCGGCTCCGACACCTTCCTGCATGTCCAGGCGGACGGCATCGGCACCGTCAATGTCCGCGCCGACGGCGAGGTTGCGGTCAGGCATGGCGACACCGTCTACCTGACCCCCGACAAGACCAAGCTTCACCGCTTCGGCGCCGACGGCAAGGCGCTGGCCGCGTGAGGACGGGACAGTGAGGCTGAAAGCCAAATCGGCGCTGATCACCGGATCGGCGCGCGGCATCGGCAGGGCCTTCGCCGAAGCCTATGCGCGCGAAGGCGCGACGGTGGCGATTGCCGACATCGACCTCGACGCGGCGCAAGCGACGGCGAAAGCGATCGGCCCCGCTGCTTACGCGCTGCGGCTCGACGTCACCGACCAGGCCTCGATCGAGGCGGCGGTGAAAGTTGTCGAGGCGAAGACCGGCGGGCTGGACGTGCTGATCAACAATGCCGCGATCTTCGACCTGGCGCCGATCGTCGAGATCACCAGGGCGAGCTACGACAAGCTGTTCGCGGTCAACGTCGCCGGCACGCTGTTCATGCTGCAGGCCGCCGCCCGCTCGATGATCGCGCGCGGCCGGGGCGGCAGGATCATCAACATGGCAAGCCAGGCAGGCCGGCGCGGCGAGCCGCTGGTCGCGGTCTATTGCGCCACCAAGGCCGCTGTCATCTCGCTGACGCAATCGGCGGGGCTCGACCTCATCAAGCACCGCATCAACGTCAACGGCATCGCGCCGGGCGTCGTCGACAGCGACATGTGGGACCAGGTCGACGCGCTCTTCGCCAAATATGAGAACCGGCCGAAGGGCGAGAAGAAGCGCCTGGTCGGCGAAGGCGTGCCTTACGGCCGCATGGGCAAGCCCGAGGACCTCGCCGGCATGGCCGTGTTCCTCGCCAGTGACGAGGCCGAATACATTGTTGCCCAGACCTACAATGTCGACGGCGGCCAATGGATGAGCTGACGGGATGAGTTGAGGGGGGAGGCGCTTCTCTCTTTTCCTCCGGAGCAAGCGTCGCGGGGCAGGTGAGGGGCAGCATGCTGGAACACCAGATGTTGCCCCTCATCCTCGCTCTCCTCAGGAGGCGTAAACAGTCGGGCTGCAGATCGGCCAAAGGGTAAAATGAGATGACCGTGAAACTCTCTTCCTCGAACCTCGCCAGCCTGCCGGCCAAGGTCGCCGGTCCGAAATATGACCGCTCGGCCTTGAAGGCCGGCATCGTCCATTTCGGCGTCGGCAATTTCCACCGCTCGCACCAGGCTGTCTATCTCGACGACCTGTTCGCCACCGGCGAAGGCCATGACTGGGCTCTGATCGGCGCCGGCGTGTTTGAGGGCGAGAAGATCGGCCGTTCCAAGCTGCAGGAACAGGACTGGCTGACCACTGTCGTCGAGGACCAGGGCCATATGAGCGCCCGCGTCACCGGCGCCATGATCGATTTCCTGACGCCTCGCGATGCGGCCGCGATCATCGAGCGGCTTGCCGATCCGGCGATCAAGATCGTCTCGCTGACCATCACCGAAGGCGGCTATTTCATCGACCCGGCTTCCGGCAAGTTCAACCCGGCCCATCCCGACATCGTCGCCGACGCGCAACCGGGCGCCGTGCCGAAAACCGTGTTCGGCATCGTCCTTGCCGGCCTGCTGCGCCGGCGCGCCGACGGCATCGTGCCCTTCACCGTCATGT
Source organism: Mesorhizobium sp. M2A.F.Ca.ET.046.03.2.1 (assembly GCF_003952425.1). NCBI lineage: Bacteria > Pseudomonadati > Pseudomonadota > Alphaproteobacteria > Hyphomicrobiales > Phyllobacteriaceae > Mesorhizobium > Mesorhizobium sp. M2A.F.Ca.ET.046.03.2.1. Next base: position 2,675,473 of record NZ_CP034449.1, on the reverse strand, counting down.
CCTGCGACAACATCCCCCATAACGGCCATGTCACCTCAGACGGCGTCATCGGCCTTGCCCGGCTGATCGACGAGGACCTGGCAACATGGGTGGAGGACAAGGTCGCCTTTCCGAACGGCATGGTCGATCGCATCACGCCGGCCACGACCGACCGCGAGCGCCGCATCCTCGCCGACGATTTCGGCTTGGAGGACAACTGGCCGGTGTTCTGCGAGCCGTTCAAGCAATGGGTGCTGGAGGACCATTTCACCGCCGGCCGTCCGGCCCTGGAAAAGGTCGGCGTGCAGTTCGTCAAGGACGTCTCGCCCTACGAGCTGATGAAGATCCGCATCCTCAATGGCGGCCACGCGACAATAGCCTATCCGGCCGGCCTGATGGACATCCATTTCGTCCATGAAGGCATGCAGGAGCCGCTGGTGCGCGCCTTCCTGTCGAAGCTCGAGCATGACGAGATCATCCCGACCGTGCCGCCGGTGCCCGACACCGATCTGGAGGATTACTACCAGCTCATCGAGCGGCGATTCTCCAATCCCAAGATCGGCGACACCATCCGCCGGCTGTGCCTCGACGGTTCCAACCGCCAGCCGAAATTCATCATCCCGACCATCGCCGACCGGCTGAAGGCGGGCGAAGGCGTCGCCGGCCTCGCGCTGGAATCGGCCTTGTGGTGTCGTTACTGCTTCGGCACCACCGACAGCGGCGCCGTCATCGAGCCCAACGACCCGAGCTGGGGCCGCATGCAGGCCACCGCCAGGGCGGCCAAGGATGACCCCAAGGCCTGGCTGGCGATGGAGGACATCTACGGCGATGTCGGCCGCTCGCCCGTCTTCGCCGGGGCCTTCGCCCATGCCTTGAAGGTGCTGTGGGCGAACGGCGCACGCGAAACCCTGGCGCGCTATCTCGCCGGCAAGCTCTGAGGCCAGCGGAAGCCTGCCCGATGACGCCTGAGCTGGTCATCTTCGACTGTGACGGCGTGCTGGTCGATAGCGAGGCGCTTTCGGTCTCGGCGCTGCTCGGCATGATCGAGCTCGCCGGCGGCACGGTCAGCGAGGACGCTGCCTACGAGCATTTCCTCGGCAAGAGCATGAAAAGCGTGCGCGAGATCCTCGGCCAAGAGTTCGGGCTGGAGATCAGCGACCAGCATCTGACCGCGATGCGCGTCGACCTGATGCGCAAGTTCCGCGAGGAATTGAAGCCGATCCCCGGCATCAAGGAGGTGCTGCCGAAGCTCGGTCTGCCTTGCTGCGTCGCCTCGTCCGGCACGCTGGAACGCATCCGCTACGCGCTCGACGTCACCGGCCTGCTGCCGCTGCTGGAGCCGCATATCTTCAGCGCCACCATGGTCAAGCGCGGCAAGCCGGCGCCCGACCTTTTCCTCCATGCCGCTGCCTCCATGCGGGCGCATCCACGCAATTGCCTGGTCGTCGAGGACAGCCCGGCCGGCGTCGCCGCGGCGCGCGCGGCTGGCATGCGCGTCCTTGCCTTCACCGGTGGCTCGCATGCCTCCAATCCGGCGCTCAAGGCGCGGCTTGCGTCGACGGAACCGGACTCTATATTCGCTGACATGCTGCAATTGCCCGATCTGATTGCAGGCCTGGGAGCGAGAGTAAAAGCATCTTGACGAAGAGTTTCGTTTGCGCGGTCGATGTCGGCACCGGGAGCGCTCGCGCGGGTATTCTTGACGCGCGCGGCAACCTGCTTGCCCGCGCCGATCATCCAATCGCCATGCACCAGCCCAAGCCCGATCATGCCGAGCATGATTCGGAGGACATCTGGTCGGCGGTGTGCAAATCGGTGCGGTCCGCCCTCGAGAAATCCGGCGTTGCCGCCGGCGATATCGCCGGCATCTCCTTCGACGCCACCTGCTCGCTGGTCGCGCGCGACAGGCAAGGCGGCCAGATCAGCGTCTCGGTCACCGGCGAGAGGCGCTGGGACACGGTCGTCTGGCTCGATCACCGCGCCATCGCCGAGGCCGATGAATGCACGGCAAGCGGCCATGCCGTGCTCGATTATATCGGCGGGGTGATGTCGCCGGAGATGGCAACGCCGAAGCTGATGTGGCTGAAGCGCCATCTGCTGCAGACTTGGAATGAAGCCGGCTATCTGTTCGACCTGGCCGATTTCCTGACCTGGAAGGCATCAGGCTCGCTCGCCCGCTCGCAATGCACGCTGACGGCCAAATGGACCTATCTCGCGCATGAGGAAGAAAGCTGGCGGCGCGATTTCTTCGAGCTCGTCGGCCTCGGCGATCTGTTCGAACATGGCAATCTGCCCGAAAAGGCGAGCCCGGTCGGCACCGATATCGGTCCGCTGACGGCGAAGGCCGCCGCCGAGCTCGGCCTGACTGAGAAATGCCGGGTCGGCGCCGGGGTCATCGATGCCTATGCGGGCGCGCTGGGTGTCCTGGGCGGCTTTGCCGGCGACGAGAAGAACATCAGCCGGCACTTGGCGCTGATCGCCGGCACATCGTCCTGCGTCATGGCGATGTCGCATGACCCGCAGCCCTTCGCTGGCGTCTGGGGCCCCTATTTCGGCGCGGCCTTGCCGACGCTGTGGCTGTCGGAAGGCGGCCAGTCGGCCACCGGCGCCCTGCTCGACCACATCATCCGCTGGCATGGCGCGGGCGGCGAGCCGGACGCGGCCATGCATATGAAGATCGCCAGGCGCGTCGCCGAATTGCGCGCCGAGGAGGGCGATGCGCTGGCGGCCAGGCTGCATGTGCTGCCGGACTTCCACGGCAACCGTTCGCCGCTCGCCGACCCGCATGCGGTCGGCGTCATCAGCGGCCTGACGCTCGATTCTTCCTTCGACAGCCTGTGCAAGCTCTATTGGCGCACCGCCGTCGGCATCGCGCTCGGCGTGCGCCATGTGCTCGAGGCCCTGAACGAGAACGGCTATCTGATCGACACGCTGCACGTCACCGGCGGCCACACCAAGAACCCGCTGTTGATGGAGCTCTATGCCGACGCCACCGGCTGCACGGTGGTCGAGCCGCTGGCCGACGAGGCGGTGCTGCTCGGCACCGGCATGGTGGCGGCGACCGCCGCCGGCCTCTATCCCGATCTCAACGCCGCCTGCGTCGCCATGCAGCAGGGCGGCAGGACGCGCGCGCCCAACAAGGAAGCCGGCGCCCGCTTCGATCGCGACTACCGCATCTTCCTCGAAATGCACCGCCAGCGGCAGATGCTCGACGCTATCAGCTGACCTGTTGCCTGCGCAGCGACTTGCCGGTCTCCGCGTCGAACAGATGGATGCCTTCTTCCTCGAAGCTGTAGCGAACCGGCGCGCGCAACTTCGGGCATTCGCGGGCCGGCACCAGCGCGCTGATCTCTTTGTCGCCCGAGCCGAACGTCACCAGCGCGTCATTGCCATGGAATTCGATGAGGTCGGCGGTGCCTTGCAGGATGTTGCCTGCGCCTCCGTTTGCCGTCTTGAGATCCGGAGGCCGGATGCCGAGCACGACCCGATCGCCGTGCCGCAGGTCGAAAGCGCTGCCTTCAAGCGAGAGCACCGTCCCCGTGCCGGTCAGCGTCCAGCCATCGCCCTTGCGGCCGACCGTGGCCTCGATGAAATTCATATTCGGCGTGCCGATGAAGCCGGCCACGAACTGGTTGCCGGGCCGCCGATAGATCTCCGCCGGCGAGCCGATCTGCTCGATCACGCCGTCCTTCAGAAGCACGATCCGGTCGGCAAGGGTCATCGCCTCGAGCTGGTCGTGCGTGACATAGACGGTGGTGGTCTTCAGCGACTGGTGCAATCTCGCGATCTCAACCCGCATATGGTTGCGCAGCTTGGCGTCGAGATTGGAGAGCGGCTCGTCGAACAGGAACACTTTCGGCGTCTTGATCATGGCGCGCGCGATCGCAACGCGCTGCTGCTGGCCGCCGGAAAGCTCGGTCGGCTTTCGACCGAGATAGGGCTCCAGCCCAAGCGTCTTCGAGACCGCCTCGACCCGCTTCTTGATCTCGGCCGCCGGCACCTTCTGCCGCTTGAGCCCGAAGGCGACGTTGTCGAAGATCGTCATATGCGGATAGAGAGCATAATTCTGGAAGACCATGGCGATGCCGCGGTCGCCCGGCTCGAGATCGTTGACCACCTTGCCGCCGATCGACACCTCGCCGCCGCTGATGTCTTCCAGCCCCGCCAGCATCCTGAGAAGCGTGGACTTGCCGCAGCCGGAAGGCCCCAGGAACACGACGAACTCATGCTCCTCGATCGCGAGGTTGAGATCGCGGATGACGGTCGTGGCGCCATAGGCCTTGTCGACATGGGAGCAAACGATGGCGGACATCCCTTATCCCTTCTCGCCGGTCAGCAGGATCTGCAGCTTGACGTCCTGAGGCCTGCCTTGCGCGGCGCGCTCGAACGCCTTGATGCTCGCGGAGAAATCATAGGTGCCGGTAATCAGCGGCTTGAGGTCGACCTTGCCGGAGGCGATCAGCTGCAAGGCGCGGTCGAAAATGTTGGCATAGCGGAACACGGTCTCGATGCGCACTTCCTTGGAGATCGCCGCCGGCACATTGAGCTCGACCGTCTCCACCGGCAGCCCGACCAGCACCACCGCGCCGCCCGGCCGCACGATGTCGAACAGGTTGGCGAAGGCCTTCGGGCTGCCGCTCGCCTCGAATACGATATCGGCGCCCCAATTGTCCGTCGCGCTCCGCACCGCGTCGACCAGCGACTGCTCGCCGACATTGACCGGCACGATGCCCGGATACTGGCCGGCGATCTCAAGCTTGGGTGCGGAAAAATCGGAGATCAGCACCTTGGAACAGCCGCCCGCCAGCGCGGCGAGCGCGATCATGATGCCGATCGGGCCGCAGCCGACGACGACGGCGACGTCGCCCGGCACGATGCGGGCGCGCGCCGCCGCCTGCATGCCGATGGCGAAAGGCTCGACCATCGCGCCTTCGGCGAAGGAGACATTGTCCGGCAGCTTGTAGGTGAAGGCCGCCGGATGAACGGCGTATGGCGCCAGCACGCCGTGCACCGGCGGCGTCGCCCAGAAGCGGACGTCCGGGTCGACATTGTAGATGCCGAGCTTCGTCGCGCGCGAGGAAAGATTCGGCACGCCCGGCTCCATGCAGACGCGGTCGCCGACTTTCAGGTTCGTGACGTTGGCGCCGACCTCAACGATCGTTCCCGAGGCCTCATGGCCGAGCACCATCGGCTGGCGCACGATATAGCTGCCGATGGCGCCATGCGTGTAGTAATGCACGTCGCTGCCGCAGACGCCGACCGTGTGGATGGCGATCCGGACATCGTCCGGTCCGACGTCTTGCGGCAGCGCGATCTCGCGCAGCGACAGTTCGCCTTTTTTCTCAAGCACCAGTGCCCGCATCGGGTATCCTCGCTTCAACTTTTCTTTTGCCGGAAAACGGAATTCAGGAAGCCGCTCAGAACACCGAGGAAGAGCAGCGGCGGCAGCGACAGAAGCACCACCGAGGCATTGAGGATGCCCCAAGGCACGTTCATGCCTTGCTGCGACAGCTCGGAAGCCACGATCGGCAGCGTCTTGGCGTTGGAACTCGACAGCATCAGCGCGATCAGGAACTCGTTCCAGACCAGCACGAAGCTGAAGGCGATGGCGCCGACCAGCGAGCGCGCCGCGACAGGAAGCGCGATCCGCCAGAACACCGAATAGGCGCCGTAGCCGTCGACGAAGGCCGCCTCCTCGATCTCCTTCGGCACGCCCTGGAAGGCCGGGATCGCAAGCCACATGATCACCGAGATGGTCAGCAGCGAGTAGGTGACGATCAACGCGGGAAGCGTGTCGTAGAGGCCGATCTGCAGCCAGATCACCATCAGCGGGATGGCGACCGCCACCGGCGGCAGGAAGCGCAGCGAAAGCACGAAGAACTGGATGTCGCCGGCGAAGCGGTTGGGATAGCGCGCCACGGCATAGGCCGCCGGCAGGCCCAGCACGATGCCGATCAGCACGGCCGCGCCGCAGGCGACCGCAGAATTGTAGAGCCCGGTCAGCACGCTATCGCGGCCGAGGATGTAGCTGATATTGGCGAGCGTCGGCGTGAAGATCACCTTCGGCACGCGCGTGATGATGTCGACATTGTTCTTCAGCGCGTTGAGCGCCGTCCACACCAGCGGGAACACGGCCAGGAACCCGGCCAGCGCCAGGACGGCCTTGGCGATCAGGCGGCCCGGTTTCATCCGATATGGCCTCATGCCTGCACCCGCTTCCACAGCATGGTGAAGGTGATGACGGTCGCGATCATCATCAGCACCGCCATGGCCGAAGCATAGGACACCTTGCCGGATTCGATGAAGCCTTGCGAGAAGGCGTACATGTCGAGCGTTTCGGTCGCGACGCCGGGCCCGCCGCGCGTCATCACATAGATGAGGTCGAAGGAGCGCAGCGACTCGATCATCTTGACGAACATCAGGCTGATCAGCGGCGCCTTCAGCATCGGCAGTGTCACGTAGGCATGGATCTGCCAGCGCTTGGCGTGGTCGAGCCTGGCCGCCTCGATCGGCTGCGGCGGCAGGGTTTCGAGCAGCTTGAGCACGATGACGGCGAAGAACAGTCCCCATTGCCAGACATCCACCGAAGCGACGGCGAACAGCGCTGAGCCGGGCTTGGACAGCGGATCGAAGATCAACCCGCCGGTGATCAGCCGGTAGGGATAGGTGGCGATGCCGTAGAGCGGGTGATAGGCGAACTTCCAGACGAAGGCCGCCGAGACGCGCGGCAAAAGCACGGGGATGATGAACAACAGGCAGTAGAAGTTGCGCAGGCGCGGGCCGGCGACCTCGAACATCAAAACGCCTAGCCCGATCGCCACCACCATCGTCGCCACGACGGTGACGATCTCCCATTTCACCGAGACCCAGACGGCGTTGAGGAAACGGCGATCGCTAAAGAGATCGGCGAAGTTCGAGAACCACACCCAGGAATAGCCCGGCGCGCTCAATTCGCGGTTCTGCAGCGCGATCACGATGGCGTAGAGCGTCGGCACCATCGACAGCACCAGAAGGATGGCGAGGGTGGGAACCAGAAATGTGACCGGCAGGGAAGAGCGTCGCCGCATTGCCTCTCCTCGGGTTTGTCGCGGTGCCTTGGATCGAAGGGAACCCGCGGCGCGGATCCCGGCATTCCTTCGAATGCCGTGGACCGCGCGCCGCGGGCGGGAGGATTACTTCTTCTTCACCAGGTCGTTGGCATAGGCCTCGAGCTCGTTGAGGCCGCCCTTGATGTCGGTGCGCGTGCCGGTGACCAGTTCTTCCAGGATGATGCCCCAGCGGTCGCCGAGATCGGGCCAGCGCGGATCCTGCCAGAAGTTCACCGCCGTCACCTTCCCGGTTTCGGCCAGCGCCTGGCCGAGATCGGCGCCGTAGATGTCGGCGAACTCCTTGCTGGAGAGCACGCTGGTGCGGTTGAGCTCGCCGAACTGATGCGCGTCCAGCCGGCGCTTCTCGTTCTCCTTCGACGTCGCCCAGGCGATGAACAGGCCGGCGCATTTCTTCGCCGCGTCATCCGCATTGGCCTTGGTGCCTATGGCCAGCCCATGGCCATAGCCGCCGCCGGGCAGCGGCGACGGCGGCGGTAGGAAGCCAACCTTGCCGACCACCTGCGAGGTCTTCGGATCTACGGCCATGCCCGACAGCGGCGTCGATTCGACAAGGATCGCGACCTGGCCGGAGAGGAAGGCGCCGGTCGATTCATCCCAGCTGCCGGTCTGCGTGCCGGCGGCCGAGTCCTTGAAGAGCTTGAGATAGGTCTCTGTCGCCTTCACGGCGGCGTCGGAATTGAAAGCCGGCTTGTCGCCGTCGAACCACTTGCCGCCATAGGCCTTGAAGAACGGCATCCAGCGCCAGACATTGGCGCCCGAGCCGCGCGCGCCGCGCAGCGCGATGCCGTATATGCCCTTGTCGGCATTGGTCAGCTTCGGCACGTCGGCGATCAGCTCGTCCAGCGTCTTCGGCGGCTGGATGCCGGCGGCCTCCAGCACATCCTTGCGGTAAACCATCAAGTCGCCGCCGCCGGTCAGCGGCGCGAACCAGACCTTGCCGTCATAGGTGGCGACCTTCTGGCGGCCCGGATCGAAATCGGCATAGTCGTAGTCAGCCGGGTAATAATCGGTCAGCGGCACGATCCAGCCCGAGGAGGCGAACAGCGCCACATTGGCCTCGTCGACATAGTAGACGTTGTAATTGCCGACGGTGGAAGCATCGGCGCGCGACTTGGCGCGGCGGTCGTTCTCGTTGAGGTAGTCGATCTGGAACGAAGCGCCGGAGAGCTTCTTGAACTCATCCTTGGAGTCCTCCAGAAGCGTCAGCCCGTCGCGCGGCTGCGCCAGCACCTTGACCGGCGCCGAGCAGACGGGCGCCTGGGCAAGTGCTGCGGTTGACACGGAAGCGGTAAGCACGAACGCTGCGCCGAGGCTGGCAGCGAGCCGATATGATTTCATTGATTTTCTCCTCCAGGAACAGTCGCGAAGCGGCAGATCCTTGGCCAAGCGACCCTCACCGTCGCCCGTCTGACCTGTCACCCGTCGCCAAAATGAGCAGTTGGAAGAGGCGAGACTAGAAGCCCCGTTGCAGCAGACCTGTACTTTTATGCATTGTGCGCCGCAAAAAATGTCGCCGGCAGAGTCTGTCCGTCACACGAGTATCAGTGCAATCGGAAGTGGCCGGATATCGGCTGTGTCACGCTCTTAGCGTCAGCCGCTGCCGCGACAGCTTGCGGTAGGAGGACGGCGTCATCTTGTGCTTGCGCAGGAAGGCGCGGTTGAAGTTCGAGATGTTCATGTAGCCGACCTGGAAGCAGATGTCGGTTATCGGGATCTCGGTGTCTGCGAGCAGCTTGCAGGCCTGCCAAAGCCTCAGCTTGGCGACATGGTCGCTGAAGGAGTTGCCGGTGTTCTTCTGGAAGAAGCGCGAGAAGGTGCTTTCGCTCATCCCAGCCAAGGCTGCCACGTCCGGCAGCTTCAGATCCTCGGCGAAATGCTGGAACAGATAGATCAGCGAGCGCTGAATGATGTCGAGCGACTCCGCATCGAGAAGCGGCGAAAAGTCGGGCGACGACAACAGCGCGTATTCGTCGGTGGTGGCCAGAAGGTCGAGCAGCTCGAGGAACATGCGGAACCTTGCCAGCCCGTGCACTTCGCCCATTCTTTCCATCAGCTCGGCGCCGTCCAGCGCCGTCTGGCCGTGGAAGACCATGCCGCGCAGCGAGCGCTCCAAGAACGGCTCCAGCTCGCGCAACTCCGGCAGCAGCCCGGACGAACCGCGCAGCCGCTCGGCGTCGAACTGCAGCACGATATCGCGGCCCTCGATCAGCTCGCCCGGCTGCACCGCCGTCACCCAGTCATGTGGCAGCCCGCCGCCGACGATGGTCAGGTAGCCCGGCCCGAACTCGCCGATATGGTCGCCGACCAGCACCACGCCGGACGATTTGCGCAGAAGATGGATCTCGTATTCCGGATGGAAATTCCAGACATTGCGCTCCCACGGATAATCGTCCAGCCGCCACAGGAAGCTCTCGCTCGCCTCCGTGACGATGTGCTCGAAGGCGGGCGCCGTGCGCGGAATCGCGGCCGTGTTCTTTCTGCGCCTGAACGGCATCCATTCCTCCCGGCATGGCGCGCCGGCTGCGCATGCCCGGGGGCATCCGTAGCAGCCTGCGGCCGGCAAATGAAGGAGGCGCGGGGAATCGCAGCTCCGCCTGGATCAATCGCTAACGCGGCCTCCTCCCTTGCCAACATGTCGCGTTTCGTTCACAAGGCGACGCAAATGGCGCCATTTTGCGCCATTGTGTGCGGCTTCCGGTCCCTTTTTGCCGACGCGCCGTGTTCTGAAAGAGCGGAACAATGTCTGCGATCGAAACCGGCGCCCTCGCGCCGGAAAACCTTTGGCGTCAGGAAATCAGGGCGACGGTGGCGCTTGCCTGGCCGATGGTGCTGACCAATCTCGGCCAGACGGCCATGACCGCGACCGATGTCATGATGATGGGCCGGCTGGGGCCGGATACGCTCGCGGCCGGCGCGCTCGGCTCCAACCTCTATTTCATGCCGCTGATCTTCGGCCTCGGCCTGATGCTGGCGACCTCGCCGATGATGGCGACCGAGCTCGGCCGCCATCGCCATTCGGTGCGCGACCTGCGCCGCACGGTGCGACAGGGCCTGTGGCTGGCGATCCTTATCTCGATCCCGATCTGGTTTTTTCTCTCGCATGGCGAAGAGGTGCTTCTGGCCATGGGCCAGAAGCCAGAGCTCGCGCATCAGGCCGGCATCTATCTGCACTGGCTGCAATGGGCGGTGCTGCCCTTCTACGGCTATATCGTGTTGCGCTCCTTCATCTCGGCGCTGGAGCGGCCGAGCTGGGCGCTGATCATCGTTTTCGTCGCGGTCGCCTGCAACGCCTTCTTCAACTGGGTGTTCATGTTCGGCAACCTCGGCGTCAAGTCGATGGGCATTGCCGGCTCTGGTCTCGCCACCACTCTGTCCAGCACGCTGATGTTCATCGGCCTGGCGGCGGTGGTGATCAAGGAGAAGAAATTCCGCCGCTATCGTCTGTTCGGCCGCTTCTGGCGCTCCGACTGGCCGCGTTTCCGCGGGTTGCTGCGGCTCGGCCTGCCGATCGCCGGCATCCTCGCCTTCGAGGTGACGATCTTCAATGCGGCGGCGCTGCTGATGGGCCTGATCGATGCGGATTCGCTCGCCGCCCACGCGATCGCCATCCAGATCGCCTCGATCTCTTTCATGGTGCCGCTTGGCCTCAACCAGGCGGTCACGGTCCGGGTCGGCCTGGCGCATGGCGCCGGCAATCCGGAAGGGGTGTCGCGCGCTGGCTGGACTGCCTTCGTCATCGGCGTCTCCTTCATGGCGCTGATGGGGCTGGTGATGATCCTCTGGCCGCACGCGCTGATCAGCGCCTTCATCGACCTTGCCGATCCGGCCAATGCCAGGGTGATCACGCTCGCCGTGTCGTTCCTGGTGTTCGCCGCGCTGTTCCAGATCTTCGACGGCGCCCAGGCGGTAGCCGCCGGCATGCTGCGCGGCCTGCACGACACCAAGGTGCCGATGATTTATGCCGCGATCGGCTATTGGGGCGTCGGCCTGCCGCTCGGCGTGCTGCTCGCATTCCATTTCGGCCTGAACGGCGTCGGCATCTGGATCGGCCTGGCCTCGGGGCTGGCCGTGGTGGCGGCGCTGCTGCTCGCGCGCTGGCTCCGGCGCGACCGCATCGCGCCACAGCTCGCCTTCGGGCATTGATCGACAAAGGCTGCCGGTCCGGTCGGCAGCCTTTCGCCGGCTCAGTGCGCCCCTGCGCGCTGCTCCAGCCTCCGTGCGTATTGCGTCAGCGGAAAACACAAGACGAAGAAGATCAACGCCACCAGCCCGTAGACCTTGAACGGCTCGAAGGTCGCATTGTTGATGGCGTTGGAGGTTCTGACCAGTTCCTCGAAGCCGATGATCGAGGTCAGCGCCGTCGATTTGATCAATTGCACCAGGAAGCCGACGGTCGGCGCGCGGGTGATCGCGAAGGCCTGCGGCAGTATGATTAGCCTGAGCTCCTGCAGGTAATGCAGCCCGAGGCTGGCGCCGGCGTCCCATTGTCCCCTCGGCAGCGCGTCGACGCCGCTGCGCCAGATCTCGGCGAGATAGGCGCTGGCGAAGAAGGTCAGGCCGAGCACCGCCGCCGTCCACGGCTCGATGCGCAGCCCCAGCATCGGCAGGCCGAAGAACATCAGGAAGAGCTGCATCAACAGCGGCGTGCCCTGGAACAGCGCGATGTAACCCGAAGCGAACCGCTTGATCCATTTGTTCCGGGCGATTCGGAAGAACAGCACCACCAACCCGACCAGCGCGCCGCCGATGAAGGCGGCGAGCGACAAAAGCACCGTCCAGCGCGCGGCAAGCAAGAGGTTGCGCACGATGTCCCAGAGAGTGAACTCGATCATGACACGCCGGCTCCGAGAACGCGGCGGCCGCCACTGACGAGCAGCCGGCGCAGCCCCATCGACAGGCCGAGATAGACCATCGTCACCACGAAATAGGTCTCGAAGGCGCGAAACGTGCGGGCCTGCAGCATGTCGGCCTCGTAGGTCAGCTCGCGCACCGCGATCTGCGACACCACGGCCGATTCCAGCATCATGATGACGATCTGGCTGGTCAGCGCCGGGTAGATCACCTTCAGCGCCTGCGGCAGCACGATTTTGATGAACACCTGGCGTGGCCTCAGCCCAAGCGCCAGCGCGGCTTCCGTCTGCCCGCGCGGCACGGCGTCGAGACCGGCGCCGACGATCTCGATCGTGTAGGCCGCCATGTTGAGCGTCATCGCCAGCATCGCGGCCAGGATCGGGTCGAGTCTGATGCCGAGGCTGGGCAGGCCGAAGAAGATGAAGAACAGCTGCACCAGGAACGGCGTGTTGCGCATCACCTCGACATAAACGCCGATAGCGAGCTGAAGCGGCTTGGGGCCGTTTCTCTTTCCTGCCGCGCCGAGGATGCTGAGGAAAGTTCCGGCGAACGTCGTGACGGCGATCAGAAGCAGCGTCATCGCCGCGCCGCGCGCGATCACGCCCGCCGCACCCGCAAGCCAGCCGAAGTCGAGGCTGTAGCCCATGGCGATTGACCTTGTTGGAGGCGCCCGACCCAAGAGGAGGCTCGGCTCCTGTTACGGAGCCGAACCGATCGGCATCAATCCTTGAGGTTGGCGGGATTGAGCGGCGTCTTCAGCCAGGCCTTGGAGCTTTCGTCCAGCTTGCCGTCGGCGAGCATCTTGGCGACCGCGTCGTTCACCGCGTTCTTCAGCCGGTCCTCATTCTTGTTGAGGCCGATATGCGAGGGCGAGGTCAAGAGCTGGAATTTCTGCTCCGGCTGCAGCGCATCCTGCTTGGCCAGCACCTGAGCGCCGACATCGTTGCCGACCACCATCAGCTGCGTCTGGCCGGAGATGAAGGCCTGGATGACGGAATTGTAGTTGTCGAAGCGGCGGATATCGGCGGACGAGGGCGCCGCCTCGGTCAGCGACGTATCCTCCAGCGTGCCGCGATTAACCGCGATCGACTTGTCGGCAAGGTCTTCCTTGCCTTTGACCGCGAGCGCTTTCGGCCCGATGACGGCGATGTAATAGGGCGCGTAGGCGGCGGCGAAGTCGATCACCTGCTCGCGCTCCTTGGAGTAGCCGACGCTCATCAATATATCGACGCGCTTGTCGGTGAGATAAGGGATGCGGTTCTGGCCGGTGACGCTGACCAGGTTGAGCTTCACCTTCAAGGCATCGGCGATCGCCTGCGCGACGTCGATGTCATAGCCCTTGATGCTCATGTCGGCGCTGGCCGAGGAAAAGGGCGGGAAGTCGGAGAAGATGCCGACATTGATGGCGCCGGCCTTGGTGATGTCGTCGACGGCGTCGGCCTTGGCCTGGGTGGCGAGGCCGGCAGCGCCGAGCATCATCGCCGCCGCGACTATGGATTTCAATGCATTGCGAAGAGTCATTTTTTGGTTCCCCTGCTGGAAGCTTGTTTGTTGCGTCCGGCCGCCGGCTCCAGCGCGGCGGCCGTATTGGCTAAAGCAATTCCAGGAAAAGTGTGACGCGGTTTTCTGTCCGGAATTGCGTGAAACTAAGAAGTCTCAGCCCTTCCTGATCGCCGGGCTGAACACCATGAGGCTCAGAATCTCGAACAGGACCTGCGCGCCGACATGGGCGGTGTTGGTGGTCGCGTCGTATTGCGGCGCCACCTCGACGACGTCGCCGCCGACGATGTTGAGGCCCTTCAGGCCGCGCAGCAGCTCCAGCACCTCGCGCGTCGTCAGCCCGCCGACCTCCGGCGTGCCTGTGCCGGGCGCGAAGGCGGGGTCGATGCTGTCGACGTCGAAGGAGATGTAGGTCGGCCCGTCGCCGACAATCTTGCGCGCCTTCTCGATGATGGCCGGGATACCGAGCCCGGTCACCTCCTCGGCATGCACGACCGTCATGCCGGACTCGTAGGTGAACTCCCACAGATATTCGGCCGAGCCGCGTATGCCGATCTGGATGGTGCGCGAGGGATCGAGCACGCCGTCCAGCACCGCGTTGCGGAAAGGGCCGCCATGGTGGAACTTGGTCATGTCGAACAGCCCGCTGGTGTCGCAATGGGCGTCGATATGGATCATGCCGACGGGCGACTTCTTGCCGACCGCCTTCAGGATCGGATGGCTGATCGAATGGTCGCCGCCGACCGAGAGTGGCAGCACGCCGGCATCGACGATCTGGTTGGTGCGCTTTTCGATGTCCTCGTGGCTGATCTCCAGCCGGTAGCGGCTGCGGAACGGCGTGTCGCCGATGTCGGCGACGCGAAGCTCATGCGTCGGCGCGCATTCCAGCACATGATTGTAGGGCCCGATGCGTTCGATGGCGCGCAGCGCGCGCGGCCCGAAGCGCGAGCCGGGCCGGTTGGTGACGCCGAGATCCATCGGCACGCCGATCATCGCCACCTGCAGGTCGCCGAAATCCGGGTTCTCGGCGGCGATCTCGCGATAGGGCGCGGCGAGGAAGGTCGGGATGCCGGAATAGGGGGCAAGCCGCGTGCCCGACTTGTTGAAGATCTTGTCGGCGACCTTGCGGAATTTCGGGTCGAACATCTCGCCGCCATGGCTCTCGCCATATTTGCGGCGCAACGCTTCGAGCTTGCCGCGATCGTAACCCATGTCCGGTCCTCCTGTGCTTGCCGCCCGCACGGACGATTTGCCAGGCCAGCCACGGATCCAGCCCCTTGCCGGCTGGATCGTTGCTCGCTGTCCTTGCGGATTCCACGTCTCTTGAAGCTGTTTCGGGCAAAAGTGTCGGGCAGCGGCATTGAAAAATCAATTGATATTGTTAGGGTCTTGATTGTGAGAAAATCTCACAAAGTAGGAGCCCTTCCATGGCCAAGCGCCTGCCGCCGCTGAACCCGCTGCGCGCCTTCGAGGCCACGGCGCGGCACGCCTCGCTGACCAAGGCGGCGGGTGAGCTCAATGTCACGCATGGCGCCGTCAGCCACCAGATCAAGGCGCTCGAGCAATCGCTCGGCGTGAAACTCTTCGAGCGCACCGGCCGGCGGGTGAAGCTGACGCCGCATGGCGCCGAATTCCTGCCGGCGGTTTCGACTGCCTTTGAAGGCATCGCCGCCGCCACGCAGCGCATGACGCGGCCGGCGAGTGCCGGCACGCTGTCGGTGTCCTGTGTGCCGGCGCTTCTGCTGCTTTGGATGACGCCACGGCTCGGCTCCTTCACGGCGCAATATCCCGACATCCAGCTGACGCTGATCCCGTCCAACGATCCCAAGGACATCCGCGCCGGGGATATCGACGTCTGCGTGCATTATGGCGACGGTGGCTGGAGCGACTGCTGGATACGCAAATGGTCCGGGCTGGAATTGTTTCCCGTGGTCAGCCCGACGCTGATCAACAACCGGCCGATCCGCAGCGTCCGCGACCTCGCCGATCACGTCTTCCTGCATGGCGACGATGGCCGTGAATGGCACACCTGGCTGGCCGCCGCCGATGCGCTCGATCTCGAGCGCGGCCGCCGCCACCGTCTGGGCGATGCGCGCATGGCGACGGAGGCCGCCGTGCATGGCCACGGTGTCGCGCTCGGCGACTCGGTGACTGCGCGCGCCTTGCTTGCCAGGGGCATGCTCGTCGCGCCCTTCACGCTCTCGGTGCCGGCGGTCGACGATTTCTACGTCGTCTGCCGCAACGAGATGCGATCGGCGCCGATCGTCCAGCTGTTCATCGACTGGCTGTTCGCGGAGAAGGAGCAGGACGAGGCCCGCGCCGATGCCCCCGTGGCCGGCCGCCTGCCGAGCCGCAGGAAACGTCCCGCGCTGAAGGTTATCGGCGCCAAAGCAATTCCAGGAAAAGTGTGAAGCGGTTTTCCGTCTGGAATTGCGTCAAAACAAAAAAACTGGAGCATTTCGCCGTTTCCGTGAAACGGTGGAAATGCGCCAGGGCCCTGTCCTGACGGCTGGACTTGCATAGCCGCTTTTTGTCGGGCCAGCTTGCAAAGCGGGGAGCGCGTTCGAAAATACAATGCTAAGAGGCAGTTGGCTGAGGCATTCCAGGAAAACCGCGCGACGGTCTTCCAAGCGGAGTTGCTCGAACAAGGACTTGAAGCTTGGCGCCCGCGTTTGAGTGCGTCGTGCTTCATGGGTGAGGAAGCATGGCAAAGACTGACATAGCGCGGCGCGTCTACAACCACACCTGGAAGCTGGACCCGATCGTCCGCAGCCTGCTGGACACCGATTTCTACAAGCTTCTGATGCTGCAGATGATCTGGGGCATGTATCCCAAGGTCGACGCCACCTTCACCTTGATCAACCGCACGACCTCGGTGCGCTTGGCCGACGAGATCGACGAAGGAGAATTGCGCGAGCAGCTCGACCATGCCCGCACGCTTCGCTTTTCGAAAAAGGAGATGATCTGGCTGGGCGGCAACACTTTTTACGGCCGCAAACAGATCTTCGAGCCGGAATTCCTCGCATGGCTAGAGGATTTCCGCTTGCCCGCCTACGAGCTGTCCCGGCGCGACGGCCAGTACGTGCTCTCCTTCCCCGGCCCCTGGATGTACACCACGCTCTGGGAAATCCCGGCTTTGGCCATCATCAACGAGCTGCGTTCCCGCGCGGCGATGCGTTCCTTCGGCCCCTTCGCGCTCGATGTGCTCTATGCTCGCGCCAAGGCCAAGATGTGGGCCAAGACCGAGCGGCTGAAGGCGCTGCCTGGCATCCGCATTTCCGACTTCGGCACAAGACGCCGTCACTCTTTCCTTTGGCAGCGTTGGTGCGTCGAGGCGTTGAAGGAAGGCATCGGTGATGCCTTCACCGGCACCTCCAACGTGCTTCTGGCCATGGACAACGACCTCGAGGCTTTGGGTACCAACGCCCATGAACTGCCGATGGTGTTTGGGGCTCTTGCCAACTCCGAGGAGGAGTTGCGGCAGTCGCCCTACAAGGTGCTGCAGGACTGGCAGCGCTATTATGGCGGCAATCTCCTGATCGTGCTGCCCGACGCCTTCGGCACGGACTCCTTCCTGCGCGAGGCGCCGGACTGGGTCGCCGACTGGACCGGCTTCCGCCCTGACAGCGCGCCGCCGATCGAGGGCGGCGAGAAGATCATCGACTGGTGGCGCAAGAGGGGCAAGGACCCCAAGCAGAAGCTGCTGATCTTCTCCGACGGCCTTGAGGTCGAGACCATTGAGGAGACCTACAGGCACTTCCGCGGCAAGGTGCGCATGTCCTTCGGCTGGGGCACCAACCTCACCAATGATTTCGAAGGCTGCGCCCCGACGGAGACTGACAGCCTCGACGCGATCTCGCTGGTCTGCAAGGTGACGGAAGCCAATGGACGGCCGGCGGTGAAGCTGTCGGACAATCCCGCCAAGGCGACAGGGGATGAGAAGGAAATCAAGCGGTATCTGCGCATCTTTGGCGAGAAGGGCAGGGTGGAGCAGTTGGTGAAGGTGTAGAGGGCGGCTCCCTGTGGCATCGTCGAGCGGTCCTGCGAGGCTGGATAGGTCGAGTTCCTTCGCCCCCCTCTCTGTCCTGCCGGACATCTCCCCCTCAAGGGGGGAGATTAAGCTTGTGTCTCCGCTTTCGCCAACCTTCGACGTTGCGAAGGAAGAACCGGCGCTGAAACTGCTAATCTCCCCCCTTGAGGGGGAGATGTCCGGCAGGACAGAGAGGGGGGCCGTAGAACGCCGTCGCCGCAGGTTAGCCTTCTCTCTCGCTTTCCTCGCTGCTCTCCCCACCCCCGCATTCGCCCACGCCTCCGATCGCGGTCACGTCCTGCTTCTCCCGACCGGCTACTACATCGCCGGCGGCGCGCTGGCCGTGGCCGTCAGCTTCCTCGTCCTGGCGCTGCTGCCGCCCGCCGCCCTCGACCGCTTCTGGCGCCGGCGCTTGCCCATGCTCACCTTCGGCGATGCTCCGCGCACCCTCTTCAGCTTGATTTCCTTTGCCGGCTTCATACTTCTCGTCGCCGCCGGCTTTCTCGGCAGCCGCGATCCGCTCTCCAACCCGCTGCCGCTGCTGATCTGGACGCTGCTCTGGGCAGGCTTCACGCTGCTGCAGGGCTTGCTCGGCGATCTCTGGGTATGGCTCAACCCATGGTACGGGCCGTGGCGTGTCGCCTCTCGCGTCTTCGGCCTTCCTGCGGACGATGCAAACCGATCGCGCCTGCCCAACTGGCTCGGCTACTGGCCGGCCTTCGTGCTGTTCTTAGCCTTCGCCTGGTTCGAGCTGATCGATCCCGCCCCCGACGATCCGGCCCGCCTCGCCTTTGCTGCCGGCCTCTACTGGCTGGCGAGCTTCATCGCCATGCTCATCTTCGGCTACGGCTCCTGGAGCAAGCGCGGCGAATTCCTGAGCGTCTTCTTCTCGATGGTCGCCCGCTTCGCGCCATTCGAGCGTGACGAAGGCCGGCTGAAACTCTGCTGGCCGGGCGCCAAATTGCTCGCCGCGGAGCCACTGCCGCCAAGCGGCACGGCTTTCCTCCTGCTGGCGCTGTCGTCGGTGTCCTTCGACGGCCTGTCGAAAACCTTCTTCTGGCTCGGCCTGTTCGGTGTCAATCCGCTGGAATATCCCGGCCGCACCGCGCTGATCGGCATCGGCAGTTTTGGCGTGGTGCTCACC
The DNA here is from genome assembly GCF_003952425.1 of Mesorhizobium sp. M2A.F.Ca.ET.046.03.2.1. NCBI lineage: Bacteria > Pseudomonadati > Pseudomonadota > Alphaproteobacteria > Hyphomicrobiales > Phyllobacteriaceae > Mesorhizobium > Mesorhizobium sp. M2A.F.Ca.ET.046.03.2.1. The sequence goes on along the minus strand of NZ_CP034449.1, from coordinate 2,656,860 downwards.
TTCGTCTTGCTGGCGGCGGTGTTCGCCCTGGCCGTCTTTCTCGGCCAGCTCCTCCCCGGCGACAAACATTCTTTCGGCGAGGCGGCCGGCCTGCTGGTCTGGTCGATCGTGCCGATCGCGCTTGCCTATCACATCGCGCACTACCTCGCGGTGCTGCTGGTCGACGGCCAGTACGCGCTGGTCGCGCTCTCCGATCCTTTCGCGCTCGGCTGGAATCTCTTCGGCACCGCCGACAGGATGGTCGAGGCGGGCATTGTCGCCGGCGCCGAGTCGGCCCGGTGGCTCTGGAATCTGCAGGCCGGTGTCATCATCGGCGGCCATGTGCTGGCCGTGCTCGTCGCGCATGGCCTTGCCTGGCGTCTCCATCGGCAGCCGTCGCGCGCAGCGCTCAGTCAATTGCCACTCACCTTGCTGATGATCGCCTACACGATCTTCGGCCTTTGGTTGCTTGCCACGCCGACCGCCGGATGACACAAAGCGTGCCAACGATGCCGTCGGGTAAAGCTCGCTTGCCAGGCCAAAGCTTTGGTGATTTAGTTTGTACACATGCAATTTTTCCATCCTTCGGAACGGGATGGATTAGCCGCCTTATCGCTGGTCAAGACTGAAAAAACAGGGGAACCGACATGGCTGACAAGAACGGATTTTTCGATCTCTCCAAGACGACGCTGTCGCGCCGCACCGCGCTGAAGGGCATCGCCGCCGGCGCGGGCCTTGCGCTGGCGCCCGGCTTCGTCCGCTACAGCCAGGCGCAGAGCTCGGCGCCGATCAAGATCGGCTTCCAGTCGCATCGCACCGGCATCGGGGCCGCCTATGGCCGCTGGTACGAGAAGACAAGTGCTGCCGCCGTCAAGGCGATCAACGACGCCGGCGGCATCAGCGGCCGCAAGGTCGAGCTGGTGATCGAGGACGACGGCACCGATCCGGCGCGCGGCGCCGAGGTGGTCAACAAATTCGCCAAGCAGCACAAGACCGATATCGTCTTCGGCACCTTGTTCTCGCATGTGGTGATCGGCTCGGCGCCCGCCGCCGGCGAGAACAAGATCCCCTATTTCGTGGTCAGCGAAGGCCATCACGTCGCCTCGACCAAACTCAACCGCTACGTCTTCCAGCCCGGCATCACCGACGTGAAGAGCCAGATCCAGTCCATGGCGCCGTGGATCGCGGCGAACGCCGGCAAGAAGGTGACGCAGATCTTCCCCGACTTTGCCTTCGGCTACGACCATCGCGACTACCTGCCGCCGGCGCTGAAGGCGCAAGGCGCCGACGTCATCGCCCAGATCGCCATCCCGCCGACGGAATCGTCCTTCACCAAATACTTCCCGCAGATCCCGGCCGAGACCGAGGTGATCTACCACGTCATGGTCGGCCCTGCGGTGCTCACCTTCGTCAAGGAGCTCGGCGAGTTCTACGGTTCGCAAAGGCCGCAGCTTTTCGGCTTCATGGATTCGCTCGAGGCCGTCGACATCAACAGCCCCGGCCTCGAATTCCTCGACGGCAGCCATTTCTGGGAAGGCTCGCCGCGCTACGCGCAGCCCGATGATTCCGCCGCGCAGAAAGCCTATCGCGCCGCCGTCGGCATCGACGACAATGGCGCCGCGGTCGGCGATCCCAAGGACATCTCCACCGCCTCGCACATGTTCGGCTGCTGGGAAACGCTCTACGTGGTCAAGAAGGCGATGGAAGATGCCGGCTACAAGGGACCGGAGGACCGCGCCAAGCTGGTCGAGGCGACCGAGGCGCTGAAGGAATTCGCCGAGGGACCGGAACATCCGCAGGGCCCGAAGACCTTCAACGGCAAGATCCACCAGTGTTTCGGCATCCAGAACATCTCCAAGGTCGAAGGCGGCAAGCTCAAGGTCGTGCACAAGACCAAGATCGAGGACGGCCTCTACGAGCCGGAAGGGGATTACACGACGCAGGCGCTGTAGGTTCATTCCAACCAGCGTGAGCGCCCAGGCCCCCCTCTCTGTCCTGCCGGACATCTTCCCCTCAAGGGGGGAGATCAGCTGTTATTTCCGCTTTCGCCAATCGCTCAGGCCGGCAGGTGGGCGCCTTCGCAGGAACTGCCAATCTCCCCCCTGCCCGGCAGGGCAGAGAGGGGGGTCTCGCGCCTCCGTTGGCAAATAATCCATGCATTTCGGACCCCACCTCCTCCTCGCCGCCCTTGAAGGCCTGGTCACCTCCGCCGTGCTGGCGCTGACGGCGCTCGGCCTGTCGCTGGTGTTCGGCGTCATGCGCATCGTCAATGTCGCTCACGGCGAGTTCTTCATGCTGGGCGCGGTGCTCGCCTGGGCGGTCTCGACGGCGATTTCCGGCCATCCGGCGGTAGGCTTCGTCGCAGCACTCGTGGTCGCGCCCTTGCTCGTTGGGCTGGTCGCATTCCTCGCCGAATGGCTGGTGCTGCGGCGGCTGAACTACAATCCCGAAAGCACCATCGTCGCCACCATCGGCATGCTCTACATCATCCAGCAGCTGGCGCTCACCTTCTACGGTCCAGAGGCGCGCCCGGTCGAGCCGCCTTTCAGCTACCGCATCCTTCTGCCCTGGTTCGGCTATTCCGGCTACAAGCTCTCGGTGGTCGCCGCTTCCGCTTTCCTGCTCGTGATCACCTGGCTGGTGCTGACGCGCACGAAGATCGGCCTGATCATGCGCGCCACCCAATATGATCGCGAGACGGCGCAGGCCTTCGGCATTCCTGTCGAGCGCGTCTATGCCGGCGTCTTCGCCATAGGCGCCATGCTGGCGGCGATCGCCGCGGTGCTGATCGTGCCGATCAGCCAGGCGCATTATCTGATGGGACAGGACCCGCTGCTTCTGTCCTTCATCGTCGTCATCATCGGTGGCCTGGGATCGCTCCGCGGAACCGTGGTCGCTGCCGTCCTGATCGGCCTCTCCGACGGCATCATCTCGATGTTCTTCTCGCCGACGCTCGCCAAGATCATCGCCACGCTGGTGGTCGCCATGGTGCTGGTGTTCCGCCCGCAAGGCCTGTTCGGAACCGCGCCGCGATGAGGGATGCTTCGCCGGCAAAGACCTATGCCCTGCATATCGGCGTCATCGCGCTTTTGTTCGCGCTGAACTTCGTCCTGCCGGATTACCATCAGGGTCTGTTTGCTCGAATCATGGTACTGGCGGTCTTCGCCATGGGCTACAATCTGCTCTTCGGCTATGTCGGCCTGCTCAGCCTCGGCCACGCCATGTTCTTCTCGGCCGGCCTCTATGGCGCGGGCCTGACCGTCTACCATATCGGCTGGGGCGTGCCGGAAGCCTTCGTCGCCGGCGTCGCCTGTGGCGCGCTGCTCGCCCTGGTTATCGGCCTGCTGGCGCTGCGCACCTCGGGCGTGGCGTTCATGATCGTCACCATGATGTTCGCTCAGGTCTTCTATCTGCTCATCCTCTATTTCGCCGCCTGGACCGGCGGCGACCAGGGGCTGGTCATCCAGCAGGCATCGCGGGTGATTTCGATCGGCGGCGCATCCCTCGACCTGACCAACCCGACGGTGCGCTACATGGGCGCGCTGGCGCTGCTCTCGGTCGTGCTGCTCATCGCGCTCGCCCTTGTCCGCTCCCGCTTCGGCCGTGTGCTGGTCGCCATCCGAGAAAACGAAGAGCGCACGAAGATGCTTGGCTATGACACGGTCGCCAACAAGCTCATCGCTGTCGTCGCCTCCGGCGCCATCTGCGCCGCGTCTGGCGCCACCTATGCGCTGCTGTTCGGCTATGTCGGATCGAATTTCGCGTCGATCCAGTATTCGATCCTGCCGCTGCTCTGGGTGCTGCTTGGCGGCGCCGCGACCACGCTCGGGCCGCTCATCGGCACCCTGTTCATGTACTATGTCACCGACATCACCAGCGGCTTCACCTCGGCCTATCTGCTGATCGTCGGCGTCGCGCTCATCCTGCTCGTCCTGTTTGCCCCAAAGGGCATCATGGGCAGCATCCGCGAGCGCTGGCTGGGGTGGCTGCCATGATGCCGTTGCTCACCACCAAGGGTCTTTCGCGCCAGTTCGGCGGCCTGCGCGCCGTCGACGGCGTCGACTTCGCGCTGATGCCGGGCGAGATCCGCGCCGTCATTGGCCCGAACGGCGCCGGCAAGACGACTTTCGTCAGCCTGCTCTCGGGCCGCATCCGGCCATCGTCGGGTGCCGTTGTCTTCGACGGCGTGGACATCACCGCCATGCCGGCCTACCAACGGGTCAGGCTCGGCGTCGCCTACACCTTCCAGATCACCAGCGTCTTCGCCAACCTCACGGTCTTCGACAATGTCGCGCTGCCGGTGCAGCGCACGCTGACGGACGGCCGCACCAAGGGGCAGGTCAGGACCGGCGTCATGGCGGCGCTGGAGCGCACCGGACTTGCCGACCGCGCCGGCACGCTGGCCGCGCATCTTTCCTACGGCCATCAGCGTCTGCTCGAAGTGGCGATGGGCCTGGCGCTGAAGCCGCGTTTGCTGATCCTCGACGAGCCTACACAGGGCCTGGCCGACAGCGAGATCGACAATTTCATCACGCTGGTGCGCGGGATCGCCAGGGACGCGACGGTGCTTCTGATCGAGCACAACATGCCGGTCGTCATGGGACTCGCCGACCGCATCACCGTCTTCAATTCAGGCAAGATCCTTGCGGAAGGCACGCCGGGCGAGATCCGCGCCAACACACAAGTCCAGGACGCCTATCTCGGAGCGACCCATGGCTGATACGGAATTGCTCACCATTGCCGGCCTCGATTGCTTCTATGGCGGGGTGCAGGTGCTCTACGGCCTCGACCTCGTCCTCAACAAGGGCGAGGTGCTGTGCCTGTTCGGCCGCAACGGCGCCGGCAAGACGACGACGCTGAAGGCCATCATGGGGCTGGTCCCGGCGGCCGCCGGCTCGATCAAGCTGGATGGCAAGGAACTGACCGGCCTCGCCGCGCATGACGTGCCGAAGGCTGGCGTCGCCTATGTGCCGCAGGGCAGGCGCCTGTTCGCCGAGATGAGCGTGGCGGAAAACATCGAGATCGGCTTGATGGCGCGCGGCAAGGGCAAGCAGACGCGCGAGAACGTCCTCGATCTCTTCCCGCTGCTACGCGAGCGGCTGAAGCAGCGTTCAGGCACGCTCTCCGGTGGCGAGCAGCAGATGCTGGCCATGGCCCGCGCGCTCTGCCTCGAGCCGCACGTGCTGTTGCTGGACGAGCCGACCGAGGGCCTGATGCCGTCGATGATCGCCAGGATCCGCGAGACGGTGGCCAAGCTGCGCGAGCTCGGCGTCTCCACCATCCTGGTCGAGCAGCGCGTCGACGCCGTGCTGTCGGTCGCTGATCGGGTTTGCTTCATCGAGAACGGCCGCAACCGCGAGACGGTGGACGTCGAAGCGCTGCGGGCGGATCCCTCGGCGGTGCGAAGATATGTTGGAGTGGGCTGAGGATTACCCTCCCCCTTTGTGGGGAGGGTCGCTGCGAAGCAGCGGGGACGGGGCAGCGCCGACCCCCACCCGGACCTGCAGTCCGACCTCCCCACAAGGGGGAGGTAAGGCTCCGCGCCGCTTCAGAAAAGCAAAAACCCGGCAATCAAGAATGTCGGGATCAGCACAAGGCCGGACCACGCCATATAGCCGAAGAAGCCCGGCATCTTGAAGCCGCGATGCCTGGCGATGGCGAAGACCATGAAGTTGGGTGCGTTGCCGATATAGGTGTTGGCGCCCATGAACACCGCTCCCGCCGAGATCGCGGCCAGCGTCGAGGCTGCCTCAGTCATCAGGTGCTGGGCATCACCGCCGGCAAGCTCGAAGAACACCAGATAGGTCGGCGCGTTGTCGAGGAAGGAAGACAGCGCCCCGGTCAGCCAGAAATAGGCCAGATCGTTGGGCTGGCCGTCAGCGGAGGTGACGAGCGCCACCAGCGGCGCCAGTGCGCCGTAATGGCCGGCCCGCAGGATGGCGATGACCGGCACGATGCAGATGAAGATGCCGGCAAACAATTTCGCCACCTCGGCGATCGGCCCCCAGGTGAAGCCGTTGGCCTCGCGATGGCTCTTGTACGAGACCTTCAAGGACAGGAAGGCCAGCACCAGGATGATGACGTCGCGCACCAGGTTCTGCAACTCGAGGCTGACGCCAAGGATTGGGATGCTGACGCCCGGCTTCCAGCTCGCCGAAAGCAGGATCGCGCCGATCACGCCGGCGAGCAGCGGCAGGTTGGCGAGCCCGCGCAGGCGCACCTTTGTATCGGGCGTCGGGTCCTTGATCTTCGGCATGCCGGCCTCGCGGCGATGCAGGACCAGATCGATCGCCAGGAACACCGCCAGCACCAGCCCGCCGACAAAAAGCGTGTCCGGCAGGATGTGCACTGTCGTCCAGAAGAAATCCACGCCGCGCAGGAAGCCGACGAACAGCGGCGGATCGCCGAGCGGCGTCAGCGAGCCGCCGATGTTGGAGACCAGGAAGATGAAGAAGATCACCACATGGGCGTTGAACGGCCGGTTGTCGTTGGCGCGCAGCATCGGCCGGATTAGGATCATCGAGGCGCCGGTCGTGCCGATGACCGAGGCAAGCAGCGCGCCGATGAGCAGCAGCCCGGCATTGGTGAGCGGCGTGCCGTGGATGTTGCCGGCGAGCAGGATGCCGCCCGAGATGGTGTAGAGCGCGAACAGCAGGATGATGAAGGACATGTATTCGCTGAGCAGCGTGTGCAGCACGGCCTCGCCTGCCGTCGGTATGCCGAAAGCGACGGCCAGCGGGACCACCGCCAGCGCTGCCCAGCCGGCGGCGATCTTGCCGTAATGATGTTCCCACAGGTGATGAAAGAGCAGCGGTCCGGTCGCGATCGACAGCAGCAGGCCGGCAAAGGGCAGTCCCCACCATAGCGACATGGCGGCGCCGGGCAGTTCATGGATTTCGGCGGCCAGCGCCTGCCCTGGGAGCAGCAGCGCTATGGCGAGCGCCGCGAATGGAAAAATCATCCGGCCGCGGCGCGTTTTCCCTTCTCCCCTTGTGGGAGAAGGTGGATCGGCGCGATAGCGCCGAGACGGATGAGGGGTGTTCCAGCGGAGTGAGACGCCGGCTTTCCCTGGAGCACCCCTCATCCGTCGCCTTCGGCGACACCTTCTCCCACAAGGGGAGAAGGGGGAACCCGCTTTCCGGCGCCGCAAACCAGCTATCTCCTCTCCCCTCGGGGAGAGGTCGGATTGCCCCGAATTGCCCTTCGCAATTCGGCTGGCAATCCGGGTGAGGGGGCCTTTCCCCACGGTCCGGTCAATCCGCCGAGTGGTCTTCGAGCGTCACGCCGGCTTCGCGCATGCGCTTCAGCATCGCCTCCACCGAGCCGTTGAGGTCGATGCCGCGGCAGGCGTCGAGCCGGACTGTCGTCTTGAAACCCTGCTTCACCGCGTCGAGCGCCGAGAAGGCAACGCAGAAATCGGTGGCGAGCCCGACCAGTGTGATCGTGTCGATGCCGCGCTCCTTGAGGTAGCCGCCAAGGCCGGTCGGTGTCTTATGGTCGTTCTCGAAGAACGCCGAATAGGAGTCGATCGCTGTGCGGAACCCCTTGCGGAGCACCAGCTCGGCCTTGGTCCAGGCGAGCCCGGAATGGAAATCGGAACCGAGGCTGCCCTGGATGCAATGGTCCGGCCACAGCGTCTGCGGCCCATAAGGCATCTCGATGGTTTCAAACGGCTGCTTGCCCGGATGGCTGGAGGCGAAGCTCGAATGTCCGGCCGGGTGCCAGTCCTGCGTCAGGATCACGTGGTCGGTCCGCCGGATCAAGTCATTGACCAAAGGCACGATCTCGTCGCCGCCGGCCACCGCCAGCGCGCCGCCTGGACAAAAATCGTTCTGCAGGTCGATGACGATCAGCGCTTCGTCGGCCATGCGGCTTCCCTCTCGTTTGGGCCCCCCTGGTATCGGCTTGAGGCTCCAGTCCAAAGCCGCTGACGCGACCGGACACGGAACCTTGACCAGATGGGCGGCGGCGTCAACCTCCGGCACCATAACAATCGCGTTCAGGTCCTTGCCCTGCCAACTCCGGCTTTGACAATTCCGAACGGCCTGATATCATTTGCATACGAATGAATTTGACCGGTCTGGATACCGGCGGAAAGTCCCAGGGCAAGGCGCTTTGGGCGGGCCAATCGGGGACGGCTCGTTTCTGGGAAGGTTCTGGAAGGCAGAGCGTGATCCGTTACGCGAAACCCACCACGGTCGACGAGGCGCTCGCGCTGCTTGGCGAGGATCGCTGGCGCATTCTCGCCGGCGGCACCGATTTCTACCCCGCCCAGGGCGCAAGACCCTTCCGCGACAACATACTCGACATCAACGGTCTCGCCGAACTGCGCGGCATCGAAGAGACGGACGAAAACTGGCGGATCGGTGCCCGCACCACCTGGACCGATATTGTCCGTCACCCACTCCCGCCCGCCTTCGACGCGCTGAAATCGGCCGCGCGCGAAGTCGGCTCGGTCCAGATCCAGAACGTCGCCTCGATTGCCGGCAATCTCTGCAACGCCTCGCCCGCCGCCGACGGCGTGCCGGCGCTGCTTGCGCTCGACGCCGATGTCGAATTGCGGTCGGCGAAAGCCCCCCGTCATCTGCCGCTCGACGCGTTCATACTTGGCAATCGCCGCACGGCGCTGCAGCCAGGCGAGATGGTCACAGCCATCCGCGTGCCGAAGCGTTCCGCGGTCGGCACCTCGGCCTTCGTCAAGCTCGGCGCCCGTCGCTACCTCGTCATCTCGATCGCCATGACTGCGGCGCGGCTCGTGGTCGAGAATGGCGTCGTCGCCGAAGCGGCGATCGCGGTCGGATCCTGCTCCGCGGTCGCCCGCCGCCTCGCAGGCGTCGAGGCGGTCCTGCGCGGGCGTCCGATCGGTGAGGCGCTTGCCGACGCGGTGCTGTCGGCGCCGTTCGATGAATTGTCGCCGATCGCCGATGTGCGCGGCAGCGCCGAGTATCGGGAGCAAGCGGCGCGCGAGATCGTCGTCCGCGCCGTGCGCTCTGCAATTGGCCTCGACCAAGGCAAGGTGGCCGCATGAGCATGGTCCACCCCGGCATGGCACAGTCAGGCGTGGCCCAGTCCGGCATCGAGCGCGCCGACATTGCTTTCGAGGTCAACGGCGCCGCCGTCCGGGTATCCGTGCCGCCGGTGCGGCGCCTGTCGCAGGTGTTGCGCGACGAGTTGCGGCTGACCGGCACCAAGGTCGGCTGCGACGCCGGCGATTGCGGCGCCTGCACGGTGCTGGTCGACGGCGATCCGGTCTGCGCCTGCCTTGTGCCGGCGGCGTCCGTCACCGGCGCTTCCGTGACCACTGTCGAAGGTCTTGCCAATGGCAGGCTTTCGGCGCTGCAGGCCTCCTTCCTCGACCATGGCGCCGCGCAATGCGGCATCTGCACGCCCGGCCTGCTGGTCGCGGCCACCGCGCTTTTGGAGCGCAACCCGACACCCAGCGAGGCCGAAACGCAGGATGCGCTGGGCGGCGTGCTCTGCCGCTGCACCGGCTATCGAAAAATCGTCGCTGCGGTGATGCAGGCCTCGCGGCACATGAACGGCATAGACCTTCGCCAGCCGGACGTGGGCCACGCGGTCGGCGCCTCGCCGATCCGCCTCGACGGCGTGCCGAAGGTCAATGGCACCGAGAAATTCGGCGGCGATTCCTTCCCGGTTGATGCTTTGTCGGTGCTGGTGGTCCGCTCGCCGCATTATCATGCCGGCTTTGCCTTCGGCGACCTTGATGCCTGGGTCGAAGCGCATCCCGGCATTGCCGGGGTGTTCACCGCCGCCGACATTCCCGGCAAGAACTGCTTCGGCGTCATTGGCCCCTTTGCCGACCAGCCGGCGCTGGCCGAAGGCTTTGTCCGCCTGCGCGGCGAGGCTGTGGCGCTGGTGGCCGGCGAGCGTGAGGCGATCCTCGATCTCGACCTGACGGATTTTCCGATCTCCTGGACCGAATTGCCGCATGTGCTGCAGCCGCGCGAGGCGAAGGCCGATGGCGCCGCGCTGATCCACCAGCACCGCCCGGCAAACCTGCTGACCTCCGGCTATGTCGAACGCGGCGATCCGGAACGAGCGCTCGCCGGCGCGACGGTCACGGCATCCGGCGCCATCGAAACCTCTTTCGTCGAGCACGCCTATATCGAGCCGGAAGCCGGCTATGCGTACATCGATGGCGACACGCTGGTCGTCGTCGCCTGCACCCAGGCGCCCTATATGGACCGCGACGACACGGCCAAGGTGCTCGGGCTTGCCGTCGACAAGGTCCGCATCGTGCCAACCGCCACCGGCGGCGGCTTCGGCTCGAAGCTCGATGTCTCGCTGCAGCCGCTGATCGGCCTTGTGGCGATGAAGACCGGCCGCCCGGCGGCGCTTGCCTACACCCGCAATGAATCGATGATGTCGACCACCAAGCGCCATCCGGCCGAAATGAAGGCGACCATCGGCGCCGACGCCGAGGGCCGTATCACCGGCATGGTCTTCGAGGGCGATTTCAACACCGGGGCTTACGCCAGCTGGGGGCCGACAGTGGCCAATCGCGTGCCGGTGCACGCCTCCGGCCCCTATGCCACGCCGAACTACCGCGCCACCGGCTACGCCATCCACACCAACGGCCCGATCGCTGGCGCCTTCCGTGGCTTCGGTGTGCCGCAGGCCACCATAATGCAGGAAACGCTCTATGACGAGCTTGCCGGAAAACTTGGGATGGATCGGCTCGATTTTCGGCTGAAGAACTGCCTGCGCGACGGCTGCGAGACGGTCACCGGCCAGCGCCTGGAATCGGGCGTCGGCATCGGCGAATGCCTGGAGCAGCTTCAGCCGCATTGGGCGCGTGCGCTCGCCGACGCGGAAGCCTTCAACGCCGCCAATTCGGCAAGCGGGCGCGGCGTCGGCGTCGCCTCCTGCTGGTATGGCTGCGGCAACACTTCGCTGCCCAATCCCTCCACCATCAAGGTCGGCATCTCGGCCTCCGGCGAGGTGATCCTGCACCAGGGCGCCGTCGATGTCGGCCAGGGCTCCAACACGGTGATCACCCAGATCTGCGCCGACGCCCTCGGCCTGCCGCTGGACAGGTTCAAGCTGAAGAGCGCCGACACCGCCATCACGCCCGACGCCGGCAAAACATCCGCCTCGCGCCAGACTTTTGTAACGGGCAAGGCGGCGGAGAAGGCGGGCCGCGCCTTGCGCGAAAAGATCCTGCGCTACGCCAACGTCTCGGGCGAAGCGACGATCATGCTCGACGGCGACAGCCTCTCCATCCGCGAAGGCGATGCCGCGCGGCGCATCGATCTTGCGGCGCTGAAGGCCGATGCAGACGGTCTCGTCTTCGCCGCCGAGGAAACCTATGACCCGCCCACACTGCCGCTCGACGCCAAGGGGCAAGGCAAACCCTATGCCGTCTATGGCTATGGCGCGCAGATCGCCGAGCTCGAGGTCGATCTCAAGCTGGGCACCGTGAAGCTCATCAAGATCACCGCCGCGCATGATGTCGGCAAGGCGATCAATCCCGTGCTGGTCGAAGGCCAGATCGAGGGCGGCATCGCGCAGGGCATCGGCATGGCGCTGATGGAGGAATACATCCCCGGCCGCACCGAGAATTTGCACGATTACCTCATCCCGACCATCGGAGACGTGCCGCCGGTCGAGCACATATTGGTCGAGGTTCCGGATCCGGAAGGACCCTTCGGCGCCAAGGGCCTTGGCGAGCATGTGCTGATCCCCACCGCGCCGGCGATCCTCAATGCCATCCGCCATGCCACAGGCGTCCTGGTCACCAAGGTGCCGGCGACGCCGAGCCGCATCCTGGCGGCGATCCGCGAGAAGGAGGCGCGCCGATGAGCGAGCTTGCCGAACGTTTCGAAACCCATGATCCCGGCGAGAAGCAGGTGGCGGAGAAGATCCGCTGCGATGCCTGTCCGGTCATGTGCTACATCGCCGACGGACGCACCGGCGCCTGCGACCGCTACGGCAATGTCGGCGGCCGCATCGTGCGCATGGATCCGCTAACCATCCTCGACCATGCCGCCGAGACCGGCGGCGCGGTCGTGCCTTTCGTTGCCGAGGGCGAGGCCTGGAACGGCGAGCTGGTCAACACCGGAAGGCGCTTCGTCACCGCGATCGGCGCCGGAACCACCTATCCGGACTACAAGCCGGCGCCCTTCATCGTCAGCCAGGAGGTCGAGGGCGTCGATCTCGTCACCGTCGTCACCGAAGGAATATTCTCCTACTGCGGCGTCAAGGTGAAGATCGACACCGACCGCCATATCGGCGACGAGTCGGCAATCGTGCGCTCGCAAGGCGAGGCGATCGGCCATGTCACCACAGGCGAATACGGCTCGCAGATGCTGTCGCTAGGCGGCGTCCATCATTTGACCGGCGGCTCCAAGCAGGAAGGCCGCGCCACTTGCGACGCGCTGCTTAACCTCTGCAACCGCAAGCCGGTCGAGCTCACCATCGACGGCGGCGCCACGGTGATCGTCGAAGCCGGCAAATCGCCGGTCATCGACGGCAAGGTCGAGCACCGCATGCGCGTCGGCTGCGGCTCGGCCACCATCGGCATGTTCGCCACGCAATGGCGCGGTCTCGTCGACGAAGTCGTTGTGGTCGACGACCACATCACCGGCGTCGTCTCGGAGCATCAGGCCGGCAAGGTGCTGGGCTGGGAAGACACCGGCATAAAGATCATCGGCCGCCGTTCGACGCCCGGCCGTTATTTCAAGGTGTCTGAGCCCGGCCTCGGCTGGGGCGGCACGACGATTTCCGACCCGCTGTCGATCCTCGGCGACTGGAACGCCAAGAAGGGCGCGCGCCCCGGCCTGTCGCTGCTGATGGTGTCGACCACCGGCGAGCAGTTCGCCTATTACGAGCTGGACGACGAGCTGAAGCCGGTCCAAAAACCGTTTCCGGAGCGGCTGCAGAAGTCGGTCGGCCTGATCGAGGACAATTGCGAGCCGGCGCTCTGCACCGTTCTCTTCATCGGCGGCGCCGGCGGCTCGCTGCGCGCCGGCGTCACCGAAAACCCCGTCAACCTCACGCGCTCGGTGCAGGGCTTGAGGACCTACGTGACGGTGGGCGGCGCGCCGGTCTATGTCTGGCCGGGCGGCGGCATCACGCTGATGGTCGACGTCACCCGCGTGCCGGAAGGCGCCTTCGGCTATGTGCCGACGCCGGCTCTGGTCGCGCCGATCGAGTTCACCATGCGCCGCGACGATTATGTCCGGCTGGGCGGCTATGAGAATGAGATCCGAGGCGTCGAGGATATCCTCGCCAAGGGCGGCGAGTATCTCAACCCACGCCGCGGCACAGGCGCGCCGGCCAACAACCCTGGCCGCCCCTGGCGCAGCTGCGGCGCGCGGCGGCGAACGGTGCCGGCTGATGAACGGCCCGCAGGCGCATTGGCTTGCCGACGGCCGGCGGCTCCATCTCAACCATGGGCCGATCGATCTCATCGTCGAGGCCTTCGGTTCTGACGACGAACGTCGCGCCGCCTACCAGCAGGCGGTCACGCGCTTCCAGATGATCCTGATCGAACTGGTCGAGGAGCTGCCCGAGTTGCGCCTGCCAGCCTTCTTCCTGGCGCCGCGCGATTTCGCCGGCCCGACGGCGCGCCGCATGGAAGCAGCCGTCATGCCATTGGCGGAATGCTTCATCACCCCGATGGCCGCCGTTGCCGGTTCAGTAGCCGACGAAATTCTTGCCGCAATGCTCGCCGGCCGCCGGCTCGACCGCGCTTATGTCAACAATGGCGGCGATTGCGCCCTCTATCTCGGCAGGGACCAGTCGATGACGGTGGCGATTGCCGGCACCGGCAATGGCATGGCCGATCGCGTCGGCATCCGCGCCGAGGATGGCGTGCGCGGTGTTGCCACCAGCGGCTGGCGCGGCCGCTCGTTTTCGTTCGGCATCGCCGATGCCGTCACCGTTCTCGCTCCGACCGGCGCCGAGGCGGATGCGGCGGCGACGCTGATTGCCAACGCCGTCGACCTGCCCGGTCACCCTGCCATCGCGCGCGTTCCGGCGCGCGACCTGGCGCCCGACAGCGATCTTGGAGAGCAACTGGTGACGCAGAGCGTCGGCGCGCTTTCGCCGGGCGACATTGCCCAGGCGCTGGACAAGGGCCTCGCCGTCGCCGAAGATTTTCGCCGGCGCGGCCTGGTCGCCGCCTCGGCGCTGTTTCTGGCGGGGAAGGCCCGCATCAGCGGCGCGATAGCGCTCGCCGCGCCCAACAAGCATGCACAGGAGGAATTTGCCGATGCCTGAGTTTCCGATCCGCAAGGTCGCGGTGCTGACCGAGGAGATTTTCCACGACGGCGGCCCCGTCGCCCAACAGCCGCGCCTTCGCGCGGCGGCTCTCGCAGTGGTCAAGAACCCTTTCGCCGGGCGCTATGTGGAAGAGCTGCAGGGCGCGATGGAGGACCTGAAGCCGCTGGGCCTCCTGCTTTCAGACAGGCTGATCGCGGCGCTCGGCGGCGACGTGAAGAAGATCGACGGTTACGGCAAGGGCGCCATCGTCGGCACGGCAGGAGAGCTGGAGCACGGCGCGCTCTGGCATGTGCCGGGCGGCTACTCCATGCGCGAGCGGCTCGGCGACGCCAAGGCGATCGTGCCGTCGGCCAAGAAGGTCGGCGCTTTCGGCTCGCGCCTCGACGTGCCGCTCGGCCACATCAACGCCGCCTATGTGCGCAGCCATTTCGACGCCATGGAGGTCGGCATCAGCGACGGCCCGCGCCCCGACGAGATCCTGTTCTGCCTCGCCATGACCTGCGGCCCGCGCGTCCATAACCGCATGGGCGGGCTGGCGGCCGAGGACATCAAGGCATGGGATGGCCTCAGATGAGCGGCGAGGACAATCTGCTGCGGCTGGTCGAGGCCGAGGACGGCGACGAGAACAACTACCATCTGCAGGATCAGGTCGGCTTCATCCTGCGCAAGGCGCATCAGCGCCATGTGTCGATCTTCGCCTCGCATATCAGCGACCTGACGCCGCCGCAATTCGCCGCTCTGGCCAAGCTCTACGACATCGGCGAGACCTCCCAGAACCAGCTGGGAACGCTGATCGCCATGGACGCCGCCACCGTGAAGGGCGTCATCGACCGGCTGAAGGCGCGCGGGCTGGTCGAGGTCTCCAAGCATGAGGTCGACAAGAGGCGGCTGCTGGTCAATCTGACGCCGGAAGGCCGCGAGGCCATTGAGCGGCTGATCCCGCTTGCCCGCAGAATTACAGAGGAAACGCTGGCGCCGCTGACCGCCAAGGAGGCCGCGACGTTCCTGCGGCTGTTGGCGAAGCTGGCCTGATCGGATGGGTTCGGACCTTTGCCACGCTTACGGCGAAACCCTTTCAGCGCGACGCGCTTTAGCCGTGTTTTCGGAAATGCGGGCCGACCACCGCCAGATCGTGGCGACCAGCGCTATCGAGACATAGCCGTCTATCGCGTAGTGCCAGCCCGTATAGACGGAGCCGAATAGGATCAGCGCGGCAAACGCCCATGCCGCTGCCCCGAATCCGCGATTGAGCCGTGTGACGTAGAAGGCATTCAACGTCGCAACGGCCACATGCATGCTGGGCATTGCCGATATCCCTGTGCCGAAGTCGGCCGTTCGCTCGGTGTAGCTCTTTAGCAGGTAATCGGAGAACAGCGTCATGTGCTGGCTGTAGGGATAGAGCCGAAGCGCCTCGTGGAGATCGGTGAAGCGGCTGCCGCCGACGAAGCGGTCATAAAAGATCGGGCCGACGGAAGACAGCAACGTCGCCAGGATCGTGCCGATCACCACCGTCGTCAGCGCCAGCGCCACAAGGTAACGGAGATGGACCGGCTGTCTGGCATGGAAGGCGGCAAGGAACGCCAACGCGAACCACTCGAGGAACCATAGCTGGCTGTAGGTTTTCTCGACCAGCCAGGACAGCGTCGCTGCATCGATCGAATGGGCAATCCGCCAGGGCGCGATGCCATGCAGGAATTCGTCGATATCGGCCACCGCCCTGTCGCCGTAGAAGGGCACGACATTGGGGATGTTCAGCTTGTAGGTGGTGAAGGCGGAGAGACCCAACACGAAGACGCCGACGACGAGCGCCGCTTGCCGACCCCGCGAGCGGAGGAAGCCGATGATGCCATGAAGTGGCTGTTGGGGAGAGGCCATCACCCCAGCTGGAATGGCGATGGCGAGGGCGACCATCCAGCCGGTCAAGACGAGCGTCGAAAGATAGGCGTTGGCCATAGCGATGAAGATCGTTGGCCAAATCAGCATCGCGCTGGCGATGTAGCAAAGACAAAACAGCAGCAGAATGCGGGAGACAACTGCGAGGCCGCCGGGCGGAACAGCGTTGGAGCTGGCCTGGGTGCTGGCCTCCATTTGCTCCGCGACGCTCATGATCCTCTCCCGATCGTGTCGGGAGTACACCTACCGTCCTCGAATTAAGATACGATTGATCAGGCGCTTAAAGATTAGCTATGACGGTATATCGGCGGGCGCGAATCCGAACATCTCCCGCGCCTGCTCAGGTGTGTAGTAGCCGAGCCGGACATCCTCCGCGACCAGCCTCGTGTCGCGCTCGCGTGGATCGCCATAGCCGCCGCCGCCCGGCGTGCCGACGCGCACGCGGTCGCCGGCCTTGAGCGCGATGTCCTGTTCCTTGGAAAGATGCGGCGGCACATGCGCTTCGCTGCCCCGGAACACGGTCACGCTGTTCGGTGCGCCGTCCTTGCCGCCGAGCGCGCCCTGCGGGCCGAAGCGGCCGTGGTCCATGACGAAGGATGCGCGGGCCTCGCCGCGCAGGATCTCGACCTCATAGGCGAGACCGAAGCCGCCGCGATGTTTGCCGGCGCCGCCTGAGCCTTCGCGCAGCGCGTAATGCCGGTAAAGCACCGGAAAAGCCTGCTCCATGATCTCGACCGGCGGCGACTTCGAAATACCGATGGTCGAGCAGCCATTGCTCAAGCCGTCATGGCCGGCATTGCCGCCATAGCCGCCGCCGGAGATCTGGTACATGATATAGTCGCGGCCGCGCGCCGGATCGTTGCCGCCGAGCGCGAAATTGCCGCTGGAGCCGGCGGGCGCCGCCGTCACCTTCTTGGGCAGCGCCTGCACCATCGCCGCGAATACCGCTTCCGCGATGCGCTGTGATACTTCGGCAGCGCAGCCCGACACGGGCCGAGGATATTTGGCGTCGAGGAACGTGCCCTCCGGCCGCTTGACTTTCAGCGGCTCGAAGGCGCCGGCGCTGATCGGCACCTCCGGAAAAATATGCCGCATGGCGAGGTAGACGGACGACAAGGTCGTCGCCAGCACGCTGTTCATCGGCCCGGCGCAGGGTTTTGAAGAGCCGGCAAAGTCGAAGGTCAGTGTATCGCCCTGTTTCTCGACGGCCAGATTGATGGTCAACGGCTCGTTCACCACGCCGTCGGAATCGACGAAGGCCTGCGAGCGGTAGACGCCGTCGGGGATGACGGCGATCGAAGAGCGCATCTGCTCGGCGGCGCGGCGGCGCAGTTCCGCGATCGCTTCGACTGCGGTTTCGTCACCGTAACGATCGAGGATTTCATTGAGCCTGTCCTGGCCGATCAGTAGCGCCGCGGCCTGCGCGCGGATATCGCCGATACGCTGGTCGGCGACGCGGATGTTCGAGCAGATGATGGCGTAGATCTCGGGATCGAGCACGCCCTTCTTGAACAGTTTCACCGGCGGCAGCCGCAGGCCCTCCTGCTCGACGGCGGTGGCCGAGGCCGAAAAGCCGCCGGGCACCGAGCCGCCGATATCCGGCCAATGTCCAGTGTTGGAAAGCCAGCAAAAGATTTTTCCGCCGCGATAGACCGGCATGACGAAGCGCACATCCATCAGATGCGTGCCGCCGAGATAGGGGTCGTTGACGATGTAGATGTCACCGGGCTCAGGAGCCAGGCAACGGCCGTCGGCGATCATCTCGATCACCGTCCTGGTCGAATACTGCATCACGCCGACGAACACCGGCAGGCCCTGGCTGCCTTGCGCGATCAGCGAACCGTCGACGGCCGAATAGATGCCGTCCGAGCGGTCATTGGCTTCGGCGATGACTGGCGAGAAGGCGGCGCGGGAAAAGGTCAGATCCATCTCGTCGCAGACCTGCTGCAGCGCCGCCTGCAGCACCGAAAGCGTGATCGTGTCGAGCTTTGCCATCTCAAGCCTCGCCGATGTCGATGATGATGTTGCCGTCCGCGTCCGATCGCGCCTGGTCGCCGGGTTCGAGCACCGTGGTGGCGTCCATCTGTTCCAGGATCGCCGGTCCTTCGATCACGGCATCAAACGGCAGTTTTTCGCGGGCATAGACCGGCGTGTCGTGCCAGGTGCCATGATACCAGACCGGGCGGATCTCGCGCCGCGCCTCCTCCAGCGTTGCCGCGCGGCCCGCAGGGTCGATCAGCCGCGACAGGTCGATCTGCGGCCGCACGCCGGTAACCGAGGTGTTTAGGTTGACGAGATTGGCGCGGATTTCCGGCAGCTCGACCTTGAAGCGGGCGAAATAGGCCTTCTCGAACAGAAGCTGCAGCGTTTCTCGTGAAACCGAAGAGGAGGGCAGCGGCACGTTGATGATATGCGTCTGGCCGACGAACTGCATGTCGGCGGAATGCGTGACGCGGATCGCGTCCGGCTTCACCGCTTCCTTGGCGATCAGCGCCTCGCCTTCGTTACGGTGCCGTTCCAATACCCCGCGAAGCGCAGCTTCGTCGAGGCTCGCCACGGGTTGGTTGATCGTGTTGACGAAGTCGTGCCGCAGGTCCGCGACGACGCAGCCGAGCGCATTGGTGATCCCCGGCCGTGCCGGCACCAGCACGCGCGGCAGGCCGAGCTCGCGGGCAAGCGCCGTCGCATGCAGCGGGCCGGCGCCGCCAAAGGCGAACAGCGCGAAATCGCGTGGATCATGGCCGCGCGACACCGAGACCATGCGTATGGCGCCGGCCATCTTCATGTTGCCGAGCCGAAGCACCGCGCCGGCCGCTTCTACGCCGGAGAGCCCGGTGTGCTTGCCGATCTTGTCCTCGAAAATGCCGGTGACACGCTCGACGGTGACCGGATTGTCGACCGCCAGCAACTTCTTCGGCGCCAGGCGTCCCAGCACCAGATTGGCGTCGGTGATGGTTGGCTCGACGCCGCCGCGCCCGTAGCAGATCGGGCCGGGATTGGCGCCGGCGCTTTCCGGGCCGATCTGGATCAGCCCGGCCGCGTCGACACGCGCGGTCGAGCCGCCGCCGGCGCCCACCGTGTGCACCGCCACCATCGGCACATGGATCGGCATCGCATATTCGATCTCGATCTCGTTCGACACGGCGGGCTCGGCATTGTGGATCAGCGCCACGTCGGTCGAGGTGCCGCCCATGTCGTAGGTGACGAGATTGCCGAAGCCGGCGCGCTTGCCCGTATAGGCGGCGGCGATGACGCCGGAAGCCGGGCCGGACATCACGGTCTTGGCCGATTCCAGCGTGACGAAGCGGGCCGAGATCATGCCGCCATTGCCGTTCATGATCAGGAAGTCGCGGGCATAGCCCTTCGCGCCAAGCTCCTTGCGCAGCCGCTCGACATAACGCTCCAGGATCGGCTGCACCGAGGCGTTGACGGCGGCCGTCACGCCTCGCTCGAACTCGCGCGCTTCCGAAAGCAGCGCATGCCCGGTGGTGATGTGGCCGTTCGGCCAAAGCTCCGCCGCGATTTCGGCGGCGCGCCGCTCATGCGCCGGGTTGGCGTAGGAGTGCAGGAAGTGGATGACGAGCGACTCGCAGCCGGCGTCGAGCAGCTTCTTCACCGCATCGCGCATCTCGGCTTCGTCGAGTTGAATGCGCACCGCGCCCGAAGCCTCGATCCGCTCCGACACTTCGAGCCGAAGGTCGCGGGGAATGACGGGGACAAAAGTGCCGGTCATGCCATAGGCCTGCGGCCTGGTGCGGCGGCCAAGCTCGATCACGTCGCGAAAGCCGCGCGTGGTGATCATGCCGGTCCGCGCCAGGCGGCGTTCCAGCACGGCGTTGGTGGTGGTCGTCGTGCCATGCACGATGAGGTCGATGCCGTCGATCGGAAAGCCGGTGGCGCCAAGGGCGGCGACCACGCCGAAGGCCTGGTTTTCGACAGTCGTCGGGGTCTTGGCGATATGGACCTTGCCGCCCGCCTTGCCGTCGATCAAAAGCAGGTCGGTGAAGGTTCCGCCGACGTCGATGCCTGCTACGACGCTTCCCGCGGACGCCGAAAAATTCTCAATCATTGCCGAAACCCGAAATAGCAGGACTACGGATATGCCTTGGTTTGGAAAGGCATTTTACGTCGCCATCTTGACCTCGAGATCATTTGTATACTAATAAGTTTCGGACACAAGAGCTTACCGCTTGGCAATGTGCAGCGGGCACGTCGGAACCTGACCGTTCGGACGCGCAGGAGAAAGTTTGGCGCCCAGTGCGTTTGTCTGGGCCGGAAAGTTGGGTTTGATGAACACATCCGCGTTGAACACCGCCGGCGCAAGGCCGCTGCAGTTCCCGATCCCGGCCAATGTCTACGCCGAGACCGTGGTGTCGGTGAAGCATTACACCGACCGGCTGTTCTCCTTCCGCATCACCCGCCCGCAGTCGCTGCGTTTCCGCTCCGGCGAGTTCGTCATGATCGGCCTGCCCAATGCCGAGAAGCCGATCTTCCGCGCCTACTCGGTCGCCAGCCCCGCCTGGGACGACGAGCTGGAATTCTTCTCGATCAAGGTCCCGGACGGCCCGCTTACCTCCGAGCTGCAGAAGATCCAGGTCGGCGACACCGTCATCATGCGCCAGAAGGCGACCGGCACGCTGGTGCTCGACGCGCTGACGCCCGCCAAGCGGGTGTTCATGATCTCGACCGGCACCGGCATCGCGCCTTTCGCCAGCCTGCTGCGCGATCCCGACACCTATGAGAAGTTCGACCAGGTGATCCTTACCCACACCTGCCGCGACATTGCCGAGCTCACTTACGGCCAGGAACTGGTGGCGGCGCTCGAAAGCGATCCTCTGATCGGCGAGCTGACCGCCGGCCGCGTCACGCTCTACAATTCGACGACGCGCGAGGAATCGGCGCGCATGGGCCGCATCACCGCGCTGATCGGCTCCGGAAAATTCTATTCCGATCTCGGCATCGACAAGCTCAATCCCGAGACCGATCGCATCATGATCTGCGGCTCGATGCACATGCTGAAGGACGTCAAGGAACTCGCCGAAAGCCTCGACTTCCAGGAGGGCTCCTTGAGCCATCCGGCCAGCTTCGTCGTCGAGCGCGCCTTCGTCGGCTGAGGCGCCTCAATTTGACCATACGGTCAAAAATCTACTGCCTCGACGGCCTTTTTCCGCTATGAGCCTTTGAAAGACTCGTGAAGCATCGCTTCACGGGCTATCCTTCGGCGTAAGCAGCTGAATGAAAGGGCAGGAGATGAGCACGATCCGCGAAGCAGGTGCGGGAGCTTCCAAGGTGATGCCGCTGCCGGCGCGTGCCGCCGCCAACACGCCGCTGCCGCTGGAACATGGCATTGCCCGCAATCCCGGCATGAAGCTCGATCTCGGCTTCCTGGAATCGGTGCGCAGCGTCAACCGTTCGGCGCTGGAGCGCCGTGTCGCGACGCTGACCAAGCGGCGCTCGATCAAGGCCGACAACCAGGCCGCCTGGCTGCTGCGGGCCCTCGCCTGCATGGACCTCACCACGCTGAATTCCAATGACACGGACGAGCGCGTGCGCCGGCTCTGCGCCAAGGCGATCAATCCGCTGCGCCGCGACATCGTCGAGGGTCTCGGCATCTCGGGCGAAACCATCCGTCCGGCGGCGGTCTGCGTCTATCATCCCTTTGTCGCCACCGCGGTCGACGCTGTGCGCGGCACCGGCATCCATGTCGCCGCCGTCTCCACCGCCTTCCCGCACGGCCTTGCGCCGCTGTCGACCCGCCTGCAGGAGATCGAGGCTTCGGTGAAGGACGGCGCCGACGAGATCGACGTCGTCATTCCGCGCGGCCTGGTCTACGGCGCCAAATGGCGCGAGCTGTTCAACGAGATCGTCGCCATGCGCACGGCCTGCGGCGATGCGCATCTGAAAGTCATCCTCGGCACCGGCGATCTCGCCACTTTGCGTAATGTCATGCTTGCCTCCATGGTCGCGATGATGGCGGGCGCGGATTTCATCAAGACCTCGACCGGCAAGGAGAGCGTCAACGCCACGCTCCCCGTCGGCCTCACCATGGTGCGCGCCATCCGCGCCTATTTCGAGGAGACCGGTTATCTCATCGGCTTCAAGCCGGCCGGCGGCATTTCCACCGCCAAGGTCGCGCTCGATTGGCTGGTGCTGATGAAGGAAGAGCTCGGCCGGCCGTGGCTGGAGCCGGACCTGTTCCGCTTCGGCGCGTCGAGCCTGCTCACCGACATCGAACGCCAGCTCGAGCATCATTTGACGGGCCATTACTCGGCCAACCATCGCCACGCGATGGCCTAGGCTCCCACCCTCCCCCTTGGGGGGAGGGTCGCCGCGCAGCGGCGGGGTGGGGGTAGTAAAACCAAAATAGCCTATCCAATGAACCGAACCATCAACCGTTTACCCCCACCCCGATCGGCTTTGCCGATCGACCCTCCCCACAAGGGGGAGGGTAAAGGAGGCGTCCCATGAACATCCTCGAACGCTATCACGCCATGGAATACGGTCCGGCGCCGGAAGCCCGCAACGAGGCCGATGCCTGGCTCGCCGGTTGCGATTTTTCCAAGGCGCTGTTCATCGACGGCGCCTGGAAAGCGGCGGCCGGCGGCAAGATTTTCGAGACCAGCGAGCCGTCCTCCGGCAAGCTGCTTGCGAAGGTCTCGGATGCCGGCGCGGCCGACATCGATGCCGCGGTTACCGCCGCCGCCAAGGCGCTGCCAAAATGGTCGGCTTCCTCCGGCTACGCCCGCGCAAAAATCCTCTACGCCATCGGCCGCGCCATGCAGCGCCACCAGCGCCTGTTTGCGGTGCTGGAATCGATCGACAACGGCAAACCGATCCGCGAAAGCCGTGACATCGACGTGCCGCTGGCGATCCGCCATTTCATCCATCATGCCGGCTGGGCGCAGACGCTCGAGAAGGATTTTCCCGACCATAAGCCGGTCGGCGTCGTCGGCCAGGTCATTCCGTGGAACTTCCCGCTGCTGATGCTGGCCTGGAAGATCGCGCCGGCTCTGGCCGCCGGCTGCACGGTGGTGCTGAAGCCGGCCGAGTTCACGCCGCTCACCGCGATCCTGTTTGCCGAGATCTGCGAGCGAGCCGGCGTGCCGAGGGGTGTTGTCAACATCGTCCAGGGCGGGCCTGAGGCGGGCGCGGCCATCGTCAATCATCCCGGCGTGCAGAAGATCGCCTTCACCGGCTCATCGGAAGTCGGCAAGATCATCCGCAAGGCGACCGCCGGCTCAGGGAAAAAACTGTCGCTGGAACTCGGCGGCAAATCGGCCTTCATCGTCTTCGAGGATGCCGATCTCGACAGCGCCGTGGAGGGTCTGGTCGACGGCATCTGGTTCAACCAGGGCCAGGTCTGCTGCGCCGGCTCGCGCCTCCTGGTGCAGGAGGGTATCGCCGAGGCCTTCATCGCCAAGGTCAAGGTCAGGATGAGCCGGCTGCGCGTCGGCAGCCCGCTCGACAAGAACGCCGATATCGGCCCGCTTGTCGACCGCACCCAGCTCGACCGCGTCAAGGGCTTGATCGCCGAGGGCGCGAAGCAGGGCGCCGTATGCTGGCAGCCGGACGCCGCTTTGCCGTCCTCCGGCTATTATCACCTGCCGACGCTGGCGACGTCTGTTTCGCCGGCTAATATTCTCGCGCAGGAAGAGGTGTTCGGTCCGGTGCTGGCGACCATGACCTTCCGCAACACCGAGGAAGCGATCGAGCTTGCCAACAACACGCGCTACGGCCTTGCCGCTTCCGTGTGGAGCGAGAACGTTAATCTGGCCCTGCATGTCGCGCCGCAGTTGAAGGCCGGCGTCGTCTGGGTCAACGGCACCAACATGTTCGACGCCGCCTGCGGCTTCGGCGGCTATCGCGAAAGCGGCTTCGGCCGTGAAGGTGGCCGCGAAGGCATGTTCGAATATCTGGCGGCAAAGCTTCCCATTGGCCCGGCCATCAAGCCGTCGGCCCCCGGGTCCGCCCAGCCGGTCGAACAGGCCGACGGCACGGCCATCGACCGCACCGCAAAGCTGTTCATCGGCGGCAAGCAGGTGCGGCCGGACGGCAACTATTCTCTGGCCGTCGCCACCGCCAAGGGCAAGCTTGCCGGCGAAGTCGGTCTCGGCAACCGCAAGGATATCCGCGATGCCGTGGCCGCAGCCCGCGCCTGCAAGGCCTGGCCGGATGCGACCGCTTACAACCGCAGCCAGGTTCTCTATTATTTCGCCGAGAACTTGTCCGGCCGCGCCGACGAGTTCGCCGCGCGCCTTGTTCAGCTGACGGGCGTTACGGCCAAGGCTGCGCGCGAGGAGGTCGAGCAGTCGATCGAGCGGCTGTTCCTCTATGCCGGCCTCGCCGACAAGTTCGAGGGCCGCGTCCATCAGCCGCCGGCCCGTGTCGTGACGCTTGCGTTGCATGAGCCGGTCGGCGTCGTGGGCATCGTTGCGCCGGACAACCAGCCGCTGCTCAACTTCATCTCGCTGATCGCCCCGGCGCTCGCCATGGGCAACACGGTGGTCGCGGTTCCGTCGGAGCGGCATCCGCTTTTGGCCACCGACCTCTACCAGGTGATCGAATATTCCGACTTGCCTGCCGGCGCGATCAACATCGTCACCGGCCGCAGCGCCGAGCTTGCCGGTGTGCTGGCCAAGCATGACGATGTCGACGGGCTCTGGCTGTTCGCCGATGCCGACACCTGCGCCAAGGCGGAGGCGGATTCCATCGGCAACCTCAAGCGCGTCTGGACCGGCAATGGCCGCACGCTCGATTGGACGTCGAGCGAGGCGGCCGGCGAGCCCTTCCTGCGCCGGGCCATTGAGGTCAAGAACGTCTGGGTGCCTTACGGCGACTGAGGCGTTCCGCCGAGGCACCGCGCGACGGAACCATTTCAGCCGCTGTCGCGAAGGTGATCGCCTTCGGGCTTGACGCTCGGGCGCGTGTTCTTTAACGAGAAAAAACATCTTTATCTGTGAAATGGAAATCTGACCGCACGATGCCGGCTGTCTGGCACACCACCCCGGGGCCGGCCATCGATAGAGGCGAAACGCTCCAGGCAGGCGAGGAAAAAAATGGCGGATCTGACAGGTAAGGTGGTTGTCATAACCGCGGCGGCGCAAGGCATCGGTCGGGCGAGCGCGCTGGCTTTCGCCAAGGCAGGCGCAAGCGTTCACGCCACCGATATCAACGAGCCGTTGCTGGCGGAGTTGGGCAAAACCCCCGGCATTACGACGCGAAAACTCGATGTGCTGAACGACGCGGCCGTCGCTTCCGCCTTCGCCGAGATCGGCCGCGTCGATGTGCTGTTCAACTGCGCTGGCTTCGTCCATGGCGGTTCAATTCTGGAGATGAAGGACGAGGATCTCGACTTCGCGCTCAACCTCAATGTCCGTTCGATGATCCGCACCATCCGCGCCGTGCTGCCAGGCATGCTGGAGCGCGGCGACGGCTCGATCATCAACATGGCCTCGCTGGCAAGCTCGCAGAAGGGCGTGCCGAACCGCTTCGTCTACGGGCTGACCAAGGCGGCCGTGGTCGGCCTGACCAAGGCGGTCGCCGCCGACTATGTCGCCATGGGCATTCGCTGCAACGCCATCTGCCCGGGCACGGTCGAAAGCCCGTCGTTGCAGGACCGCATGCATGCACAGGGCGACTATGAGGCGGCGCGAGCGGCCTTCATCGCCCGCCAGCCGATGGGCCGGCTTGGCACGCCGGAGGAGATCGCCGATCTCGCCGTCTACCTTGCCGGCGCCACCTACACGTCGGGGCAGGCCTACAACATCGACGGCGGCTGGTCGATCTGACGAAAGGCTCCGAAGTCGGCGGGTTGGTCGGATCGAAACGTCTGAAAATCTCGACGATTTGGCCGGCATCGCAGCGGGCTCGCTTGCCGCCGGTGTGGTCGGCGACTACGGTCCGCTGGCTTTGATGGGAATTTGTGAAAACGGCCGCTGGCCGCAAGGTGGAGAACGTTGAGATGAAGTTGTTGCGCTATGGCGAAGCTGGCAGTGAAAAGCCCGGCCTGCTTGATGCGGATGGGAATATCCGCGACCTTTCCGCTCATGTCGCCGATATTGCCGGGACGACGCTTCATCCGGCCTCGCTGGAGATGCTCTCCAAGCTCGATCCCAAGACGCTGCCGGTGGTCTCCGGCAAGCCGCGCCTGGGCGCCTGCGTCGCCGGCACGGGCAAATTTATCTGCATCGGCCTCAACTATTCCGATCACGCCGCCGAGACCGGCGCCACGGTGCCGCCGGAGCCGATCATCTTCATGAAGGCAAGTTCCGCCATCGTCGGCCCGGATGACGACGTGCTCATCCCGCGCGGTTCGGAAAAGACCGATTGGGAAGTCGAGCTCGCCGTGATCATTGGCAAGACGGCAAAATATGTTTCGGAGGACGACGCGCTGGATTATGTCGCCGGCTACGCCGTCGCGCATGATGTGTCGGAGCGCGCCTTCCAGGCCGAGCGCCAGGGCCAGTGGACCAAGGGCAAATCCTGCGACACGTTCGGACCGATCGGCCCGTGGCTGGTCACCAAGGACGAGGTCGCCGACCCGCAGAACCTGAAGATGTGGCTGACCGTCAACGGCAAGACCATGCAGAACGGCTCGACCAAGACCATGGTCTACGGCGTGAAGTATCTGGTCTCCTATCTCAGCCAGTTCATGTCGCTGCATCCCGGCGACATCATCTCCACCGGCACGCCGCCCGGCGTCGGGCTGGGCATGAAGCCGCCGGTGTTCCTGAAGGCCGGCGACGTGGTGGAGCTCGGCATCGAAGGCATGGGCCAGCAGAAGCAGACGTTCAAGGCGGACGAGTAAGCCGGCGCTTACCTCAACACCTTCCCATCCGCGCCAAGCCGATACGTCTTCGCCGCGTCCGGCGTCGCATAAAGCGTCGCGCCGGGCTCGGCATTGTACACGCCGAAGATGCGCACCGTGATCAGCCCGGCCTTCTCGCAGTCGAGGTAGAGGTTGGTGTCGGCGCCGAGATGCTCGGCATGCACCACCGTGCCCTTCCAGGCGCCGGAATTCGCATCGACTGTCAGATGCTCCGGCCGCACCCCGATGGTCTTCGCCGTTTCGCCCAGTCGCGCGCCGTCGATGAAATTCATCTTCGGCGAGCCGATGAAGCCGGCGACGAATTCGTTGGCCGGCGAATTGTAGAGCTCCATCGGGCTGCCGATCTGCTCGATGCGGCCGGCATTGAGGACGACGATCTTGTCAGCCAGCGTCATCGCCTCGACCTGGTCGTGGGTGACATAGATCATCGTCGCCCTGAGCCGCCGGTGCAGTTGCGCGATCTCCAGCCTTGTGTTGACGCGCAGCGCCGCATCGAGGTTCGACAGCGGCTCGTCGAACAGAAAAAGCTTCGGCTCGCGCACCACGGCGCGGCCGATGGCGACGCGCTGGCGCTGGCCGCCCGACAATTCCGCAGGGCGGCGCTCGAGATAGGGCTCGAGCGACAGCATCGCGGATGCGATCTTGATGCGGCGCTCGATCTCGGCGGTTGGCGTGCCGGCCTGCTTGAGGCCCAGCGCCATGTTGTTCTTCACCGTCAGATGCGGATAGAGCGCGTAGGTCTGGAACACCATGGCGATGCCGCGTTTCGCCGGCGGCGTGACCGAGACATCGGCGCCGTCGATCAGCACGCGGCCGGAGGTCGAGTCCTCCAGGCCCGCGATCACGCGCAGCAGCGTCGACTTCCCGCAGCCGGACGGGCCGACGAAGACGACGAACTCGCCGTCCGTCACTTCGAGGTCGATGCCCTTCAGCACCTCGACCGGCCCGAAAGCCTTCTTCACATTCTCGATCTTCAGCGAGCCCACGGCTTCGTTCCTGTTCTAGAGTTTGACGGCGTTACCGCTGCGCACGCTCTCGTCGGCGGCGAGGCAGACGGCGAGCGACTTCACGGCATCGTCCATGTGGCGGGTGAGATCGATATTTTCGCGGATGGCCTTGAGCAGGAAGGCCTGCTCCAGATCGCAGAGCTCCTGGTGGCCCGGCTCACCCTCCATCGACAGCAGCTGGTCTTCCTTGGCCAAGCTGCCGTCGGGTCCGGTCGCCGCACTATGCAGCCGGATGGTCGAGGTCTTGGTGTGGGTGTCGATGTCGTCGGACTTCACGCCCTCCTTCATGACGATCGACACGCAGCCCCTGGGCGACATCACGTCCTTCACGAAGAAGGCTGTCTCGGAGATCATCGGCCCCCAGCCGGCTTCATACCAGCCGACAGAACCGTCCTCGAACAGCACCTGCAGGTGGCCGTAATTGTACATCGACGGCGCCACCTCGTCGCTGAGCCGCACGCCCATGCCGCGCACCTCGATCGGCCTCGCGTCGGTGATCTGCAGCATGACGTCGAGATAATGCACGCCGCAGTCGACGATCGGCGAGGTCGTCTGCATCAGATGCTTGTGCGTCTCCCAGGTGTGGCCGGAGGATTGCTGGTTGAGGTTCATGCGGAAGACATATGGACCGCCGAGCTTGCGCGCCTCGGCGATCAGCCGGATCCAGGACGGATGGTGGCGCAATATATAGCCGATCACCAGTTTCCTGCCGTTGGCCTTGGCCGCATCGACGACGCGTTGCGCGTCGGCAACGGTCGTCGCCAGCGGCTTCTCGACGAAGACGTGGCAACCGGCCTCGAAGGCCCGCACCGCATAGTCGGCATGGCTGTCGGAATAGGTGGCGATCGCGGCGACGTCCGGCTTCTCGTCGCGCAGCACCTCCTCGAAGGAGCGGCGGATGTCGTAGCCGCCAAGCCCCTCCGGCAACGGCACGTCGGAGCGGTTGACCAGCGCGGCGATGTCGAAGCCCGGATTGGTGTGATAGGCCAGCGCATGGCTGCGGCCCATATTGCCAAGGCCGGCGACGACGACACGAAGGGGTTTATCGCTCACAGACTGCTCCACTTTCTTTTGAGAGGGTGTCACCCCGGGCGGGGTGAAGCGCAGCCCTGTGGAGAGTTGGCTGTTACGGCTCACTTGACGGCTCCCGATGTGATGCCGCGGATCAGTTGCCGCGAGAAGATGACATAGAGGATGAGCACCGGCAGGATCGCCAGCGACAGCGCCGCCAGGATCGCGTTCCAATTGGTGACGAACTGGCCGAGGAAGAGCTGCGCGCCGAGCGTCACCGTCTTGGTCTCTTCCGACGGCGCCAGGATCAGCGGGAACCACAGATCGTTCCAGATCGGGATCATGGTGAAGACGGCGACCGTTGCCATCGCCGGCCGCACCAGCGGCAGGACAAGGCGGAAGAAGATCGTATATTCCGACAGCCCGTCGATACGTCCGGCGTTCTTCAGGTCGTTTGACACCTGCTTCATGAATTCCGACAGGATGAAGATCGCCAGCGGCAGGCCCTGCGCGGTGTAGACCAGGATCAGCGCCGTCAGCGTGTTCACCAGCCCGCTCGCCACCATCAGTTGCAGGATGGCGACGGTGCCGAGCCGGATCGGGATCATGATGCCGAGCGCCAGGTAAAGCCCCATCAGCGTGTTGCCGCGGAAGCGGTATTCCGACAGCGCGAAGGCGGCCATCGCGCCGAACAGA
Organism: Mesorhizobium sp. M2A.F.Ca.ET.046.03.2.1; assembly: GCF_003952425.1. NCBI lineage: Bacteria > Pseudomonadati > Pseudomonadota > Alphaproteobacteria > Hyphomicrobiales > Phyllobacteriaceae > Mesorhizobium > Mesorhizobium sp. M2A.F.Ca.ET.046.03.2.1. The sequence continues at coordinate 2,627,199 of NZ_CP034449.1, read as the reverse complement.
AGCACGAAGAACAGCGAGGCGACAGTGACGACGAGGCTGTTCTGGAAATAGTGGAAGAAATCGCCCTGGCCGAACACGGTGGTGTAGCCGATCAGGTCGAAGGTCTTCGGTGTCGGCGGCGTCAGCGGCGCGCCGAAGATGCCCGCGCGCGATTTGAACGAATTCATCACCACCAGGATCACCGGGAACAGCGCGATCACCGTGTAGGTGATAAGGATCGCGTGCGCGCCGATGGTGCGGGGCAGGGAACGGGTGGCTAGGCTCATGGCGCGCCTCAGAACTGGTAGCGACGCAGGCGCGTCTGCACGAGGAACAGGTAGACGCAGACGCCGGCGAGGATGATTAGGAACATGATCGTGGCGATCGCGGCGCCCATATTCGGATCGCCGACCTGCAGCTGGAAGCCGAAGAAGGCGCGGTAGAGGAAGGTGCCGAGAATGTCGGTCGAATAGTTCGGCCCGGCGAGCGCGCCCTGCGCGGTGTAGATCAGGTCGAAGGCGTTGAAATTGCCGACGAAGGTCAGGATCGAGATGATGCCGATCGAGGGCAGGATCAGCGGCAGCTTGATCTTCCAGAACTGCGCCATGCCGGTGATGCCGTCGCATTCGGCCGCCTCGATCACCTCGTCCGGGATCGACAGCAGCGCTGCGTAGATCAGCATCATCGGGATGCCGACGAACTGCCACACCGACACCAGGCTGAGCGCGGTCAGCGCGTATTGCTCCTTGCCGAGCCAGGGCGTGAAGAAGCTCTTCAAGCCGACAAAATCCATCAGATGCGGTGCCACGCCCCAGATCGGCGACAGGATCAGCTTCCAGGCGAAGCCGACGATGACGAAGGACAGGATCGTCGGCACGAAGATCGCCGTGCGATAGAAGGCGGTGAAGCGCAGCCGGGGGCTGGAAAGCAGCGCTGCCAGCAGGATGCCGATCGGGTTCTGCACCAGCATGTGGATGATGAAGAACCAGACATTGTTCCTGAGCGCATTCCAGAAATTCACCGACCAGTTCGGATCGCCGAACAGCGTGCGGAAATTGCCGAGGCCGACAAACACCTGGGACTGCTCGATGTTGCGGAACAGCGAGAGCTGCAGCGTGCCGAACAGCGGCAGGATCATGAAGGCGGTGTAGACCAGCACCGCCGGCGCCAGGAAGACGCCGACATGCCAGCGTATGGGTCTTTTCGCTCGCGTTTCTGCAGCCATGGTCTCGGTGTCCATGAGTTCGGTTCCCCGCCGTCTCTGGGTTCCAGTTCGGTGATGCTAGCTGATGCCTCGATGCACGGCCTGGCTGTCCCCTCTGGGGGTAAGACAAGGCCAGCGACAGATCGGCTCCGTTTTCCCCGCGAGATCGAGGGTAAGACCGGGAGGCTGCGCCGACAATCGCTATCTAACAGCTGTTCGAATGCCGGCCGGGCATGTTCCCGGCCGGCCCGTTGCCTGCGACTTTACTTCGCCGGCTTGTACCAGCTGTCGAGGCCGTCCTGCAGCTTCTTGGCCGCGGCCTCCGGCGTGTCGGTGCCGTTGATCACGTTGGCCGATTCAACCCAGGTCTCGTTCTCGAGGTTCGGCGTGCCGCGCGACAGGATCTGGTAGGTCGAGCGGATCGTCGACTTGCACTTGCCGCGCCAGGAGACGAATTCCTGCGCCAGCGGGTCTTCCATCTTCACCGGCGTCGAGTTCAGGCTGAAGAAGCCCGGCAGCGCGTTGGCATAGATGGTGGCGAAATCAGGCGAAGCGACCCAGGACAGGAACTTCTTGGCCTCTTCCGGATGCTTCGATGCCGCGTTCAGGCCCATGCCGATATCGGTATGGTCGGAGATGTAGCAGGTATCGCCGGCCTTCTGCACCGGCGGCGGGAAGGCGCCCATCTTGAACTGCGCCTGTGTGTTGAACAGGCCGATCTCCCACGAGCCGGCCGGGTAGATGGCGGCGCGGCCGAGCGTGAACAGGTTCTGGCTGTCCGGGTAGGTCTGGGCCTCGAAGCCGTCGCCCAGATAGGGCTTCCACTTGGCCAGTTCCTTGTAGGGCTCGACCCAGTCGGCATCGGTCAGCTTCTGCTCGCCCTTGATCAGGGCCGCGCGGCCTTCCTCGCCCTTCCAGTAGTTCGGGCCGATATTCTGGTAGCCCATGGTCGCGGCTTCCCAGAGATCCTTGGTGCCCATCGCCATCGGGATGTAGGTGCCGTCGGCCTTGATCTTGTCGAGCACGGCGTAGAACTCTTCGTTGGTGGTCGGCACCTTGAGGCCGAGCTTGTCGAAGGCGTCCTTGTTGTAGATGAAGCCGTGGATGACCGAAGCCATCGGCACGCAGAAGCTCGACTTGCCGTCATCGGTCTGCCAGGCGGCCTTGGCGACGGGCGAGAAGTTCTCCATGCCGGGCAGCGAGGAGATGTCGGCGAGGTTGCCCTTCTTGAACAGCTCGAGCGACTTGTCGAAGGGGCGGCAGGTGATCAGGTCGCCGGCCGAGCCGGCGGCGAGCTTGGCGCCGAGCGCTGCGTCATACTCGGTCGGAGCCGAAGGCGCGAACACCACCTTGATGCCGGGGTTCTTGGCTTCGAAGGCCGGGATCAGCTTGTCCTTCCAGATGGTCAGGTCGTCGCCGCGCCAGCTTTCGATGTTGAGCGTCACGTCCTCGGCCAGAGCCATCCCGGTGGTGCCGAGGATGCCCGTGCCGAGGATGCTTGTGCCGAGCAGAAGGGCCGTCAGTAGTTTGGTCTTCATCTTCAGTCTCCCTGTTGACCTTTTTCAGGTTCGGTTTTGATGAGAACAGAGGCTCAGCGCCCCTTGCTCCCCTCGATCTCGGAAAGCGCCGGCCGAAGCTTTTGGCCGGTTCCTTCCAGTATCTTCTCGGCCGCATCGGCGTTTGCCGCGCCCGCGGCGAGCAGAATGGCGGTCTTGACCACGCCCCCGCTCTTCTCGAGCAAGCGGGCGGCGTCGTCGCGGCTCTTGCCGCTGATGGCCGCGACCATGCGCACGGCGCGGTCGCGCAGCTTGATGTTGTCGGCGGTGAGATTGACCATGTAGCCGTCATGGACATGGCCAAGATGGATGGCGGCAAGCGTCGACAGCATGTTGAGCGCGATCTTCTGCGCGGTGCCCGCGCCCATGCGCGTCGAGCCGGCGATCAGCTCCGGTGGCGTTTCGAGCAGGATGGCGACATCGGCCTGCTTGAACAGCGCGGCGCCCCGGTTGTTGGCGATGGCGATGGTCGCCGCGCCGCGGCTGCGTGCGTCCTGCAGCGCCTGGACCGCATAGGGGGTGGAGCCGCTTGCGGAGATGGCGATCAGGCAGTCGCCCTTGCCGATGGCGGCCGCGGCAACAGCCGACGAAGCTTCCTCGGTGTCGTCCTCGGGGCCGCCTGCCAGCGTGCGGAAGGCATTGTCGCCGCCGGCGATCAGGATGGCGATCCGGTCGCGGGCGATGCCGAAGGTGCCAGGCAATTCCAGCGCGTCGGCCACCGCCATCAGGCCGGAACTGCCGGCCGCCGCATAGGCAAGTTTCCCGCCACTCTTCAACTGCTTCGCGATGAGTTCGGCGGCGGCGGCGATCGCCGGAATGGCGCCGTGCACGGCCTTGGCGGCCTCGATCTGGGCGTTGGCCAGGAACGCCAGAATGGCTTCCGGGGCCTCGACATCCAGCCCCTCGGCATTCTGGTGAAGCGCTTCCGTGCGCGTCTCGGCCATCCATTTTCCTCCGACCTGAACGAACAATACCAAAAAAATACCACTTGTCCACACGCATTAACGAATTTCAGGTGGCGGAACTCGCTTTCCGGCAAATTAACGTGATTTTTCAATAAAATACGGATTAATCTTTTTTGAACCGAAATTAACTCTTGGCTATTGGTATTTTATTGGTATTATCCGGCCCCGAGGAGAAATCGCGTGAAATTCGTGCTTGGCATCGATGGCGGCGGCACCAGCTGCAGGGCGGCCCTTGCGACCGTCGACGGCGTTGTCGTCGGCCGCGCCAAGAGCGGCGCCGCCAACATCCGCACCGATCTCACCGGCGCCCGCGCCAACATCATCGAAGCGGCCAGGCAGGCTTTCCTTGCGGCTGGCGCGGATCCGGATTTGATCCCGCAAACACCGGCCATTCTCGGGTTGGCCGGCGCCAATGTCGGCACCTACCGGCAGCAGCTCGAAGCAATCCTGCCCTTCAGCCGAAGCCGCGTCGAAACCGATGCCGAGATCGCGCTCGAGGGGGCGGTCGGCTCCGGTGACGGCGCCATGGCCATCCTGGGCACAGGCACCGCCTATATGGCGCGTAAAGAGGGCAAGTCCCGCGCCATCGGCGGCTGGGGCTTCCAGGTCGGCGACCAGGGCAGCGGCGCCCGCATCGGCCGCGACCTGCTGGAACAGACGCTGCTTGCCTATGACGGCATCCGTCCGGGCTCGCCCTTGACCGACGCCATGCTCGCGGTCTTCCGCAACAATCCGGAAGACGTGGTCGAATTCACCACCAACGCCAAGCCCGGCGATTTCGGCGGCTTCGCGCCGAAGGTTTTCGAGCATGCCGAAAAGGGCGATCTCGTCGCCAATTTCATCCTCGCCAAGGCTGTGGCCGATGTCGAGGCTTCGCTCGGAGCGCTCGATCTTGCCGACGACGCGCCGGTCTGCCTGCTCGGCGGCCTGGCGCCGCTTTACGCGCCGCGCCTTTCGGCGCGTTATCAGGCGCTGCTCAAAGCCCCGCTCGACGATGCGCTGGGCGGCGCCGTTCAGATGGCCGCGCGCGTCTTCGCCAATGGTTCGGAGGCCGCCCGATGAGCGCCGCCGACCAGATATTCGCCATGCTGAAACAATCCTCGCAGAGCGGCGCGCCGCTTTATCTGCAACTGCGGAAAAGCATCGAGGAAGCGGTCAATCGCGGCCTGATCGGTCCCGGCGACGCGCTGCCGTCGGAGCGCGACATCGCCAGCAAGGCCGATATCTCGCGCGTCACCGTGCGCAAGGCGGTGCAGGACCTCGTCAAGGGCGGCATCCTCATCCAGCGCCACGGCTCGGGCACCTTCGTCGCGCCGCGCATGGAGCGCGTCGAGCAGTCGCTGTCCCGGCTCACTTCCTTCACCGAGGACATGGCGCGCCGCGGCATGACGGTGCGTTCGGTCTGGCTCGACCGCGGCCTCTATGCGCCGTCGCCCGACGAGATGATGGTGCTCGGCCTTTCCTCGACCGAGCTGGTGGCCCGCGTCGCGCGCCTGCGCATCGCCGACGACACGCCGCTGGCGATCGAGCGCGCGGCGCTCTCGGCCAGCGTTCTGCCCGATCCCGAAGCGATCGGCTCCTCGCTCTACGCCGCGCTTGGCATGACTGGCAATCGTCCGGTGCGCGCCGTGCAGCGCATCTCGGCCACCAATCTCGGCGATGCCGATGCGCGCCTCCTGGAAGTGCCGCCGAGGGTTGCCGGACTGCAGATCGAGCGCATTTCGTATCTGGCGAGCGGCAAGGTGATCGAGTTCACCCGCTCAGTCTACAGGGGCGACGCCTATGATTTCGTCGCGGAACTCCGGCTGACCGGGCCGGGAGAGGAGATCCGGCCATGAGCGCCACCACCACCCATATGCGGCGCGAGATCGACGAGATCCCTGAAGCCGCCGCCCGCCTTCTCGACGGCTCGGCTTCGGCTTTGGCCGAGGCCGGTCGCGGCCTGCGCGAGCGTGACCCGCAATTCGTCGTCACCGTGGCGCGCGGCTCGTCCGACCATGCCGCGACCTTCATGAAATATGCCGTCGAGCTGACGGCCGGCCTTGCGGTCGCTTCCGTCGGGCCGTCGATCGCTTCGATCTACGGCGCCAAGTTGAGACTCCGTGGTTCCGCCTGCCTGGCGGTCTCGCAGTCGGGCAAGAGCCCGGACATCGTCGCCATGGCCGAAACGGCGCGGGCCGGCGGCGCGCTCACCGTCGCCATCACCAACACGGCCGACTCGCCGCTCGCGCGGGCTTCCGATTACGCCATCGATATCCTCGCCGGGCCGGAGCGCTCCGTCGCGGCCACCAAGACCTTCGTCAATTCGGCCGTCGCCGGCCTCGCGCTGATGGCGCACGCCACCGACGACCAGGCACTGCTCAAGGCGCTCGCCGGCCTGCCGGCCCATTTCGAGAAGGCGATCGCCTGCGACTGGATGGCGCTCGCCGGCGCCTTGGAGGATCCGCAGTCGCTCTTCATCCTCGGCCGTGGCCCCTCCTTCGCCATCGCCAGCGAGGCGGCGCTGAAATTCAAGGAAACCTGCGCCATGCATGCCGAGGCCTACAGCGCGGCGGAAGTCATGCATGGGCCGCTGGCACTGGTCGGACCGGGGTTCCCGGTGCTGGCGCTTGCCGCGCGAGACGCGTCGGAACCCTCGGTCGCCGAGGCGGCTGATGGTCTGACGGCCAAGGGCGCCGCCGCCTTCATCACCTCCGACAAGGCCAAGGCCGCGAGGCTTCTTCCCCATGTCGCTACCGGCCATCCGCTTACCGATCCGCTGCCGCTGATCGTGTCCTTCTATGGCTTCGTCGAGGCCTTCGCGCGTCATCGCGGCCTCGACCCGGATACGCCGCGCAATCTGCGCAAGGTGACGGAAACCGTATGAGCAACCGTTTCGCGCTCACCGGCGCCCGCATCTTCGACGGCGCCGACTGGCATGACAACGCCGCCCTTGTCGTCAAGGGCGACCTGGTCGAGGCCATCCTGCCCGCCGGCGCCATTCCGTCCGGCGTTCCGGTGGTCGAGACCGGCGGCGGCCTGCTGGTGCCCGGTTTCGTCGACATCCAGGTCAATGGCGGCGGCGGCGTCATGCTCAACGACCATCCCGACGTCGCCTCGATAGAGACGATCTGCCGGGCGCATGCGCCTTTCGGCACCACGGCGCTGCTGGTGACGCTGATCACCGACACGCCGGCGATTACCGCCGCCGCCATCGCTGCGGGCGGCGAGGCGGCCCGGGAAAAGGTGCCGGGCTTCCTCGGCCTGCATCTGGAAGGGCCGCATCTTTCCCTGGCCCGCAAGGGCGCGCATGATCCGGCGCTGATCCGGCCGATGACCGACGCCGACCAGGCCGCGCTCATCGCCGCGCGCCAGGACCTGCCGGTGCTGCTCACCACGATCGCGCCGGAATCGGTCGAACCGGTCCGTGTCACCGCGCTGGCCAAGGCCGGCGTTATCGTGAGCCTCGGCCATAGCGATACAAATTACGCGACGGCCAGCGCCTACGCCGCCGCCGGCGCCACGGTGGTGACGCATCTCTTCAACGCCATGAGCCAGATCGGCAACCGCGAGCCGGGCCTGGCGGGCGCTGCGATCGATAGCGGTGGTCTGTATGCCGGCATCATCGCCGACGGCATCCATGTCAATCCGGCGACGATGATCCTCGCGCTGCGCGGCAAGCAGGGGCCAGGCAAGATCGTGCTGGTCACCGACGCCATGGCGACGATCGGCACCGACATGACGTCGTTCACGCTGAACGGCCGCACCATCTACCGCAAGGACGGGAGCCTCAGGCTCGCCGACGGCACGCTGGCCGGCGCCGACCTGGACATGATCTCCGCCATCCGCTTCGTCCATCGCGTCATCGGGCTCGATCTCGACGAGGCCTTGCGCATGGCCTCGCTCTATCCCGCCGAGGCAATCGGCCAGCCGCACCGGCTCGGGCGGTTCGCCAACGGGACAGCTGCCGACATTGTTGGGCTGTCGGAGGATCTGGATGTCAAGAATGTCTGGATCGGTGGCGAGAAGGTTTTTGGAGCGTAGGCCTCTCGATCCCATCGTCAGTCGGGAAACCCACGCAAACGTTCGCGATTGTGCGAAGCCTTTAGCGCGTCGCCATCCTCGGGCTTGACCCGAGGATCCATTCCGTGACCTGTGATGTAGAGTGCAACGGTGCAGAATTCTGCCATGTTAGCAGCGCGGTAGCGTTACGGAATGGATCCTAGGGTCTGCGCGCGTCGCTTTGCTCCTTGCTCCTAGGATGACGACCCCGATGGGCGCCTCGGCCAATCTCCGAGGCCCGCCGCTCGATAGTAATTAGCCGGCTCAACGCGCTACGTAGATATCCTTATACGCCTCGCGCAGCACGTTCTTCTGCACCTTGCCCATCGTGTTGCGCGGCAGTTCGTCGACGAAGATCACCTGCTTCGGATGCTTGTATTTCGCCAGCCGGCTAGCAATAGCGCCGGCAATGTCTGAGGCGTCAATCACCGATCCCAGCTTGCGCACCACGACAGCGGTGACGCCCTCGCCGAAATCAGGATGGGCGACGCCGATCACCGCGCTTTCGCTGACGCCGTCGAGCGCGTCGATCTCGCTCTCGATCTCCTTCGGATAGACATTGTAGCCGCCGGAGATGATCAGGTCCTTGCCGCGTCCGACGATGTGGACATAGCCGTCGGCGTCGATCAGGCCGAGGTCGCCGGTGATGAAGAAGCCGTCGTCGCGGAACTCGGCCTTGGTCTTCTCGGGCATGCGCCAATAGCCGGCAAAGACGTTCGGCCCCTTGACCTCGATCATGCCGATCTCGCCCTGGGCGAGCGGCCTGGCCGTCTCGCGATCGGCGATGCGCAGCGAGACGCCGGGCAAGGGGAAGCCGACCGTTCCGGCGCGCCGCTCGCCGTCATAGGGATTGGACGTGTTCATGTTGGTCTCGGTCATGCCGTAGCGCTCGAGGATGGCGTGGCCGGTGCGCTCGCGCCAGGCCTTGTGCGTCTCGGCGAGCAGCGGCGCCGAGCCGGAGATGAACACCCGGATTGTCTTCGCAGCCTCGCGCGTCAGCCCCTCCTGCTGCAGCAGCCGCACATAGAAGGTCGGCACGCCCATCAAGGCCGTCGCGCGCGGCATCAGCGACAGGATGCGCGCCGGGTCGAATTTCTGCTCGAACAACATTGTCGCGCCGGCCATCAGGATAACGTTGGTGGCGACGAACAGGCCGTGCGTGTGGAAGATTGGCAGCGCGTGGATCAGCACGTCGTCGGCGCCGAAGCGCCACTGCTCGACCAACACGCGGGCGTTGGAGGCAAGGTTCTCGTGGCTAAGCATCGCGCCCTTGGAGCGGCCGGTGGTGCCCGACGTGTAGAGGATGGCGGCAAGATCGTCCGGCCCGCGCGCGAGGTCGCTGAACTGCGTCGCCTGCCGCGAAGCCTGGCTGGCCAGCGTTCCCTGTCCCTCACGGCCGAGCGTGAGCATCGTGGCGCCGATCGACGCGGCAAGCGGCTCGACGCCGGCAAGACGGTCCGGATCGCACACGATCAGCTTCGGCTCGGCGTCGCGGAAGAAATAGTCGAGTTCGGGCAGCGTGTAGGCCGTGTTGAGCGGCAGGAAGACCGCGCCGGCACGCAACGAGGCGAGATAGAGCAGCGCCGCCTCCGGGCTCTTCTCGACCTGGACCGCGACGCGGTCGCCCGGCTCGACGCCGGCCTGCACCAGCGCATGCGCCAGTTGCGCCGACTTCGCCAGCATGTCGCCATAGCTGATCGAACGGCCGTCATCCGTCTCCATCAGCAGTCGGTCGGGAGCCGGCATGCGGGAACGGAACGCGTCGAACAGATGATTGGTCATGCAGGGTTCCTCAGGCGCGGACGCCGAATGGCACATGCGTCGCGCTCGCCTGAGCGAATAGCAGATTTGGCCGCCGGAGCAAAAAGACCGTGGGCGGGTTTCCGTCGCTATCTGCGGCGCGCCTTGGCAATACCGGCCCTCGGATCATAGCCCTGGGCGAAGCGTTCCATGCACATCGCGGCGGTGAGGCGGTAGTGGTTGAGAAGCGCCTCGACGGCGCCGTCGGCGTCGCCATCCAGCGTGCGCTCGGCGATGATGCGGTGCTCGCCGAGATCGTCGCGGCCCATGCCCGGCCCGTTTTGCGAGATCAGCCGGTAACGCGAAGCCTGGTCGGAAAGCTGTTCGCAGAAGCCGATCAGCCAGTGCGAGCGGCAAGCCGCGATCAGCGCCCGATGAAAGGCGCGGTGCAGCTTCTCCCATTCCGGATCGTTGGTCGAGGGATCCTCCGGCAGGCGACACTCGGCGCGGGCCAGGCGGTGGAGGGCCAGCACCAGCTGTTCTTCCCATTCGGCCGTGCGGTGCGCAATGGATTCGCGCAGTGCCCGTTCCTCCATCCAGCAGCGCGTCCGCGTCAATTCCTCCAGTTCCGCGGCGCCGACCGGCATGAGGAAGAAGCCGCGCTGGTCATGCCGCCCGAGCAGGCCCTCGGCGGCAAGGCGGTTGAGGGCCTCGCGCACCGGTGAGGCGCCCGCCCCGTAGCGCGAAACCACCCATTCGACACGCAGCTTGCTCTCGGCCTCCAGCGCGCCGCGCAAAAGATCGTCGCGGAGCTTTTGGTATACTGAACTGGCCAGCGTGCTCTTGGCGCCCTTGCCGTCGCCCGCATCGGCAGTTCCGTGTGTCAAATGAACTCCTAATGCTTGCCCAGTTTTGTCAGGGTCCCTCGGTCAAGCAATTTCCCGTACATGTATCATACAGCCGGGCAAGGTGGGCTCAAGCGGTAGATGATATTCGACTTTAAGACAAGGCGGCTGGTCTATTGAATGTGTGAAGTAGAATCTCGACAAAGAAACCGCTATTCCTGCACGGCGTTATATATACTGAACAGTCGTTCAATGAGCGCTTCGGCTTTGGAACTCGGGCGAGAGGCGGGCCGGTTGTATATTAACTGGCAGCCTTGTCGGCAGCCGTGCGAATCGCTTCAATGTTTGCCCTGTAGGCTTCGACGCTGCCGCCCTTGAAGACGGCGGCGCCCGCCACCAGCACATTGGCGCCGGCCGCAGTTACCAGCGGCGCGGTCTCGGCCGAGACGCCGCCGTCGATCTCGATATGGATCGGCCGGCTGCCGATCAGCGCCTTCACCCGCCTCACCTTGTCGACGATCGCCGGGATGAAGGCCTGCCCGCCGAACCCCGGATTGACGGTCATGATCAGGATCAGGTCGAGCCGGTCGAGCACATATTCGATCGCCGTCTCCGGCGTCGCCGGGTTCAGCGAAACGCCGGCTTTCTTGCCGAGGCTCTTGATGGTCTGCAGCGAGCGGTCGAGATGCGGCCCGGCCTCGGCATGCACCGTCATGCCGTCGCAGCCGGCCTCGGCGAAAGCCGCCAGGTAAGGATCGGCCGGCGCGATCATCAGATGGCAGTCGAAAAAGGCCTTGGTGCGGTTGCGGATCGCCTTGATCACCGGCGGGCCGAAGGTGATGTTGGGCACGAAATGGCCGTCCATCACGTCGAGATGGATCCAGTCGGCGCCGGCCGCCGCGACGGCCTCGACCTCATCACCCAGCTTCGAAAAATCCGATGCCAGCACCGACGGTGCGATCAGGGTCTTCTTGCTCATGGTGCGGCCTCTGTTGCGGATGCAAATCTCGGATTGCCTAGAGCATTTTGCGCCCAAGTGGAATCACTTGGAGTTGCGGAAATGCGGCTAACAGGAGGAAGATGCCGAAAGGGGAAGCGCGGGACAAGAAAGACCCGCCGGATCGCTCCGGCGGGTCTTGGTCTTCAGCCGCCTGGTTTACGGCTTGAAGTTCTGGATGTTGGCGCCCGCCGGGTCCTGCAGCACACGCCGCGGCTGTCGCTGCGGCACCAGCTGCTGCAGGATGTTTGGGTTGAGCAGCAGGTTCGGATTGATCCCCAGGCCCGGCTGCCGGCGGATCGGGAAGCAATCCGGATACCGTCCGGTCGTGCCGACCGGGCAGCGCCGCCTGATAATCGGCTGGCAAATGCCGTCGATCATCTGCGAGCCCGGAGCGCATTCAGCGTCTTCGAACGTGCCGCATCTGCCTTCTATCACCTCGGTGCCGCGCGGACACACGCAGGCGCCGCGCTTGTTGAGGACCTGGCCGCGGATCGAGCACGTCTGCGGCTTCCTGATCGGCGTGCAAGCCTTGCCCTTCAGCGCCGTCCCCTTCGGGCAGACGCAATCGCCATCGGCGTTGCGCACCTGGCCGCGGATGCGGCACTGGGCAGGCGGCTGCCGGTCAGGCACGCAAGCCTTGGCCGCGCGGTCGAGATGCGTCCCGTCCGGGCAGGTGCAGCCGTTCGATGTCGGCACCGCGCCACGGATCGTGCACTTCGGTGGAGCGACCTGGCAAACGCCGTTGACCAGCTCGCCGCGGCGGCACACGCAGTTGCCGTTCTCGTCGCGGTATTGGCCGGGACGCAGCGTGCACTGCGACTCTTCCGGTATGTCGCTCCGCACGCATTTGCCGTTCTCCAGATCGGTGCCGCGCGGGCAGACGCAACGTCCGTCCGCCGTCCGGATCTGGCCCTGCAGCAGGACGCAGCGCGGCGGTGGCGGCAGCGGCAGGAGCTTGGTGCCTCCGCCGGACGTGCCCCCGCTGCCCGAACACTGGCCATTGCGGAAGGTGGTGCCCTCCGGGCAGACGCAACGGCCGGCCGAGTTCATCACCAGTCCATACAAGCACTGGTTCTTCACCTCGTGCCGGGTGGTGAAGGGATGGCACGCATAAGCCTTGCCGCGATCGCCCTGGTTGGTGGTCAGGTCGCGCGACAGCACGTCGCCGCCGCCTTGCACCGGCGTGTTCGGAGGAAGCACGCCGACGCAGTTCTGTCCGCTGACCGTGCCCTGCAGAGCGGCAAGACGCCCATCCTCGGGAAGGATCACGGTGACGTGGTGGCTGTGGCTTTCGCCGGCGCCCAGCGTCAGATTGGCGATGCAGGATGCCGGCAGCGTCGTCGGCTCCGGCGAACAGCCGAAGGGTGGGTCGATCGACGTGATCGGAACGTCTTCCAGCCGGCCGAGACCCTCCACGCCGATCGCATCGCCGATGCGGACTGGACCCGAGAAGGGGTTCGGCCCGTCATTCGTGATGGTGATCTCGAACGAGCATGGTTCTCCCGGCTGGCATTCGGCATCGCCGGTCTTCTCGACGCGGATGGTGGAGGCGCCGCCGCCCTTCGCGCAGGGCTGACCGATCGGGTAGACGATGTCGTCGCCCGGCGCCGGCCCAAAACTGCCACGCGCGCAGTTCTCGAACGCGCCATTGCCGCTCACCGTCACGTCCAAGTGCCGGCTGGTTCCGGGCGTCATCACGGCGCCGGGAATCTGACACGACAGCGTGTTTGCAGGCACCGGACCGCAAGCCCAGTCCGCACCGTCAGGGGTGACGGTTTGAATCTGGACAGGCGCTCCGCCCGACACCAGCGTGGCGGCATCGCTGACCCGCACCGGGCCAGTTGGGGCCGCGCTGCCGGCATTAGTGACGGTGATCCGGCAGGAAACAGCCGCGGCACCGGCCAGCGAGCCGCCGCATGTCTTGGTGATGCGCAGGCCGGGCTGACCGCCATTCGGATGGCGGATGCGCTCGGTCGCGCAGGCCTTGTTATTGGCGAGGTCGACCTCGCCGGGAATGCCTTTCACCTCGGCGCAGTTCTCGACCGTGTCCGGCCGGTAGTTTGCCGGCATCACCGCCTTGACGACGATCGGCGTCGAGGCGCCCGGAGGTAGCGCGATGCCGGCATTGTCGCAGCGGAACTGTCCAGGCCCGTTCGGTCCGCAAGCCCATGGCAGGCTCGGCCCGAAGGTCGACGAGGTCGGCGCGCCGCCCGGATAGGTGTCGATCACCGTCAGCGGCCCGTTATAGGTGCCGGTGCCGTTGTTGATGATGTCGATCACGAAAGAGCAAACGCCGTCCGGCGTGCAGACCGGGGTGCGGGCGCGCTTCTTCAGGATCAGGTCGACCTTCTTCTCGACCGGCGGATTGCACTGCGGATCGCGATCGCCACGGCTGCAGATCGGGATCGAAGCGCAGCCGCGGTCGTTCTGCTGGCTGCCGAACAGCGGCTTGCCGCTGGCCTGGTAGTCATAGGCGGCGCAGTTGCGCAACGCGCCGCCCTGCCAGCCGCCCGCCGGCTTGAAACCGAGCTTGAGGTTGACCGCGGCGCCGGGGTTGAGCGTCGTTACCGGATAGGTGCAGGTCATCGGCGTCGTGCCGGGCACGCAGACCCAGGGCGCATTCGGCCCTGAAGTCAGCACCGAGCCTGCCGGCAACGTCACCTCGTCGAGCACGATCTTGCCGTTATAGGGCGCGTCGCCGACATTGGTGACGGTGATGGTGAAGTCGCAGCCGCCGGCCATCGTGCAGCGCGGCACGTCGGCATGCTTCTCGACCTTGAGGTCCGGCTCCTTGTCCTTCGGCGGGCATCTCAGATCACGCGGGATGACGATGTCGATGACCTGCGTGCAGCAGAGCCCCCAGCCCGCCTTCGGCCCGGCATAGGTCTCGATGCCGGTGACGATGAGGTGGATGGTCTCGCCGGGCGAGGCGCCGATGATCTTCCAGTTCAGCACGCCGCCGCCGACCGGCACTTTCTGCGTGTCGGGAACGATGCTGATGCCGGGCGTGGTCGTCGCCACCTGCACCCATTTGCCGCCCATCTCCGGTCCGACCGGCATGTGGTAGACGAAGGCGCCGCCGCGGGGCACGCAATCGACAGTGCCGCGCTCGACCTTGAAGCATTCCTTGCCGGGAGGCGGAGGCGGCGGGTTGCATTTGGTCAGGTCGATCCTGATCGAGGTTTTCACCCCGGTGAGGAAATCGCCGTCGTCTAGCTTGTCCGGATCCTGCGAGGGGATGGTCGTTGCCGGCCCGCCTCGCAGCGAAACCTTGATCTCTCCCTGGTTGTCGACCGTTGCCGGTGCGGGGAAGGCCGCATGGTCTATCTTGGCGGTGATCCGGAAGGTGATGACGCGTTCGTTCGCAGCACCCGCGCCATCGAGGTTGGCAGCGCTGATGCGGAAATTGGAGACGCTCGCCGTGTCGTTCGGACCCGCCGACGTGCTGATCGAAGCAGCCGGCAGCGGTCCGCCGGAGGCGCTGGTGCCGTCGCCGGCGACATTGACGCTGACGATCTGCAGGCCGTGCGGCAGCTGGTCCCTGAAATCGAGCCTTGTCGCCTTGAGCAAGGCCGCCACGCTTGGCCGGTCGAAATCCTGCGGGTCGCCATGGATGCCGAAGCTCAGGACATATTCGACCGTATCGCAGCTTCTCTGGCCGCCTTTCTTGGTGAAGAACGGCACGATCCGCGCAAGTTCCGCGTTGATGCCGCGTGACGCCGGATTGGCGGCCTGGCTGGTCGTGGCCGGAGCCTGGTCCTGGGCGACAGCCGGCAGAGCCGGCATCATGGCGACCGCGATACCGGCCGCCATCAGCCAGCGCGCGCCGCGCCTGGCATATGACAGGGGCTTCATGATCGTTTCCAAGACGGTTTCGCGCGAGGCGAAGCGGGAGTGGGCGAGATCGCTCATCTTTCCCTCCTCGGCACTTCGCAGTCGACGGCTGGCGTTCTGAGCGGCAGTGTCATCTTGCAGCAAGGGTAGTAGCCGCCCTTGTCCTGGTCGGACTTGCGGTAGAAGCAGAGCCCGACATTGACGGTATCGCCCGGATCATGGCCGGTGATGTCGACCGTGTAGGGCTTGCCCGGGACATGCGACATGGGGGTGGTCACCCCGACGCCGGGCGTCCTGGACTGCGCCTTGATGGAATCGCCGCCGAAGCCGGCGTGGTCATGGAGAGTGAGTTCGGCCCGCAGCCCGCGCGGCGTGCAGTAGTAATGCACGTCCTCAACATCGACGCAGGGCGGCAGGTTGCCGGGCGGCGGGAAGTCGGGCGGATAGAACGGAGGCAGATAGCCGCCGGGGATTTCCTCGTAATAGCCGGCGCGGCCCTCGCAAGGACGCCAGACCCTGACGTCGCCGACATGGCCTTGCACGTCCGGGTCCTCGAAATAGCCGTCGAAATCGACGAACCAGGAGCCGAAGGGCGGCACGTTGGCCGGCTTGACCAGCCCGCTCGGGGTCAGCTGCACGCCATGCACGGCAAGCGGCCCGCCGGCGGCGAGCCGCTCGGCAAGCTCCGGATTGTCGCGCAATTTGTCGCCGGTGTTGACGACGGTGTCGGTGCAGACGGACGTGTCGAGATTGCCTTCGGCATCATAGCGATATTGCAGGTCGACGCCGCCGGCCGACTGGCGATTGCCCTGCGGGAAGCCGATCGCATATTCCGATGGAACCTCGACCCAGGCCGATTCCGTCGCCGGATCGTCCGGGTCCTCGCGCCAGTAGCGGATCAGCTCGCCTTTGCCGGAGGAGGCGAAGCGGCTGTAATCATAGCGATTTTCGATCGGGCCGCGCTGGGCGAGATACATGAAGCCCTTGTTGTCGAAGGCGATGTCGGTGACCGCATAATCCTGGTCCGCCTTGACCGTCAGCTCCCAGCGCGGATCGCCTGCGAAGCTTCCGTCGCTCGCAATGCCGACCGACCAGATTTCGGCCTTCTCGCCGACGGAATAGTAGAGCCGGCCGCCATGATAGGAGACGGCCCAGACCCGGCGCGCATCCTGCGTGTAACCCCAGGTCGCGGGGTCTTCGGCGTCGAAGGCCGCGCCCTGGATGTCCATTGGGACGCCGTCGTCGGCGACCGGGGCCAACCCATGCGCCGGGCGCCCGGCGATGCCATGGTCGAAGCTGTCGATCGGATTGCCCTCGATATCGATGCGCTGAATGAGCCCCGTGTCGAGATCCGAAGCGAAGAAATCGCGATGGGTCGGATCGAAGGCGAGGTTGCCGATGCCTGGCCCGCTGTTGGTGTCGATGTCGGCGAATTTGGAGACGGCACCCGTGATGCCGTCGATCTTCCAGATCGTGCCCGGGCCGCCTCCATTCTCGGTACCGAACTGGCCATCCATGAAGACCGCGCCCGCGGCGCCGCGGCGCTGCCGTTCCGGCCTTCCATCACTGTCCGCGTCCGAGGTGACGATCTCGACGCCGTGCAGCGAGGTCGCGGCCGCATAGAGGTTGGGAACGCCCGACGGCACGCCGTCGCGCACGCCATCGTCATAGGCGAGGCCGAACACCTCGCCGATCTGGCCGGCCGTCACCTCGAAGGGCGGCGGCGTGAAGACAAGCTGGCCGGAAGCCGGTCCCCCGAGATGCGAGACGTTGAAAATGCGCAAGGATGCGCGCGACGTGTCGATGAAGGTCTCGTCGACCGGGTCGACGCCGGGCGGCAGACCCCCCTTTTCGGAATCGGGAGGGTCGAAATCGGGAATGATGGTGCCCGGAAAGCCGGTGACCGCCATCGATCCGGGATAGATGATCTCCTGCGCCTTCGCCGCGCCGCCGAGCCACAAGCCGGCGGACAGCGCCAAAGCGAGAATTCCGCTGCCTGTCGCGATTGCGCGGCGCAAACGGCCGCCACGGGAACGCAGGAACGAGCCGCGAACGCCAGACATTGAACTCCCCCGAAGCCGCTGGGAGAAACGTCCGTTCTTGCCGCGCCAACCAGGGCAAGGCGCGGCGTTGCGGCACGTTCTTCCCCGATCGAATTGTCTGTTTTCCTCTTTGCGACGATACGCCGGCTGCCGGGCAGGGTCAACGGAATCAGCCGGAAGCCTAGCGCGTCGACCCCATCCCGAAGGCGGTGATCGCGCCGGACTCCCGCTGTTCCCGGAGACCGCGAAGTCTCTGGGTTTTTGTCATGGCGGCTTTCCTTTCCGGGCCGCACCATCGCGGCGCCTGGCCGTCAGTCGCCCGCCGGCGGGGAAAGGTTCATGTCAGGATAGCGGAGCGGAAAGCGCCCTGGGATGTCACCAGATCCAGTCGCCGCGCCCGAGCGCCGAAACCGCCTCGACGATGCGGGTGAAGCTGGTCCGCGCCCGGCCCACCATGTGCCGGGCCCTGAGGTATCCATGCACCAGCCCGGCTCCTCGAACCAGAAGGCGTGCCCGCCAGCCGCGACGATGCGGTCGCGATAGGCTTCGCCGTCGGATGACAGCGGGTCGCATTGCGCGGTGATCAGCACGGTCGGCGGCAGGTTTGCGAAATCGGCGTCGGCGAGCGGGTAGAGCGTGATGTCGCCGGTCAAGTCGACGCCGCCAGTGCGGACATGCTTGTAGAAGTCGAGGTCGCGCAAGGTCAGCATCGGCGCCTCGGCATGCGTAACGTAAGAGCCCTTCGAGTGGTCGCCGCCGAGGCCGGGATAGATCAGCACCTGGCCGGCCGGCTTCTTGGCATGGCCGCGCGTCGCATGCGCAACCGCCGCGCAGAGATTGCCGCCGGCGCTGTCGCCGCAGAGCAGGACCGGGCAGTCATAGGTCTTGGCGGCCCATTCGAAGGCGTCCATGGCGTCGTCGAAGGCCGCCGGGTGCAGATGCTCCGGCGCCAGCCGGTAATCGAGCGAGACCACATCGAAGCCGGTGCGGGCGCAAAGCTCGGCGCAGACATCGTCATGGCTGTCCAGCCCGCCAAGGATGAAGCCGCCGCCATGGATATAGAGCACCATCGCGGCCTTGTTCGGAACGGCGTTGCGGTAGACGCGGATCGAGATGCTGTTGGTCGGCGCGGCAACGACAGTCGTCTCCGCCGTCACGCCTTGGGGGTAGCCGGCAAAGAACTCCCGGCACATCCGGTCGTAGATCGCCCGCTGCTCTTCGATCGTGTAGTCGATCGTGTCCGGCGGATAATAGGAGTTGGTCTTCTCGATAAAGGCCCACGTTTCCGCGTCGATGAGGGTTCTGTAGTCGGTCATGATGGATGACGCCGTTATCTCCGACGTTATCGTCCCTTCCACACCGGATCGCGCTTCTCGGCGAACGCCCGGAAGCCTTCAATATTGTCTTCCGACCCGTAGAGGATATCGACCGTCGGCAGTTGCCTCCTTGTCACCTTGTTCATGGCGTCCTGGAAGGTCAGCGCCTCGGCCACGCGCGCCGTCTCCTTGATCGAGGCGAAGACCAGCGGCGGACCGCTGGCCAAAAGCCTTGCGATCTCCCAGACGCGCTCTTCCAGCTTGTCCTTGGGCAGCACCTCGTTGACCAGGCCCCAGCGATGCGCTTCGGCGACATCCATCCAGCGGCCGGTGAACAGGAGGTCCATGGCGATGTGGTAGGGAATGCGCTTCGGCAGCTTGATGGTCGCGGCGTCGGCAAGCGTGCCGGCGCGGATCTCGGGCAGCGCGAAGGAGGAATGGTCCGAGGCGTAGATGAGGTCACAGGACAGCGCCAGCTCGAAACCGCCGCCCACCGCCATGCCGTTGACGCAGGCGATCACCGGCTTGTTGAGGTCGCGCAGTTCCTGCAGCCCGGCGAAGCCGCCGACGCCATAGTCGCCGTCGACCGCATCCCCGGCTGCCGCCGCCTTCAGGTCCCAGCCGGCGCTGAAGAACTTGTCGCCGGCCGTCTTGACGATGGCGACGCGCAGCTCCGGATCGTCGCGGAACGCCTTGAAGGTCTCGCCCATCAGCCGCGATGTCTTGAGGTCGATGGCGTTGGCCTTCGGCCGGTCGAGCGTGACCTCGAGGATCGCGCCTTCGCGGCGGGTGGTGATGACGTCAGCCATTCTTCTTTTCTCCAAGCACCAAGAGGGCGTCCGCGATCCATGCGCCCTTGCCTTCGGCGCAGACGATGAGCGGGTTGATGTCGAGTTCCTCGATCTCGCCTTCGTTCTTCTGCACGAAGTCGGCAATGCCGGAGATGGCGTCGATGGCGGCGTTGACGTCGGCCTTCGGCCGGCCGCGATAGCCCTCGAGGAGAGGATAGAGCTTCAGCCCACGCAATGCCGCCTCGATGTCGTCGCGCGTCGCCGGCAGCATCAGCGTCACGCTGTCGCGCAGAAGTTCCACCAGCACGCCGCCGGTGCCCAGCGTCATCACCACGCCGAACATCGGGTCGCGGGTGAAGCCGACGATCAGCTCGGCGACGCCGTCGCGCACCATGCGCTCGGCATAGAGCCCGGTGCCGAGCGGCAGAAGGTCGTGCGCGGCGGCGCTGACGGATTCGGCATCCTTGAGGTTCAGCCTGACGGCGCCGACTTCCGACTTGTGCGTCACGCCGAGCGCCTTGAGAGCGACCGGGAAGCCGAGCGTCATGGAGGAGATCACCGCCTCGACCGCATTGGAGGCGCGCTCGCCCTTCGGCACCGACAGGCCGGCCTTGATCAGCCTTTCCTTGGCTTCGGCCTCGTCCGGCGTCACGCGCTTGGCCTCGGACGCACCGGCGGCCGTCGTGTCGACTGGCTGCGCCTGCGGCTCGCGCCAGGCCCAGCCGATGAAAGCGGCGGCCTGGGCGGCATCCATGGCTTCGGAAATGCCGAACAACGGCACCATGCCCCGCGCCATCAGGCCTGCAGTGTATTCCTCCGGCAGGTTTTCCGGCAGCGAGGAGACGATCGCGCCTTGCGCCCTGTTGGTCTTCAGCGCCGCTTCGAAGGCGCGCAGCGTCGCCCACCAGTCGACGTCCGAGCAGCGGTCCGGGCGCGGGAAGTCGAGCACCAGCATGTTCAAGTCAAAACCGCCCGACACCATCGCGGTGAAGGTCGCGGTCATCGCCGGCTCGTTGTTCCAGATGAAAGTGTGGTAGTCGAGCGGATTGGCAACCGCCACCAGCGGGCCGAGCGTCGATTTGACATGCGCGCGATGCTCGGCCGTCAGGGCCGGGAAATGCACCCAGCGCCCCTCGGCGCTGTCCGCCATCACCGAAGCCTCACCGCCGGAGCAGCTCATCGAGGACAGCTTGTAGCCCGGCAGCGGCCCGGTGATGTGCAAAAGCTTCAGCGCCTCGATGAAGGCGGGGATGGAATCGACGCGCGCGATGCCGAGCCGCCTGAGGAAAGCGCCGGAAGCGGCGTCGGAGCCGGCGAGTGAGGCGGTGTGCGATACCGTCGCCTGCCTTGCCTGTTCGGAGCGGCCGACCTTCATGGCAATGATCGGCTTCTTCAGTTCGCGCGCCCGGGCCGCCAGCCTTTCGAAGCCCGCCACCGAATCGAAGGCCTCGATATGCAGGCCGAGCGAAGTGACGCGCTCGTCCTCGATGAGGCCGAGCGCCATTTCGGAGAGCCCGGTCTGCGCCTGGTTGCCCGCCGTCATCAGGAAGGCGATCGGCAGGCCGCGCTTCTGCATCGTCATGTTGATGGCGATGTTGGACGACTGCGTGATGATGGCGACGCCCTTGCCGCCCTCGGCCAGCCGTATGCCGCCATGCTGGTCGGGCCACAGCAGCGCGCCGTCGGCATAGTTGATCAGGCCGTAGCAGTTCGGCCCGATGATCGGCATCTGGCCGGCGGCGGCGACGAGCTCGGCCTGCAGCCGCTCGCCGTCCTCGTCATAGGCCTCGGTCTCGAGGAAGCCGGCGGCAAAGCAGACGGCGCCGCCGGCGCCGCGCTCGGCCAGTGCCTTGATCACCTCGATGGTGAGATGCCGGTTAACGCCGACAAAGGCGGCGTCCGGCGCGCCAGGCAGGTCGGCGACGGAGCGGTACGCCTTGCGGCCGGCGACCTCATCCTTGGTCGGATGCACCGGCCAGATTTCGCCGGCAAAGCCCATCTTGATCGATTGAGCCACGACGGCGGCGGCCTGCGCCCCGCCGAACACGGCGATCGATTTGGGGCGCAGGAGACGTTCGAGTTTATGCATGGTCATCTTTTCGTTTGAGCATGTTCCCGTCCAAAGCCGGACCCGGCTTTGGACCATCATGCTCTAAGCTCCGAACGGACGCAGCAGCGCCCGCGAAATAATGTGTCGCTGAATCTCCGACGTGCCCTCCCAGATGCGCTCGACGCGCGCATCGCGCCAGATGCGCTCCAGCGGCAGGTCGTCCATCAGCCCCATGCCGCCATGGATCTGGATGGCTTCGTCGGCGACGAAGGCGAGCATCTCGGTGGCCTTCAGCTTGGCCATCGCCATGTCCTGGTCGGTGACGGTGCCCTGATCGTATTTCCAGCCGGCTTCGAACACCATCAGATCGGCGGCCTTCAGCTCCGTCGCCATGTCGGCGAGCTTGAAGGAAACGCCCTGGAACTTGCCGATCTGCTGGCCGAACTGCTGGCGCTGCGCGGCATATTCGATGGCGTGCGACAGAGCGCGCTCGGCACGGCCGAGACAGGTGGCGCCGACCTGCAGGCGCGTGGCGCCGAGCCACGAATTCGCGACGTCGAAACCCTTGTGCACCTCGCCGAGCACCTGGCTTGCCGGCAGCCGGCAATCGTCGAATTCAAGGATCGAGTTGGTGTAGCCGCGATGCGAGACATTGCGGTAGCCGTCGCGCACCGTGAAACCCTTGGTGCCCTTGTCGACGAAGAAGGCGGTGATCTTCTTGCGCTTGCCGCGCGGGGTCTCTTCCTCGCCGGAGGCCATGAAACAAATCGCGAAATCGGCGAGATCGGCGTGGCTGATGAAGTGCTTGGTGCCGTTGAGCACCCAGCCCGAGCCGTCCTGCACGGCGGTCGCCTTCATGCCGCGCAGGTCGGAACCTGCGCCGGGTTCGGTCATCGCCAGGCAGTCCCACTTCTCGCCGCGGATGCAGGGGAAGAGGTATTTCTCGCGCTGCTCCGGCGTGCCGGCGAGCAGGATGTTGGAGGGACGCGCCACGCAGGTCCAATGCAGCGCGTAATTGGCGCGGCCGAGCTCCTTCTCGTAGAGCAGCCAGCTCACCGTATCGAGCCCGGCGCCGCCGACATCGGCCGGCATGTTGGCAGCGTAGAGCCCCGCTTCGATCGCCTTCGCCTTCAATTCGTCGATCAGCTCGCGGCGCAGCACGCCGGTGCGCTCCACCTCGCGCTCATGCGGGTAGAGCTCGTTCTCGACGAAGGCGCGGGTCGTCTCGACGATAAGTTTCTGCTCTTCCGAAAGACCGAAATACATCGCCTCAGCCCTTCTTCTTGCCGCTCTTCTTCTTCGGCTTTTCGACCTTTACCGCCTTGGCCGGTTTCGCAGCCTTTGCCGGCTTCGCGGCCTTCTTCGCCGGCTTGGCCGCTTCGGCCTTGGCGGAACTCTTCTTCGCCGCGAGTTTGGCGAGCTGCCTGGTATAGTCCTTGTGCAGCGCGCCGGCGCCCCAGCCCTTGCCCTTGTTCTGCCTCGACAGCGCTTCCATGATCGCGACCAGATTGTCGTCGCGGATTTTCTCCAGCTCGCGGATCGAAAGCCCGTGCGCCTGCTCGTCCGACTGGGTGGCGATCAGGTCGACCAGCTCGTCGTTGAATTCCGGCACGTCCATCAGCTTGGTCCAGGGCCATTTCAGGCAAGGCCCGAACTGCGCCATGAAGTGACGCATGCCCGCCTCGCCGCCGGCAACGCGATAGACCTGGAACATGCCCATCTGCGCCCAGCGCAGGCCGAAGGAATAGCGCATGATGTCGTCGAGTTCCTCGACGGTGCAGATGCCGTCCTTGACCAGCCACAGTGCCTCGCGCCATGCGGCTTCGAGCAGGCGGTCGCCGACAAACGCCTCGATCTCCTTGCGCACCACCACCGGTTTCATGCCGATCGAGGCGTAGAGCTCCTTGGCGACCTCGATCGCCTCGGGGAAGGTCTGCTCGCCGCCGACGATCTCGACCAGCGGCAGAAGATAGACCGGGTTGAATGGATGGCCGACGACCAGCCGCTCCGGGTGCTTCTTCATCGCCACCTGCATGTCGGTCGGCTTGATGCCGGAGGTCGACGAGCCGACGATGGCATTGGCCGGCGCATGCTGGTCGATCTCGGCCAGCACCTTGTGCTTGAGGTCGAGCCGCTCCGGCACGCTTTCCTGGATGAAATCGGCGTCGGCCACCGCTTCGCCGATGGTCTTGGCGAAGGTGAGTTTGCCTTCCCTGGGGAGGCCGCCCGGCAGCATCTGCTTGTAGGCGCGGCGCGCGCCCTTCATCACTTCGCCCACCTTGCGTGACGCTTCCGGATCCGGATCGAAGATCGACACGTCGATGCCGTTCAAGAGCAGTCGCGCCACCCAGCCGGCGCCGATGACGCCGCCGCCGATGGCGGCCGCCTTGTTGATGATGCTCATGGGCAGGCTCCGGTTCTTGTCTTGGCTGTATCGGGATTAGTAAGGGCCACACGCTCGCCGGCGCGGATCACTGTCGGGTCGTAGGCCTTGCGGGCGAACACTTCGAGCACGAAGGGCCGGAAGAACTCGATCGGCAGCGTCTCATAGTCGGGGTCGAAGCTCGACTGGTCCCAGCGCTCGCAGAACTGGTCGCAATCGTCGAAATAGAGGTGTCCGGCGAAGTGGTCGCGGGCGTGGCGATTGCCGCCCAGATGATGCGCGTAATAGAGGCGCTGGAAATCGCCGTGCTTTTCCACCACCCAGGTGCATTGCTCGCGCACGAAGGGTTTTAGGATCGCAGCCGCATATTCGTCGTGGTTGTAGGGCGCATAGATGTCGCCGATGTCATGCAGCAGCGCCGAGACGATCCAGTCCGTGTCGGCGCCATCCTGCCAGGCGCGCGTCGCCGCCTGCAGCGAATTGCCGAGCCGGGTGATCTTGTAGCCCGACAGACCCTCGTCGAGCTGCACCAGCGCATCGAGCAGCCGGTCGCCGGTCTTGGCGGCATAGTCGATCTCATGGGCAGTCAGGAATTCGTAGTCTTCCTTGTCGCCGTCCTTCATCGCGGTGAATTTGACGGTGTCAGTCATCGCAAATTCCTGCCTTAAGCTGCAGCAGCTAGGGGCGCCCGCTTGGTGAGATTGAGCTTCTTGCGCACTTCCTCCGGCCCGAGGATCCGCGCGCCGAGATTGGTGACGATGCTCGCGGCGCGCTCGACGAGCTGCGCATTGGTCGCCAGCACGCCCTTGTCGAGCCACAGATTGTCTTCCAGTCCGACGCGGACATTGCCGCCGGCAAGCACCGCCGCCGCGGCATAGGCCATCTGGTTGCGGCCGATCGAGAAGGCCGACCAGTTCCAGGTCGAGGGCACATTGTTGACCATCGCCATGAAGGTGTTGAGGTCGTCCGGCGCGCCCCACGGCACGCCCATGCAGAGCTGCACCAGAGCGTCCGCGTTGAGCACTTTCTCCTCGACCAGTTGCTTGGCGAACCACAGATGTCCGGTGTCGAAGGCCTCGATCTCGGGCTTGACGCCCAGCGCCGTCATCATGCCGCCCATGGCGCGCAGCATGCCGGGCGTGTTGGTCATCACATAGTCGGCTTCGGCGAAGTTCATCGTGCCGCAATCCAGCGTGCAGATCTCCGGCAGGCACTGGCGCACATGCTCCATGCGGTTGGTGGCGCCGCCCATGTCCGTGCCTTTTTCGTTGAGCGGCAGCGGCGCCTCGGGCGAGCCGAACACCATGTCGCCGCCCATGCCCGCGGTGAGGTTCAGCACCACGTCGACATTGGCTTCGCGGATGCGCTCGGTCACTTCGCGATAGAGATGCACGTCGCGCCTAGGCTTGCCGGTCTCGGGATCGCGCACATGGCAGTGGACGATCGCGGCGCCCGCCTTGGCGGCGTCGATCGCCGAATCGGCGATCTGCTTGGGCGAGCGCGGCACATGCGGGCTGCGGTCCTGCGTGCCGCCGGAGCCGGTCACGGCACAGGTAATGAAGACCTCACGGTTCATCGCAAGCGGCATCGTCTATCCTCCCAGGGTCGATCGGCCATGCGTGCCGCCAAAGCGGAAGCCTGTTGGGCTGTGCACGGGATGGATACAGAATGACCGACTTGCCGGAAACTGTTTTGCGTTTTACGAAGCTCTCATGATCAAAAGCGAAAAGCCGCCCATCTTTCGGCCCGAGCGCGAGACGCTCAAGGTGACGTTCCTTGTGTTCTCGGGCTCGTCGATCATGTGCGTGGCCTCGGCCGTCGATCCGTTGCGCGCCGCAAACCGCATCTCGGGCGAGACGCTATTCGATTTCAAGCTGGTCTCGGTCACCGGCGAGGCGCCGGTCACCACTTGCGGCCTCCCCGTGGCCGTCAGCGGCCGCTTCGATGCCGCCGAGCCGACCGACATGCTGGTCGTCGTCGCCGGTTTCGGCACGCAGAACTACGCCACCTCGGCGCTGCTTGCCGGCCTGCGCCGCGCGGCACGCGCCGCGCGCGCCTGCGGCGGCGTCGAGGCCGGCACCTGGCTGGTGGCGCGCGCCGGGCTGCTCGAAGGCCGCAGCGCCACCACCCATTGGGAGGACATGGAGGATTTCTCCGCCGCATTCCCGGGCGTCGACGTGCGGCCGGACCGCTATGTCATCGACGGGCCGGTGTTCACCTCCGGCGGCGCCTCGCCGACCTTCGACCTGATGCTGCATCTGGTCCGCACCAGGCTCGGCATGGCCGCCGCGCTCGATGTGGCGAGCGTCTTCATCTACGATCAGGCGCGCGCCGCGACCGACGCGCAGCCGCTGGTCTCGCTCGGCCGGCTCGACGGCTACGATCCCAGGCTTGCCCAGGCGATCCGGCTGATGGAAGCGCATGTCGACCAGCCGCTCACCATTGACGCCGTGGCCAAGCGCGCCGGCGTCACGGCAAGAACGCTGGAAAGCATCTTTCGCAAATCGATCGGCGAGACGCCCGGCGCCTATTATCTGAGGCTGCGCCTCAGCGCCGCCCGTCGCCTGGTGGTCGACACGCGCATTGCCATGGCCGACATCGCCGGGCGTACCGGCTTTTCGTCCGCAGCCGCGTTTTCCAGGGCATTTTCAAGAGCTTTCGGCGAAGCGCCGGTCAGATTGCGGCGCGGCTGAATATCCACTCGGCTGCTGCCGCGAGATCGTCGACCAGCGCTGCGGGAGCCGGATCGAAGCGTGTTTCGTCGCCGGGACGATATTTGCCGGTGCGCACCAGAAGCGCCGCGCCCAGCCCGGCGCGCAGCGCGCCGGCGACATCGCCCTCGGCGTCGTCGCCGACCATGACCGCATCGGCCGCCGGGCAGTCCAGGTCCGCAAGCGCCGAGAGAAAGAAATCCGGCGACGGCTTGCCGAGCACCACGGGGCTTCGTCCGCTGGCGAATTCCAGCGCTGCGACGAAGGCGCCGGCGTCGAGGCTGAGCTGGCCGTCGGCATCCTTGAAGGTGCGATTGACGGCAAGCGCCACGAAATCGGCACCGGCGGCAAGCTCGCGGAATGCCCGGTTCAGGCTCGCATGGTCGAAGCCCTCGCCGGCATCGCCGACGACGACAGCACGCCCGTTCCCGCCCTCCAGTCCGGAAAACTCGGCTTCGAGGTCGGGATGGACGAGCAGATGCGGCTGGCGGTCGTGATTGCGCAGCCATTCGACCGCGGCGCGCGCCGGCGTCAGCAACTCTTCGTCCGCGACCTCGATGCCCATGGCCACAAGCTGCGCGATGATCTTGCTGCGCGGCGAGCGTGTCGTGTTGCTGACGAAACGCAGCGGCAGGCCGGCCTTACGCAGACGTTCGATAGCCGCGGCCGCGCCTGGTATCGGGGTATCGCCATCGTAGACGACACCCAGAAGATCGAGCAGCACCGCGCGTATCATCGGCGCAGGATGGAGAAACGGTCTCCGTTCGTCAAACCAGGAGAAAATCAGGCCACGAGAGAATCAGGCCACGGAAGAATCAGGCGGCGTCGCGGCCTTCGCCGACTATGCGCGAGCGCATGCTCTTGGCCAGCGCCGTTTCGAGCCGCGCGGCAACCGCGCGATCCCATTCATTTGTCTTGCGCGCATTGTCTTTCGAGTGCGGCAATGCCATCAGCCGGTCGATGATCGATCCGGTCTCGCCGGACGAGAGCAGGGCGTCGATTTCGCGTTCGTGCTGCATATCGGTTCGCCTCCTTCTTCTTCACCCGCCACAGGAGCCACGTTTATACGAAATCCGTGACGGCTGTTTGAAGGCAAGAACGAGGTGATTGAGGGGCAGCGCGGGGCAAAGTTTTGTCGCTTGATTCCGCCCTCGCGAACGCAATTTTCAGGCCTGCCCCGCGTCCCGACTGCTCGGGCGCGAGGCAGCGTGCCGTTCTTTAGACATACCTGTTGACGATGTTTTCGAGCAGCTCCTGCCGGCCGGAGCGCGGCTGCGGCTCGATCTTCGTCTTCACCACGCGTTCGGCGATCTCCTCCAGCGTGCGCTTGCCTGAAAGCATCGCCTCGCCTTCGGCGGTGTTCCAGCCGGCATAGCGTTCGGCGAGCGGACCGGACAGCGCCTTGTCCTCGATCATCTTCGCCGCCGCCTTCAGGCCGCGCGCGCAGGCATCCATGCCGCCGATATGGCCGATCAGCAGGTCGTCCGGGTCGAGCGATTGGCGCCGGAGCTTGGCGTCGAAATTGGTGCCGCCAGTCTTGAAGCCGCCGCCCAGCAGCACCTGGTAATAGGCCAAGGCCATTTCCGGCACATTGTTGGGGAACTGGTCGGTGTCCCAGCCCGATTGGTAGTCGTTGCGGTTCATGTCGATAGAGCCGAAGACGCCCAGCGCGTTGGCCAGAGCCAGTTCGTGCTCGAAGGAATGGCCGGCGAGGATCGCGTGGCCCTGCTCGATGTTGAGCTTGACCTCCTTCTCCAGGCCGAAGCGCTTGAGGAAGCCGTACACAGTGGCGACGTCGTAGTCGTACTGGTGTTTTGTGGGCTCCTGCGGCTTCGGCTCGATCAGGATCGTGCCCTTGAAGCCGATCTTGTGCTTGTAGTCGACGACGAGGTTGAGGAAGCGGCCGGCCTGTTCCTGCTCGCGCGCGAGGTCGGTGTTGAGCAAGGTCTCATAGCCTTCGCGCCCGCCCCACAGCACATAGTTCTCGCCCTTCAGCTTCTTCGTCACGTCGATGCACTTCTTCACCGTCGCCGCCGCATAGGCGAACACATCCGGATCGGGGTTGGTGGCCGCGCCCGACATGAAGCGGCGATGCGAGAACAGGTTCGCCGTGCCCCAGAGCAGCTTGACGCCGGTCTTTTTCATCTTGTCGGCGAAATAGTCGGTGATCTCGTCGAGGCGCGCGGCGCTCTCGGAGAAATCCTTGCCTTCCGGGCGCACGTCGGCATCGTGGAAGCAGAAATAGGGCGCGCCGAGCAGCGAGAACATCTCGAAGGCGACGTCGGCCTTGAGCTTGGCCAGCTCCATCGTGTCGATGCCGCCCGGCTTGGCGAACCAGGGCCGGTCGAAGGTCTGGCCGCCGAACGGGTCGCCGCCCGGCCAGGCAAAGGAATGCCAGTAGGCGACGGCGAAGCGCAGATGGTCTTCCAGCCGCTTGCCGGCCACCACCTCGTCCGGGTTGTAGAAGCGATAGGCCAGCGGATTGGTCGAATCCGGTCCCTCATATTTGATCTTCTTGATGTCGCCGAAAAATCCGCTGCTCATGGTTTCCTTCCTCTCCGGGTGCATTCGCCCGATTACCTCAGGCGTAATTGGTTTCGCTTCTGCGGGGCGCCAAAAAGGTCATGTCGAAACGATCCAACGAAGGAGCATGACAATGACCGACCTCAACACGATCGCCCGCAACTACATCGCCGCCTGGAACGAGAGCGATGCGGCCCGCCGCGAGGCGCTGCTCGAAGCTGCCTTCACCGAGGATGTCAGCTATCGCGACCCGGTCATGCAGGGCGACGGCCATGACGGGGTCGCGTCCCTCATCGACGGCGTCCAGCAGCGCTTCGCCGGCTTCCGTTTCTCGCTGAAGGGCGAGCCCGACGGTTTTGCCGACCGCATACGCTTCTCGTGGAATCTGGGGCCCGAAGGCACGGAGTCGGTCATCGAAGGCACCGACATCGGCGTCATCGAGAACGGCCGCCTGAAGAGCGTCACCGGGTTTTTGGACAAGGTGCCGGCGCAGTGAGGCTAGCCGGGTAAGGCAGGCGCGAGGCCCCCCTCTCTGGCCTGCCGGCTCCGGCCCTTCGCTATCGCTCCGGGCGTTCGTCGTTCGGAAAGCCAAGCAATTGGCTTTCCGCCCGCTGCGCGGACCACTCCTCACCCCCCTCAAGGGAGGAGATCGGATGTCGCTTCGGCTTTCGCCAATCTCCAGCGTTGCAGGAGGTAGCGGGGCATTCCAACTGCCAATCTCCCCCCTTGAGGGGGAGATGCCCGGCAGGGCAGAGAGGGGGGCCTCGCGCCCGCTCATGCGACTACGAGGTGCCTCGCTTCCACTCACGCGGTTACAGCCCTTATCGCCGGGTAAAGCGCGCGATACCTCTGATAGGCATCGGCATAAGCCCCACCAAGCCCGCCTTCCGGCTCAACCGTCGCATCCGTCGCCGGCGCCGTGCATACCGCAAGCGGATCGGCACCGGTCGCGGCTATCAAGCCCAGCCTTGCCGCGCCAAACGCCGCGCCGAAATCGCCGTCAGCGGGAATATCGACCGGCACCTGCAACGCGGTGGCGATCGCCTTCAGCCAGTAGCGCGAGCGCGAGCCGCCGCCGATCGCCGTCACCCTGCTGATCGTCGTGCCGGCCGTCTTCAGCGCTTCGAGGCTGTCGCGGAAGGCGAAGGCGACGCCTTCCAGCACCGCCTGCGTCAGCACGGCCCGGCTCGATTGATGCGCAAGCCCCGTGAAAGAGCCGCGAATGGCGGAATCATTGTGCGGCGTGCGCTCGCCGGAGAGATAAGGCAGGAAGGAGACGCCCGTCGGCGCCTTGAGCGTGTCGCCAAGCTCGCCGGTCAGGTCGCCGGCGCTTTTTCCCGTGATTTCCGAAAGCCAGTTGAGCGAATCGGTCGCGGACAGGATCACGCCCATCTGGTGCCAGGTGTTGGGCAGCGCGTGGCAGAAGGTGTGCACCGCGCTTTCCGGATTGGGCAGATAGGAGGCGTTCGCCGCGAAGAGCACACCCGACGTGCCGAGCGACACGAAGGCGTGGCCCGCGCCGACCGTGCCCATGCCGCAGGCCGAGGCCGCATTGTCGCCGGCACCGCCAGCAATCGGAATGCCTCCCGCGATGCCCCATTTCGAGGCAAGCTCGGCGCGCAGCCCGCCGGCCTTGTCCGTGCCTTCGACCAGTAACGGCATATGCTTCTCGTCGAGCGACGTCGCCGCCAGCAATTCGGGGGCCCAGCGCCGATTGCCGACATCGAGCCAAGACGTGCCGGCTGAGTCCGACATTTCCGAGATGTGTTCGCCGGTCAGCCAGAGCCGCAGATAGTCCTTGGGCAAAAGCACCTTGGCTACCCTGGCAAAGATCGCCGGCTCGTTGTTCTTCACCCAGGCAAGCTTCGGCGCCGTGAAGCCCGGGAAGACGATGTTGCCGGTGAGCTTGCGGAAGCGCGGATCGGCATCGAGCGCCGCCGCCTCGGCATGGCTGCGCGTGTCGTTCCACAGGATGCAGGGGCGCAGCACCTTGTCCGATGCGTCGAGCAGGGTGGCGCCGTGCATCTGGCCGGAAAGGCCGATGCCCTTGACCGCCGCCAGTTCTTTAGGGTGCGAAGCCTTGAGCTCGGCAATTGCGGCCTCGCAGGCCTCGATCCAATGGGCCGGATCCTGCTCCGACCAGCCGGGATGCGGTCGCGACACGTCGAGCGAGCCATTGCCGGCGCCAATGACTTTCTGGTGGTCATCGATCAGCAGCGCCTTGACGCCCGAAGTGCCCAGGTCGAGGCCGAGATACATGATTTCCTCCCACTGCCATTAATTTTTTCGGATCTCGAAAAAATCTGGCTGGCCAGTTTTTAGGGCAAGATCCGTCCCGGGTCAATTCTCAGACAAATCGAATGCGCGCCGCGAGAACAATGCCGACAACGGGCTGTCCGGCCGCGCCAACTGCCGTTCGGCGGTAAGCGCTCGCGCCAGCCCCCTATTGCCGGCGCGCAACGCGGCTTCGATCAGCGTCAGGTCGATCACGTCGCGCTGCGCGTGGCTGCCGCCGAAGCGGTGCGCGATCGAGCGGATCGGCCGGATCAGCCGCACGGCCTCATCGTAGCGGCCCTCGCCGAAGGCCTTGATCGCAAGCGTCAGCGGATGGCCGACATCGCGCGCGAAGGCGGCATTGTCGTCGCTGCCGCGCATCGCTTCGCGCTGCGCCTCGAGCAGCGTCTTCGCCGGCGCTTCCAGCCCGGCGCCGACAAAGGCCATCATCGCATGCGCGTCGTTGAAGGCATAATTGCCGCCGCCGGCCTTGTGCCAGTTGTCGGCCAGAGCCGTCCAGCGGCCGCCGACATCGACGCCGCCGAGGCGCAGCCGCCACAGGATTGCCGAGGCATCAACCATATTGAGCGCCATCGTCGATGCCTCGCCATAGATCGGTCCGTCATAGAGCGCCAGCACCTCGGCGACCTCGCCGAGGTCGTAGTGGAACAGCGCCAGATGCCACCAATTGTGCACCTTGAGGAAGCTTTCCCTGGTCCAGGCGTCGGGATTGGCGCGCATCCACGCGATGCCGTCTTTTTGCCGGCTCTGCATCTCCATGACATGGGCGACGGCGTGCTGCGCCCAGCCGTCGCGGGGCTCGATCTCGACAGCCGTGCGGCCAAGCCGTTCGGCGCGCGCATAATCGCCCATCTCCTCGAGCCCGAAGGCCTGCATGCCGAGAACCGCATGATAGCCGGGCATGTCGCTTCGCCAGGCTGGCAGGGCGCGGCCGATGCGGTCGCGCAGCATGCGGGCATTGCCGGTGAAGAAATCAATCTGATGCCCGGTCAACAGAGCCACGAGATCGAGCGGATGGTCGATGGCGACATCCTCGAGGATGCGGGAGGCTTCATGCCAGCGCCCCCAGGCAAGATGGCCGAGGGCCGCGACATGCGCCCGCTCGCGCGCCGTGGCGGCGAGCGGCAAGGCCGCCTCGTGGCATGCTCTGGCCACGAGCGTTGCCTCGCGCTCGGTGGCGAGGCCGAAGAGGTAGCCCTTGAGCACATGCGCCATGACGAAGCCGGGATCCTCGGCGATCGCGCGATCGGCGGAGCCGACCGGATCGCCGATGAAGCATTGCAGCTCATGCACGGCGCGGGCGTAGGATGAAAACCCGGCTTCGGTCGCGCCCGAGTAAGCCAGGCCGAATGCATCCTTCAGCGCCATTCTGTGTCCTTCGACGATCGCGAATTTGCTGTCTGGAGCCCGATCCTAAAGCATCGGCGAGGAGCGTGCCAACCCGTGGTCGATAGTGCCTCAGGCCTGCCGGGCGTGCGCCGCCTCAATTCCCCGAGCGCATCGCCACCGTGGCGATGCCGGCGCCGACCAGCAGCGTGCCGCCGGTGCGGTTGAAGATGCGGATGGCCTTTGGATTGCGCACGATGGCGCGGGCCCTCGATGCGACCAGCGCGTAACCGAAGGCATTGGCGAAGGCCAAGGTCAGGAAGGTCGTCTCGAAGATCAGCATCTGCGTCCAGAAGTCGGCGTGCCGGTCGAGGAACTGCGGCAGGAAGGCGACGAAGAAGGTGATGCTCTTCGGGTTCAGCGCCGTCACCAGCCAGGCATGCGCCATCATCCTTGCCGCCGAAACCGCGTCGGTGCGCGGCTCGGCCTTCAGCGCGCCGCCGGCGCGGAACAGTTTTATGCCGAGATAGATGAGGTAGCCGGCGCCGATCACCTTCAAGATGGTGAACACGGTGGCCGAAGCCGCGAGCAGCGCGCCGATGCCGAGCATCGACAGCGTCATGGCGGTGAAGTCGCCCAGCGCGACGCCGACGGCCATCGGCAGCGCGGTGCGCCAGCCCTGGCCCAGCGCATAGGAGACGACCAAAAGGATCGTCGGGCCCGGAATGACGAGAAGGATGGAAGAGGCGGCGGCGAAGGCAGCCCAGTTTTCGAAGGACATTTCCCTGCTCCTTGAGCGCAAAGAACAGGATAAATCCTGGGGTCGTCGGGAATGTAAAGGGGCCGCCGGAAAAATCTTCAGCGAAAATCTTAGGCGCCTCGACCGGTAGCCCCATCAGCCGGCGAAACGATCCGTTAGGGTTAAGCCGGACCAGCGCCCTTTCACGCTTTTTCAACCATGAGTGACGAAAATGCCCTTATCCGGCCGGACCGTGCTTCCCGCCGGCAGCGTAGGGTTTGGTGTATGCGCGAGTTGCCGCAAAGTCTGACGCCGCCTTCCAACGGCGCCGCAATCGATACCGAAATTCAACTTTCCCGCCGTGCCTTGCTTTCCGGCGCCGGCGCCATGGCGCTGCTGGGCCTTGCCGGCTGCACCACCACCGACACGCTCGACCTGCCGCAAATGCAGCTCGACAACACCGTCACCGGTTCCGTGCCGCCGATGCGTCCGGCGATCAGCGTCGACAAGAACGTCACCGCCCCGGACGTCATGTACGCCTCGCTTACCGACGGCGGCTTCGAGGTGCCTGCGGTGCCGTGGCAGAAGGTCAAGCCGCAGTTCCGCCGCCAGATCGTCGTCGACAAGACCGGCGAGGCGCCCGGCACCATCGTCGTGCATCTCGAGGAGCGCATGCTCTATCTCGTCCAGCCGGGGGGCGACGCCATCCGCTACGGCGTCGGCATCGGCAAGGACGGTTTCCGCTGGTCGGGCCGCGCCAATATCCAGTATGGCCGCGAATGGCCGGTCTGGACGCCGCCGCCGGAAATGATCCAGCGCAAGCCGGAACTGGTGAAATGGCAGGGCGGCCAGCCCGGCGGCCTCACCAATCCGCTCGGCGCTCGGGCGCTCTACATCTACCAGAACGGCAAGGACACCGGCTACCGCATCCACGGCTCGCCCGAATGGTGGAGCATCGGCCAGGCGATGTCGTCGGGCTGCGTGCGCCTGATCAACCAGGACATCATCGACCTCTACAGCCGCGTTTCCAAGAAGAACCCGGTCGTCGTGGTCTGATCGGGTCCGTCGGCCCACTCTTCCGTTGCGCGATGCCGCAAGACAGGCGAAGGTGCCCTGAAAACTTCGGGAGAGAACGAGCATGGCTGGAACCTTCGTCATCGCGCAGGGCGGCGGCCCGACCGCCGTCATCAACCAGACGGTCGTCGGCGCCACGCTGGAAATCCGCAAGCGTCATCCCGGCGCCAGGGTGCTGGGCTCGATCCATGGTGTGCGCGGCATCCGCGACGGCAACTATGTCGATCTCTCCGCCATCCCCGAGGATCGGCTGCGGCTGATCGCCGGCACGCCAAGCGCCGCCCTTGGCTCGACCCGCGACAAGCCGGACGCCGCCTATTGCGAGGTCATCCTCAACGGCCTGAAGAAGGTCGGCGCCGACGCCTTCATCTATATCGGCGGCAACGACACCTCGGGCACGCAGCAGATCCTGACCGATGCCGCCGGCGGCTCGATCGCCTTCGTGCATGCGCCGAAGACCATCGACAACGACCTTGAGGAGAACGACCACACGCCGGGCTTCATCTCGGCGGCCGAGTTCGTCGCAGGCGCCTTTCTCTCCGTCGACCTCGATTTCCGCGCCTTGCCCGGCATCTATGTAGGCATCGTCATGGGCCGGCATGCGGGCTTCCTCACCGCCGCAGCGGCCGCCTGGCAGCTCGATCCCGACAGCGGCCCGCATCTGGTCTACGTGCCGGAGCGCGCCTTCTCGGCGAAGCGCTTCATCGATGAAGTGCGCGAGAAGCTGGACCGCCACAAGCGCTGCATCGTCGCCGTCTCGGAAGGCGTCAGCACCGCCGACGGCAAGGCGCTGGTCGAAAGCCTGGTGCCGCCGGAGAAGCTTGAGCGCGATCAGCACGGCAACGTCAAGCTGTCGGGCAGCGACCTGCCGGCGGCGCTCGAACGAGCCCTGGCCGAAGGCCTGCCCGGCAAGCGCGCACGCGTCGATGCTTTAGGCTACATGCCGCGCGGCTATGTCGGCGCCATCAGCGCCGTCGACGCCCAGGAGGCTTTCGACGCCGGCGCCTTCGCGATCGCCGTCGCCGGGGAAGGTGGCGGCTCGGTTGCGATCCAGTATGATGGGTCGAAGACCGTGCTGAAAAAGGTGCCGCTGAAGGCGGTGGCCGGCAAGACCCGCCATATGCCCGACGATTTCATGCAGCCGGACGCCAACCAGCTTTCAGACGCGGGCATGGCCTATCTGAAGCGTCTCGTGCCGGAAAAGTACAAGGTAGGGAAGCCGTTCGTCTGATGGGCGGTCCGATGCCCGAGCTTGAGGTCGGCGACTGGTTCGGCAAGGCGACAGTCGATGCCGGCACGACGGTGTTGACCGAGCCCTTCGTGCATGATTTCGTGCGCGCCAATATCTGGCATTTGAAAGGCCGCGATGCGGACCTTCTGGTCGACACCGGCATGGGCATCCGTCCGCTGGCGCCTGAGGTCGACACGCCGCCCGGCAAGCCGCTCATCGTCGTTGCCACGCACATCCATCTCGACCATGTCGGCTCGCTGCACGAATTTCCTCTCAGGATGGGACCGAAGGTCAGCGCGGCTAAGTTCGACGGCATGGATGATACCGTCACCTACGCCTACATGTTCTACAATCTCGACGGCGCCGTCTCGAAACTGCCGGCACCGGACTGGAAGGCGGCCGACTATCGCATTCCTTCCGCGCCGCTGACCCGCGCGCTCGACGAGGGCGATGTCGTCGATCTCGGCGACCGGAAGTTCCGTGTGCTGCATCTGCCCGGACACTCGCCCGATTCCATCGCGCTCTTCGACGAGATCGACGGCCTCTTCTTTGCAGGCGACGCGATCTATGACGGCATGCTGATCGACGACCTGCCGGATTCCGACCGCACGGCCTATTGCCGCACCATGCAGCGCCTGCTCGACCTGCCGATCCGCATCGGCCATGGCGGCCACGGCCCGAGTTTCGATCGCGCCAGAATGCACGAAATTACCTCCTCTTATCTGCGCCGGCGGCAGCGGTTCGTGAGCGCTTCCTGAATTAAATCTTTGTAAGGTCACCGCAAAACCCTAATTCAGGCCATTCGGCGACCTAGATGCTTGTCTGTCGAGACGGCCGGCTGCCATGCACGGCGAGACAGGCAGATCCGGCCATCGGCACGTTGACGGACGCTTCCGTGGGAGCGCCCGCGACGCCGGATCAACTCTCGCCCGGACAGAACGACCATGTCACCATCAAGCATTCTTCGCAGACATCGCGTCGCCGCCCTGCTGGGCGTCGCGCTGATCATTTCGCCCGTCGTCGTCTCCTTTGCCCAGAATAATTCCGGCCTGAGCACGGTGGCCGCGACGACCCAGACCCCGGTCGCCGGCATCACGGCCCCGAACGGCTCCTTCGCCCCGGTCATCGCCGTCACCAAGCCGGCGGTTGTCACAATCACCTCGATCATGAAGGCGCAGCCACAGGCGGGTGATGACGGTTCGCCCCTCGGTGGCAATGTGCCGTTCGACCAGTTCTTCCAGCAGTTCTTCGGCGACCAGGGCATGCCGATGCCGCGCACGCCGCCGCAGCAGCAGGGGCAGCGCGCCGAGGCGCTCGGCTCGGGCTTCATCGTCGGCGCCGACGGCACCATCGTCACCAACAATCACGTCATCGACGGCGCAAGCTCGATCAAGGTGACGCTCGACGACGGCACCGAGCTTCCCGCCAAGCTCGTCGGCCATGACGCCAAGAACGATCTGGCGGTGCTCAAGATCAAGGCCGACAAGCCGCTGCCGACCGTCAAATGGGGGGATTCCAGCAAGCTGATGACCGGCGACCAGGTGCTGGCGATCGGCAATCCGTTCGGCATCGGCACCACCGTCACCGCCGGCATCGTCTCGGCGCGTGGCCGCGACCTGCATAGCGGGCCGTTCGACGATTTCATCCAGATCGACGCGCCGATCAACCACGGCAATTCCGGCGGCCCGCTGGTCGACGTCAACGGCAATGTCATCGGCATCAACACCGCCATCTATTCGCCCAATGGCGGCAGCGTCGGCGTCGGTTTTGCCATCCCTTCGGATCAGGCTGAGAAGGTCGTCGCCAAGCTGATGAAGGGCGGCGACATCGAATATGGCTATCTCGGTGTGCAGATCCAGCCGGTCACGCCGGATGTCGCCAGCGCCATCGGCCTCGAACATCCGGGCGGCGCGCTGGTTTCCCAGGTTACCGACGGATCGCCGGCGGCCAAGGCCGGCATTAAAACCGGCGATGTCATCACCGGCTTCGGCGGCCAGGAGATCAAGGATCCCAAGGACCTGTCGCGCGCCGTCGCCGATGTGTCGCCTGGCGTCAAGGAAACGCTCGATGTCTGGCGCAAGGGCAAGGCGATGCAGATCTCCGCCGATGTCGGCCGCAACGCCGAGGATCAGAAGACGGCGTCGAGCGGCAATGAAGGCAGCAGCCCGTCGGCCGAACAGGGCTTGCGCGTTCCCTCGCTCGGCCTCGGCCTGACCGACCTCACGCCCGATATCCGCGACCAGCTCAACCTTGCCGGCAACCAGCGCGGCGCGGTGGTCGAGCGGGTCAATCCGGACAAGGCGGCTTCGGTCGCCGGCATCCAGCCGGGCGACGTCATCGTCGGCGTCGACCAGACGCCGGTGAAGACGGCCAGGCAGGCCAACCAGGCGATCGCCGAGGCCGGCAAGTCCGGCAGGAAGTCTGTTCTCCTGCTGATCGATCGCGGTGACGCGCAGATCTTCGTCGCCGTGCCTTTCGCCGCCGGCTGAGAAGCGCTTCGACAGGGGCCTGCCGGCATCTCCGGCGGGCTCCACTCTCAAGATTTCTGTTGCCCCCCGAGGCGTATTCGAGAACACTCCCTACGGTCGATCGAATCCGGCACGAGGGATGTCTTGATGATCACGCGCGGCTTCTTTTCCGGACGGCGTCCCCCTTCCGACACCGATGCGCGCATTCCGCCCGGCCAGTATCTGGAGCAGGGTTTTCCCGTGCTTTCGGCCGGGCCGACGCCGCGCGTGCGCACGGAGGATTGGTCTTTCACCCTCAAGCACGGGCCAAAGCCGATCAAGAAATGGAACTGGGCCGAGTTCAACGCGCTGCCGCAGAGCAAGATGACGCGCGACATCCATTGCGTGACGGCCTGGACAAAATTCAACACGCCCTGGCAGGGCGTCATGATCGACGACATCCTCGCCGACGCCGGCATCGAGCCGCCGACCGCCTACACGCTGGCGCTGTCCTTTGACGGCTATTCCACCAATGTGCCGACCAAGGACCTCGTCACCGGCAAGGCGATGGTGGCGCTGCTCTATGAAGGCAAGCCGATCACGCCGGATCATGGCGGGCCGGCACGGCTATTGGTGCCGCACCTCTATTTCTGGAAGTCGGCCAAATGGGTGAACGGGCTGCAGTTCACCGAGCGCGACGAACCGGGCTTCTGGGAGCTTCGCGGCTATCACATGTATGGCGACCCCTGGCGCGAGCAGCGCTATTCCAGCGACCGGTGAGGGGCGACGCGTGAGCAGCAATCGATGAGCGCCGAGCCGTCGCCGCAATCGCCCTGGCAGGCAGCCACGATCACCCGCATCGAAAAGCGCACGCCGCGCGTCACCAGCTTCTGGTTCCAGCCGTCGCGGCCTTTCGCTCACCTTGCCGGACAGCATGTCGACATCAGGCTGACGGCCCCGGACGGCTACCAGGCGCGCCGCTCCTATTCCATCGCCTCGGCGCCAGAAGCAGGCGGCGGCGTCGAGCTGGCGATCGAGCGGCTGGACGACGGCGAGGTCTCGCCCTTCTTTCACGACGTGGCCGCCGTCGGCGACGAGATCGAGCTGCGCGGGCCGCTGGGCGGCCATTTCATCTGGGAGGAGAGCGACGGCGGGCCGATCCTTCTGGTCGGCGGCGGCTCGGGCGTTGTGCCGCTGATGGCGATGGTGCGTCATCGCACGCTGCGCAACACGGCGGTGCCCGTCGCGCTGGTGTTTTCGGCGCGGGTCTGGGACGAGGTAATCTTCCGCGACGAGCTGATCGGCCTCGACGACCGTCGCGACGGATTCGACCTGGTTTTGACGCTGACCCGCGAACCGGCGAGGCGGCCCTCCGATTATTCCCGGCGCGTCGACGCCCGCATGATGGCGCAGGCCGTCGAGCGCCTGCCCAAGACGCCAAGGCTCGCCTATGTCTGCGGCTCGAATGCGTTCGTCTCGGCCGCCGCCGACGCCTTGATCGGCGCCGGCGTTCCGGCGGGGATCATCCGCACCGAGCGCTACGGGGTTTAGATCATGATCCCGAAAAGTGGGTGCCGGTTTTCGGGAGGGATCATGCTTCAACAAAGAGCATGATCCCGGAAAGTGGGAACCGGTTTTCGGAAGAGATCATGCTCCAACAAAGAGCTGGATCAGGATGGCGATTCAACGGAAAATCATCCTGATCCGGCGCGCCGATTGCTCGGCGAGCCTTCGCCACGAGACGCCTCCGGGCACTGAACTTCTGTTCGGCAGGACAGCGGCCGGCGAGGGTGTTCCCGCAACGGCCCTTGCCTCGACCGACAAGCCTTCAGGCCTCGATGTCCAGCGCCGACAACGGCCTCGAACAGCAGGCCAGGATATAGCCGTCATCGATCTCGTGATCGAGAATGCCGCCATTGTGGCTCATCGAAACCTCGCCGGAGACCTTTTTCACCTTGCAGGTGCCGCAGAGACCGAACTCGCAGGCCGCCGGGATCCTGACGCCCGAAGCGCGCGCCGTCTGCAGCACGGTCTGTCCGGGGACGCATTCCGCATCGACGTTTGAAAGCGAAAAGCGGACCGGCGTCACCGCCTCGGCGAGCGGCTTGGCTTCGTCGCCGGCCGGCATCGCGAACGGCGCCGGGACTTCTTCCACGGCCGGCGCCGCGAAGCTCTCCTGATGGTAGCGGCTCATGTCGAAGCCGGCGGCCTCCAGCATCTGGCGCACGGCGCGCATGAAGGGGTCCGGCCCGCAGCAGAAGATTTCCCGCTCGCGGAAATCGGGTGCCAGAAGCGGCAGCCGGATCGCGTCGATGCGGCCCATATGGCCGAACCAGCCCTCGCGGCTCGACCGCTCCTCGATCATGAAGCCGAGCGACAGGCCGGGCATGCGGCTGCCGAGCAGTTCGAGCTCCTTGCGGAAGATGATCTCTTCCGGCCGCCGCGCGCAATTGACGAAACCGACATCGGTCCAGGGCGCGCAGTCGTTCAGCCAGCGCAGCATCGACATCATCGGCGTGACGCCGGAACCGGCCGAAATGAACAGATATTTGGCCGCTGGATGGCTGTGCAGCGAGAAATCGCCGGTCGGCCCGTAGGCCTTCACATGGACGCCGGGCTTCAGATTGTCGAACATCCAGCGCGTGCCGACGCTGTCGGCTTGCGC
The DNA here is from genome assembly GCF_003952425.1 of Mesorhizobium sp. M2A.F.Ca.ET.046.03.2.1. Lineage (NCBI taxonomy): Bacteria > Pseudomonadati > Pseudomonadota > Alphaproteobacteria > Hyphomicrobiales > Phyllobacteriaceae > Mesorhizobium > Mesorhizobium sp. M2A.F.Ca.ET.046.03.2.1. The sequence continues at coordinate 2,586,442 of NZ_CP034449.1, read as the reverse complement.
TTTCACCGTCACCGCGATCGAGAACGGCCGCGACGGCGAGGACGACAGCGTGTAGGTCCGCATCAGCGGCCCGTCGGCCGTCGGCAATTCCAGCGTCACGAACTGCCCGGGTTTGTAGCGGAACCAGGTCTGATTGTCGGAGCGGAAGGTGAACGTCTTCACCTGCGGCGCCTCGTCGCTGACGCCGATCACTTCCAGCACCTGCAGCCTGTCGTTCCAGGGCGCCATCTCGTCGAGATGGCGATAGAGGCCGAGATCCGTCATCGCGTTCATCTCCTTAGCCTTCAGGCGACGCTGCGCAACGCCGGGCGACCGCCTTCGGCAAGGCGCGGACCGATGAAGGAGGCGTACCACTCGACGAACTGGATGACACCGCCCTCATGCAACTCGGAATAGGGACCAGGCTCGTAAGCCGGCGACAGGATGCCGAGCGCGTTTTCCTCGACGATGCGGCGGTCCTGATCGTTGGTCTCGGTCCAGACATGGGTGAGTTCTGCCAGATCGTAGTCGACGCCTTCCACCGCGTCCTTGTGGACCAGCCATTTCGTCGTCACCGCGGTCTCGGTGGCGCTGATCGGCAGCACACGGAAGGTGACGGCGTGATCGATGAGGATGTGGTTCCACGTGGTCGGGTAATGGTAGTGCATCAACGTGCCGATGCGGTAGGCGGCGACGCTGGCGGACAGGTTTTTCGTCACGGCGCGTCTGCCGCTCATCGTGTAGCTGACGGCGTCGCGCAGCAGCGGCGCGCGCGTTGCGCGGTATTGCCCGGCCGGATCGATCCGGAACCGGCTCGGCAGACCCGCCGCCTCGCATTTCGCCCAGTGCGCAAGCATTTCCGGATCGCTGTCGGCGCCTTGCACACCTGTCACCGTCGGCGCTTCCGGAAAAGTCTTGCACAGTTCCGGATGGTTGCCGGCGCAATGATAGCACTCGCGGTTGTTTTCCCAGACGAGCTTCCAGTTGCCCTTTTCGACGATCGTCGATTCGAACGCGACCTTCGCCTCGCTCAGCCGGTGCGGCAGGACATAGGGTTCGATCATGGCGCGCATCGGCGCGAAGTCGGCCGGCTCTTTTGCCAGGCAAATGAAGATGTAGCCGCCGACGCTCTCGCAGGCCACGGGCTTCAGTCCGAACTGGCTCTTGTCGAAGCCGTCCGCCATCTGGCGCGCGAACAGCAGCCGCCCGTCGAGCTCGTAAGTCCACTGATGGTAGGGACAGACCAGCTTGGCGGCGGTGCCCTTGTCGGTGTTGCACAGGCGGCTGCCGCGATGCCGGCAGGAGTTGTGGAAAGCGTTGATCCTTCCCTTCTGGTCGCGGACCAGCACCACCGGATAATCGCCGATCTGAACGGTGATGTAGCTGCCTGGTTTCGGCAGCTCGCAATCATGGCCGATGAACAACCAGTCACGATGCCAGATCAGCTCCATATCGAGCTTGAAATAGTCGGGATCGGTGTAGAAGGGCTGCTCAAGCGAGTAGCCCTGCTTGCGGCTCTGCAGGAGCCTCAGCATGTCGTTGCGCGCATCCATGTCCTGTCCTCGCATCAAGGACTGAACTGGTGGTGATGGAGAAGAACGACCGCCACCGGCAGGGCCGGGCACGCGCCGTCCGCCTCTTGACCGCCCACCGCGATCAGTCGAGTTCAAAATGTCTCTGGCTGGTTTCCGGGCTTTGGAGTTGCCCTCGCGGGCGGTCGCAACACCTTCCCAGGCCCATGGCCCAGTGGTCTCCCGTTGCGACCTCACTCCACCACCGTTGCGGGGGCAGCGCCGGATTTCGACCGGCTTCCCAATTCTCCGCCTCGTCGCGACGAAGCGGCACCTGAGATGGCCTGATCTAACCACGACGGCCGGTTTCCCGTCGGCATGAAAACGACATCGCATCCATACGGCGCGACAATGGGCGGCGTGTTCACGTTGCCGATTCTCGTCCTTCTCGCCATGCCACCGGCTTCCAGGGGTGCTCCCGGACGAGGTTCGGGAGCGTCGTTGATGGTTAACAGTATCAAAAAGTGACTATTAGCAGATTCTAAAATCGAACCGAACGGTTCGTTTCTGTTGACGGTGCGTGCAGAACGCTGTGAACGTTGGCGCTCCGACACACTTGGTGAGCCAGCAGCATAAATCACATAAGTCATTGATTGAACTTAGCAAAAAAATGGTTGTAGGCATGCTTATGAAAACTTCAAGAGGCGGATTCATGGTCCAGACGAAAAAACTTCGTGATTGGAATCCCGCAGTCGGCTCACCCAAATGAGCGCTGTCCGAACGACGCGATTTCATTCCCAAGACACGCCGCTAGACGGACTGAATAAAAATACTGGAGTAGCAAAAATGAAAAAGATTGTTCTCACTGCCGCCGCCCTTCTGGCAATTTCCGGCAGCGCCTTTGCCGGTAGCGACAATTACAACGCGCAGGCTGCCAACCCGCCGGCCGCCACGGTCGACTCTTCTTACACAGCCTCGGTCCGCAAGTCCGAACCGGCTGAACAGAAGCCTGTCACCACGGGCGCCGACCGCAACCTTTTCGGTAACAACTAACAGCCGACTTCGAACGGCGACGGGTTTGCCCGTCGCCTCGGTCGGATCAGGAAATTCAGGAGTACTGAGATGAAAAAGATCATTCTTGCCACCGCGGCTCTCATGGCCGTTTCCTCGGCTGCTTTTGCGGGCAGCGACAATCACGGCAACAGCGGAGTCAACCAGCCGGCTCCCGCCGTGGATACGACCCGCACCTCGTCGATCGGCACCGACTCGCCTGTCTACAAGCTGCTGAATTCGTCCCGCGACGCGCAGAAGTCGGCTCCGCAGCAGGGCAGCGACCGCGACCACTTCGGCAATCGTTAACAGCCGACCGTGATTTGAAAACAGGAGCGGCGGGCCAGGGCCCGCCGCTTCTCTTTGCCGCAGCGGCTCTGCGCTCAGGCTGCCTTCGCCTCTTCGCGATGCAGCGTGAAGGAATGGCCGTCGGCGTCGAAAATATGCAGATCGCTGGCGCTTGCGTTGAGCCGCAGCGTCTCACCGCGCTTGACCTCGACATTGCCCGGCAGCTTGGCGACCAGCGGCAGGTCTGCGCGGCCGATATCGATATAGACGAGCTGAACCTCGCCGAGTTGCTCGATATAGTCGACCTTGCCCTCGAAGAGGTAATCGGAACCGGTGGCGATCGCGAGATCCTCCGGCCGCACGCCGAAGCTGACCGCCGCGCCATTCGCCGAAGCAGGCGTCGCGATCGGCACCGTCGCCTTGCGGTCGCCGACATGGCTGACCACGGTCGGATTGCCGGCCTTCTCGATCTTTGCCGGCAATATGTTCATCGCCGGCGAGCCGATGAACTGGGCGACGAACAGATTGCCCGGACGCTTGTAGAGTTCCATCGGCGTGCCGACCTGCTCGACGACGCCGTCCTTCAGCACCACGATGCGGTCCGCCAGCGTCATCGCCTCGACCTGGTCGTGGGTGACGTAGATCATGGTGGTGTTCGGCATCGATTCCTTGAGCTTGGCAATCTCGATGCGGGTGGCGACGCGAAGCGCTGCGTCGAGGTTCGAAAGCGGCTCGTCGAACAGGAACACTTTTGGGTTGCGCACGATGGCGCGGCCGATCGCGACGCGCTGGCGCTGGCCGCCCGACATCGCCTTGGGCAGGCGATCGAGATATTTGGTGAGCTGCAGGATCTCCGCCGCCTGTCGCACCCGCTTGTCGATCTCCGCCTTGCTTTCCTTGCCGATCTTCATCGAGAAGGCCATGTTGTCGTAGACGGTCATATGCGGATAAAGCGCATAGGACTGGAACACCATGGCGATGCCGCGCTTCGACGGCGGCACGTCGTTCACCACCTCGCCGTCGATCTTCAGTTCGCCCCCGGTGATCTCCTCGAGACCGGCGATCGACCGCAGCAAGGTCGACTTGCCGCATCCCGACGGTCCGACGAAGACGATGAACTCGCCCGATTTGATGTCTAGGTCGATGCCGTGGAGAATATTGAGGTTGCCGTATGATTTCCTCACCTGGTTGAGCGTGACATCGGCCATGGTTCTCTCCTTCCGTTGATCTCTATCTGCAAGTTCAGTCGATGCGCCCGAACCAGGCGCCGTATCCGCCGAGGCGGACCGGCCCGCTGCCAGTCTGTCCCGAAAAGCCATGTCCGGGCAAGGGCTTCAGCGAGCCTTGGCCGAGATTGACCTCGGCGGGCTTGCTGCCGAGGTTGAAGGCGCAGACGATCCGCTCATTGCCCTCGCGGCGCGTGAAGGCGACGGTATCGCCATCGCTTTCGATGAAGTCGATATCGCCCTTGCCCAGCGCCGGATGCTGGCGCCGGAAGGCGAGGAAGCGGCGGTAATGCTCGAGCAGCGAGCTTGCATCGCCCTGCTGCACGTTGACGGCCTGCGACAGGTGCCTGCCCGGCACCGGCAGCCAGGGCTTGGCGGTCGAGAAGCCGCCATTCTTGGCCGCGGCCTCCCACACCATCGGCGTGCGGCAGCCGTCGCGGCCCTTGAACTCCGGCCAGAAGCGGATGCCGTAGGGGTCCTGCAGGTCCTCGAACTTCAGCTCCGCTTCGCCAAGGCCGAGTTCTTCGCCCTGGTAGATGCATACCGAGCCGCGCAGCGACATCAGAAGCGCCGAGATCACCTTCAGATAGGCGGTCGGGTCCGTCTCGTTGGCGGCCCAGCGCGAGGCGACCCGCATCACGTCATGGTTGGAGAAGGCCCAGCACGACCAGCCGTCGCTGGCGACCCGGCCGAAGGCCTCCAGCACCGCGCGCACTTTCGCCGCGCTGATCTTCTCCGGCGCCAGGAAGTCGAAGGAATAGCACATGTGCACGCGCTTGCCGTCGGCGGTGTAGGCGGCGACCACTTCCAGGCCGCGCTGCGAGTCACCGACCTCGCCGACGGCGGCCTGTGCCGGATATTCGTCCAGAAGCGCGCGGAAGCGCTCGAGGAAGCCGAGATTCTCCGGCCGGCTCTTGTCGTAGATATGGTCCTGGTAGTTGTAGGGATTGACCGCAGGTGCGGTCTGGTCGTTGCGCTGTTCCGGCGGCAGCGCCGGATTGTCCTCCAGCCCCTGGCTGTGGAAGTAGAAATTGATCGTATCCAGCCGAAAGCCGTCGACCCCGCGCTCAAGCCAGAAGCGGGTGATGTCGAGCAGCGCGTCCTGGACTTCTCCATTGTGGAAGTTGAGGTCGGGCTGCTCGGCCAGGAAATTATGCATGTAATATTGCTGGCGGCTGGTGTCCCACTGCCAGGCCGAGCCGCCGAAGATCGACAGCCAGTTGTTGGGCGGCGTGCCGTCCGGCTTGGCGTCGGCCCACACATACCAGTCAGCCTTTGGATTGCTGCGGCTGGAGCGGCTTTCCTTGAACCACGGGTGGATGTCGGCGGTGTGCGACAGCACCTCGTCGATCATCACCTTGAGGCCCAGGCGATGGGCCTCCGCCACCAGCGCGTCGAAATCGGCGAGCGTGCCGAACATCGGGTCGACATCGCAGTAATCCGAGACGTCATAGCCGAAATCCTTCATCGGCGATTTGAAGAAGGGCGAGATCCAGATGGCATCGACGCCGAGCGAAGCGATGTAGGGCAGACGCTGAACGATGCCCTTCAGATCGCCGATGCCGTCGTCGTTGGAGTCCTGGTAGGAGCGCGGATAGATCTGGTAGATCACCGCGCCCCGCCACCAGTCTCGGTCGATCGCAGGGTCTGGTCTCGAAGTCGCCTTCAAAGCCGATTGCATGTCTTCAACCTCCTTTCACCGAGCCGGCAAGCAGCCCGCGGACGAAATAGCGTTGCAGCGAGAAGAACACGATCAGCGGCACGATGATGGTGATGAATGCCGATGTCGTGAGGATTTCCCAATTGCCGCCGCGTGAGCCGAGCAGCGCGTTGAGCTTGGCCGTCAGCACGATCTGATCGGGCGCCGTGCCGAGGAAAACCATCGCCACCAGCAGATCGTTCCATACCCATAGGAACTGGAAGATGGCGAAGGAGGCAAGCACCGGGAACGACAGCGGCAGCACGATCTTGACGAAGATCTCGAAATCGCTGGCGCCGTCGATGCGCGCCGATTCCATGATCTCGCGCGGCAGGCCGGCGATGTAGCTCCTCAGCAGATAGATGGCGAAAGGCAGGCCGAAGCCTGTATGCGCCAGCCAGATGCCGAGATAGGTCTTCGACGGCACGCCGAAGAAGGTGCCGACGCCGTTATAGAGCTTGAGCAGCGGGATGAGCGACATCTGCAGCGGCACGACCAGCAGGCCGATGATGACGGCGATCAGCAGCGCCCGGCCGGGAAAGCGCATCCAGGCGAGCGCATAGGCCGCGAAGGCCGCGATCAGGATGGGGATGATCGTTGCCGGAATGGTCACCGTCAGCGAGTTCATGAACGAGCGGCCGATGCCTTCGGAAAACAGCACGGCATCGTAGTTCTCGGTGGTGAATTTCGGCGGCGCCGAGGAGGCGTAATAGACGCGCTGGCCGCGGTCGCCTTCGAATGCCTTCGGCGAGGCGAGCACGAAGCTGCCATCCGCGTTCACCTGCAAGGTGACGCCGTCGCCGAGATCGGCCGCCGTGCCGGCCTTGTATTGCGTCGGCGCCGCCGCCTTGACGCCAAAGGCGCTGATGTCGCGCTTGGCGCCGTCGCCGAAGACATTGCCTTCGATGACATATTTGCCGTCCTTCTGCGTCTGCGCCGCGGCGGCCGGCAGTCGTCCGGCCTCGGTCTGGCTGGAACTGGCGAAGGAATTCCACCAGCCCGAGGCGATGATCTGGTCCTTGTCGCGCAGCGACGAGACGAGAATGCCGAGCGTGGGGATGGTCCAGATGACGACGAAGACCAGCACGGCGATATGAACGCCGAAGCGGCTGGCGAAGGACTTTCCGGTGGACGCGGCCATCTCAATGCCCTCCCGTCTCTTTGTTGGCCTGCCGGATGTTCCAGACCATGATCGGAATGACCGCGATCATGATGATGATGGCGATGGTCGCGCCGCGGCCGAAATCGCCGCCGCCGCGGAACATCCAGTCGAACATCAGATTGGCCAGCACCTGGCTGTTCCATTGGCCGTTGGTCATGGTCAGCACGATGTCGAACACTTTCAGCACCAGTATGGTGATGGTGGTCCACACCACCGCGATCGTGCCCCAGATCTGCGGCACCATGATTTTCCAGAAGATCTGGAACGGGTTGGCGCCGTCGATCACGGCGGCCTCGAGCGTCTCTTCCGGAATGCCGCGCAGCGCCGACGACAGGATGACCATCGCAAACCCTGTCTGGATCCAGATCAGGATCACCATCAGGAAGAAATTGTTCCAGAACGGCAGCGATATCCACACCTGCGGCTGGCCGCCGAAATACTGGATGATGGCGTTGAGCAGGCCGATCTGCACCTGGCCCTCGCCGCGGTACTCGTAGATGAATTTCCAGATCACGCTGGCGCCGACGAAGGAGATGGCCAGCGGCAGGAAGATCAGGCTCTTGGCGATCGTGCCCCACCAGATCTTGTCGGTGAGCACGGCGATGATCAGCCCGAGGAAGGTGCAGGCCGCCGGCACCACCGCCAGCCACAGGATGTTGTTGAGGATCGAGTTGCGGAAATCGTGGTCGCCGAACGCCCATTCGTAATTGGCGAGGCCGACGAAATTCTCGCCGCCGCGATCGAGGAAGGAGAGCCGCAGCGTCTCGATGACCGGGTAGATCAGATAGATGGTGAGGATGATCATCGCCGGGCCGACGAACAGCCAGGGCCGCACCAGGCCCTGGCGGCGCAGATTGTCGACGGCTGCCGCGCCTGAGACGCCGCGCGACGGGAAAACGAGATCGAGCAGTTTGTTGGCGCCCCAGAAATAGGCGACACAGCCGCCGACGCCGATGATGATGACGAATATGGCCGAGAAAATCTGAGCCGCCATGGGTCCCTCTCCCTGCGCATGACCGGCCAGCCGGGGCTGGCGGTCGGATGCACCGACTTTCGGTTATTCGGAACGATCGAAACGCGAAGGCTTCCGGCGTGGACCGCCGGTCGGATCCGGGCCGTAGCCCGGATCCTGGTGGAGGATGAGGAAAATATCAGGCCGCGCGCGGCGGTCTGTTTGCCGGATGGCTACTTGATGGCATCCCAGCTTTTCTGGATGTCGGCGGCGACGTCCTGCGCGGACTTGCCGCCGACCAGGTCGATCATGCCGGTCCAGAACGAGCCCGCGCCGACCTTGCCGGGCATCAGGTCGGAGCCGTCGAACCGCACCGTCGTGGCTCCAACGAGGATCTCGCCCTGCTTCTTCAGCGCGTCGCTGCCATAGGCGTCCTTGTTGGCGGCCTTGAACGGGGTGACGAAGCTCTTCTGCGCCATCCACAATTCATGCGCGAGCGGCATCTGCAGGAACTTGATGAACTCGCGCGAGGCCTTGGAGTCCTTGGTGATCATCACCAGCGTTCCGGCCACTTCCAGCGGCGTGCCCAGCTCCGGCTTGGAGGCGTAGGGCGGATAGGGGAAGAAGTCCGCATCCTGGCCGAGCTTCACGTTCTCCGGGAAGAAGGAAGGAATGAATGAGGCCTGATGGTGCATGTAGCATTTGGGCGGCACGGTGAAGAGGCCCTTCGGACTGTCGCGGAAGTCGGTCGCCGCGACCGCCTTGGCGCCGCCATCCACCATCTTGTCGTCGGTGGCGATCTTGCCGAAGATGTCGATGGCGTTGACCACGGCCGGGTCGGTGAACGGGATCTCGTTCTTCGTCCACTTGTCGTAGACTTCCGGCGGCTGTGTGCGCAGCATGATGTCCTCGACCCAGTCGGTCGCCGGCCAGCCGGTGGCGCCGCCCGAACCGAGCCCGATGCACCAGGGCTTGCCGCCATCGGCGACGATCTTCTTCTCGAGGTCGGCCAGCTCTTCCTGGGTCTTCGGCACCTTGTAGCCGGCCTCGTCGAAATTATCCGGCGAGTACCAGACCAGACCCTTCACGTCGATCTTGTAGGGGAAGGCGTAGAAGCCGGCCTTGCCGTCCTTGCCATTATAGGTGCCGAGCTTGGCCCAGGAGTCGCCGGCGGCATAATTTTCCTTGATCCAGGCGGCGACGTCGTCGCCCAGCGGGGTCAGCACGCCCTTGGAAGCAAGGTCCTGGATCAGGCCAGGCTGCGGCAGGACGGCGATGTTGGGCGGGCTGCCGGCCTGGGTGTCGATGACGATCTGCTGCTCATAATTCTCGGACGAGGAATATTTGACCTCGGCGCCGGTGGCTTCCTGGAAATAATCGAGAACCGAACGCACAAGCGTCTCGTCCTCGCCGCGCCACGGCCCGAAGATCGTCAGCGTCTCGCCCTTGAGGTCGACCTTCTTGAGGTCGTCGTAGTTCGCCCAGTGGAATTTCGAATCCTCGCCCGGCTTGAACTTCAGTTCGGCATGTGCCGGCAGGCCAAGGGTGAGCGCAGCGAACGCGGCACCCAAGAGAAGCATTTTCTTCATCGCAGTCCTCCCAGTGTTGAGACAGTTCGGACGAAACCTCCATTTCATCCGCCGACGCCCACGGAACTGTGACTCAGCGAGAAGGCAACCGCAACCTTTCGAAGAGTGTTCCAAAGCGCTTTGGCTAACTTGATCTCGCCATTGAATCGTCATGAAGTCAAGAGGCTCGTGTTGCTAATCGATTTAAAAAAGGCCGAATGCCTGAAGAAAGTGCAGTGCAGCAAGCTTTTTTGGCGCTGCAGCAGCAATTTTGGCTTCAAACACGGTCGATGCGCCTCTAAGCTCACCTCGTCTGGCGATTGCGCCAGCCATCATCGGGTCGATTAAAATTGAAAGCGCTTTGAGGCTGGAGGCCTCCGATGAACCTCAAGCAACTGTCGCACATGCTGTCGCTTTCGCAGACCACGGTCAGTCGGGCATTGAACGGCTACCCCGAGGTCAGCGAGGAAACCCGGCGCCGGGTGATGGACGCCGCCAAGCGCCACGGCTACCGGCCGAACCCCAGCGCGCGCCGGCTCGCCACCGGCAAGTCGGGCATGATCGGCTATGTGCTGCCGACGGGCGCCGCCGTCGACATCGATCCGCATTTCGTCGAATTCCTCTCCGGCCTCGGCGACTATGCCCGGTCGCACGAACTCGACCTGGTGCTGTCGCCCGCTGATGCCGACGATGAGGAGACCACCTACCGCCGCATCGTCGCCAACCGGCAGGTCGACGCCGTCTACATCTCCTCGCCGCGTCCGGCCGACCGGCGGCTGGCCCTGGTCAATACGCTGGGCATACCCTTCATTGCCCATGGCCGCAGCGAAGGTTTGGATTTCGATTATCCCTATCTCGACATCGACAATGAGGGCGCCTTCCACGAAGCGGCGCGGCTGCTGCTTCAGCTCGGCCACAAGCGCCTGGCGCTGATCAACGGCAATGAGCGCGAGACCTTCGCCATCCACCGCGAGCGCGGCATGCGCCGGGCGCTTGTCGCGAGCGGGATGACGCTCGGCGAGCGTCTCATCCGCTCGGTGACCATGACCGAGGAAAACGGTTATCGCGCCGCCCGCCGCCTGCTTGAGGACAGTGAGCCGCCGACGGCGATCGTCTGCTCCAGTCTGATCATGGCGCTGGGCGTCGTGCGCGCCGTGCGCGATCTTGGCCTGACGATACCGGGCGACCTGTCGCTGATCGCCCATGACGACGTCTTCCCATGGCTGCGGCCGGAAAATTTCCCGGTGCCTTTGTCGACGACGCGCTCCTCGATCCGCCTTGCCGGCGCGCGCGTCGCCGAGCGGCTGGCGGCGCGCATATCGGGACTGGAAGAGGGCGCGCGCGGCGAGGTGTGGCCGGTGGATCTGGTGGTGCGGGGATCGGTGGCAGGGGCGCCGGTCTAGGGCAGGATCCAACAGCCTAGCCAGCCGCCGCCTTTCGGGCTGTTTTTACCTCGTGGGACAACGATCCGCCTTCGCCTGCTCCTGATCTTGGACGGCAACAACCGGTAAGCCTGGACCGTCAACCGATCCTTCAGGGTGCGCCATTTGCCCACATTCCCGTTCACCGAAGCGGATCCAATCCAGTACCCTGGGCCGCCGCCGAAGACTTCGGAAGTGATGATCGTCGGTGGCGGTGTCATCGGCGTAACGACGGCGCTTTTCCTTGCCGCCCGCAACATTCCGGTGACGCTGCTGGAAAAGGGCCGCGTCGCTGCCGAGCAGTCCTCGCGAAATTGGGGCTGGATCAGAAAGCAGGGACGGGACGCGGACGAACTGCCGATCGTTATCGAGGCTATCCGCCTGTGGCGGCAACTGGCCGACGAAAGCGGCGAGGACATCGGGCTCACCCAGACAGGCGTGACCTATCTGGCCAACACCGAAAAGGACATGGCCGGCTTCGAAGCGTTCATGAAGATCGCCGCGATCCATGGGCTCGACACACGTCTCCTGGATGCGGACGAAACCGCGAAGCTCATCACCGGCATGTCGCGCAGATTCAAGGGCGCGATGACGACGCCCTCCGACATGCGCGCGGAACCCTGGCTGGCGGTGCCGGCGCTGGCCCGGCTTGCCGCGCGAAAAGGCGCCAGGATCGTCGAGAATTGCGCGGCGCGCACCCTCGACATCGAGGCCGGCAGGATCAGGGGCGTGTGGACCGAGGCGGGATATATCGAGACCTCCACCGTGCTGGTCGCGGGCGGCGCCTGGTCGTCCCTGTTCCTGGCGCGGCACGGCGTGTCCATCCCCCAGCTCAGCGTCCGGGTAACCGTAGCCGCGACCGAGCCCTTGCCCGAGATCTATGCAGGCGCGGCCGCCGACGACCACATCGCTTTCCGGCGCAGACAGGACGGCGGATACACGCTCGCCGGCGGCGGCAGCCATTTGCTTTACCTCGGGCCTGACGCATTTCGGCATGCCACCAAATATATCCCCGCCCTCAGGAACGATCCGTTCGGAGCGCGCTATTTCCCGTTCGCGCCGTCAGGCTACCCGGACGGCTGGTCGACGCCGCGCGATTGGGCGCCGGATGAAGAGAGTCCCTTCGAGAGAATGCGGGTGCTCAACCCGGCCCCCGAACCGGCCCGGCTGCGCGCGACAGAGCGCAATTTCAAACAGCTTTTTCCCCAGTTCGAGAAAGCGCGCTTGAAGGTCGGCTGGGGCGGCATGATCGACGCCATGCCCGATGTCGTCCCTGTCGTCGATCGGGTCCAGGCGATCGGCGGTCTCTTCGTGGCGACCGGAATGAGCGGCCACGGCTTCGGCATCGGGCCCGGCATGGGCCGCGTCGTCTCCGACATGATCCAGGGAAACGACACCGGCCACGACCTCAGCCGCTTCCGGCTGCCGCGCTTCTATGACGGAAGCCCGGTACGGTTGGGTCCGGCTCTGTAAGCGCATGTGGCCGAGGATCAATCCTTGGCAGCCTCCGCCGCCTTATTTCAAGCAGGCCGTAGCCGTCGCAGGTTGTCCCTGATGACGTCTTCCCGGGGCCGCGGCTGGAGAATTCCAGGTGCCGCTGTCCGCCTCGTGCTCCGGCTCGCCGGCGCGCGGCGTGTCGCCAAGGGTGTCTGGCGGCGCGCATCTGGTGGTGCGAGGGTCAGTGGCTGGGGGCGCCGGCCCGGGAATCCAAGCCGGCGCGGAGGCGCTGGCGGATACCTCAGGCGACTGCTTCGGCCGGCGCGTCGAAGCGGTCGGCCTTGCCACCCGTGAAGCCCTGCCTGGTCTCGGGATCATTGAGCACCGTGTAGGGGAAGATCGGTCGCGTCGCGCTCACCTCATCAAGGCGTGCAATTTGCTCCGGCGACAACGTTACTTTTGCCGCAGCCAGGTTGTTTTCGAGCTGAGCCAGCGTGCGTGGTCCGATGATCGGGAGCGAGCCCTTGGCCGCAACCCAGGCGATGGCGATTTCACTGGGCGTGACTCCGGCGTCCTTCGCAACCGCGATCAGGGTGTCGAGGATGGCAGTACGCTGCGCGGAATCTTCGGCTTGGAATACCCTGCCGCCGAAACCCTCCGCGCGGCCTTTCTCGCCTTTGCGGTACTTTCCGGTCAACATGCCGCCGCCAAGCGGTGACCAGGCCACGATGCCGAGGCCGAGCGCTTGCCCTGCAGGCAGGAGTTCCAGTTCGGTCGTTCGCTCGACGAGGCTGTGCTCCACCTGAAGACCTGCAATAGGGGCGGCTCCGCGCAATTCCGCAATGGTGACGGCCCTCGCCGCCCGCCAGGCGGGAAAGTCGGAAAGACCCGCATAAAGGATCTTGCCGGCCTGGACTAGATCGTCAAAGCCGCGCACGACTTCTTCGACCGGGGTGACTCCGTCCGACATGTGAGCCCAATAGAGATCGATGCGATCGGTTTTGAGCCGCCTGAGGCTCGCCTCGACCGATGAGACCATGGCCTTGCGGCTATTGCCCGTGACCAGAATACCGGCCGCGGGGTCCGTCCGCATGGTGAATTTGGTGGCCAACACGAAATCGTCGCGCCGCCCAGCCAGCAGATCGCCCAGGATTTCCTCGGATTGACCGAACTGATAGCCGTTGGCCGTATCGATGAAGTTGCCGCCGGCGTCCGCATAGGCGTCGAAGATGCGACGGGCCTCCTCGGGCTCAGCGCCATGTCCCCAGCCCGTCCCGAAGCTACCGGTCCCGAGCACCAGTTCGGAGACCCGAAGTCCCGTGTGCTTCCCGAAAAGTCTGTAACGCATGCCTGTTTCTCCATTGGTTGCGATCGCAATCAAAAAGCGATGTCCGGCATCTATTTGACTTTGGTGGCGATCGCAACTAAAAAATTCGTGACATTGGTCTGGAAGCTGGAAATGCGTGTTTCGAAGGAAAAAGCTGCGGAGAACCGGCACGCTCTGTTGCAGGCGGCGAGCAGGCTGTTCCGTAAACGGGGAATAGACGGCGTCGGCGTAGCGGAAGTCGCCAAGGAGGCCGGACTGACGCATGGAGCGCTCTATGCACATTTCTCGTCGAAGGATGAGCTGGCGGCGGCTGCGTTTTCCCATGGCTTCGCGGGAAACATGGCTGATACCCGGGCTTGGGCGGGTGATCGCAGTCCCACCTTCGAGGAATACCTCGCTGGATATCTTTCAGCGGATATGCGCGACAGAGTCGAGACGGCTTGTCCGATGGCCGCTTCCGCAAGTGAAGTTGGGCGGCAGGACAGCGCCGTCAGCGCCAGCTTTACGCGTGCATTTGAGGAAATGGCAGCGACGCTTCAACGTTCGCTTGAGACGACGATTCCCGCGTCTGAGAGACGCCGTCTCGCCGTTGCTGCCGTCGCTGCCGAAATCGGCGCTATCGCAGCATCTCGCGCCATCGCAAAAACAGATGTGGCGCTGGCGGACGAGGTGCTTCGGGCCGTTCGGGAGACGCTCGGCCTTGCTCACAAAGCACAAGCAACTGGCGTCGAGCAGGCCGCCGCATCAGTATAAGCGCGGTATCGGGAACCCGGCAGCCAATTTATTGACGGGCCTGCCACCTTAAACTCACTACTTCGCCGCCTCGGCCGCCTTTGTATCGATCAACCCATAACCAAAGTCATTGTCCCGCCCCTTGGGCCCGAGATCCTTCGCCGTTGCCGCCAGTGCCTTCTCGATATCGTCGGCCGAGCGTTCCGGCGAAGCATGGATTAGATTGGCGATCGCGCCGCTCACGATGGCTGCCGCGAAGGAGGTGCCGGTCACCACGTCCGAACCGGCGCCGCTCGGCGCCACCATCTCGACGCCCGGCGCCGAGATAAACACATAGGCGCCGCGATTGGCCTGCGGCATCAGTCCGTCCTTGGCGTCGGTCGCGGTCACGGCGATCACGCCGTCGAAGGCGGCCGGATAGCCATAGGGCGCCTTCGGGCCGTTATTGCCGGCGGCCGCCACCAGCACCATGCCCAATGCCCGCGCATTGCGGCAGGCGGTGCCGAGCAGGTCGTTCTTCGGGCCGACGAAGCTCATATTGATGATGCGCACATTCTGCTCGGCCGCCCAGTCGAGCGCCGACAGGATGACGTCCATGGTCGACTTGCCGCCTTCGAAGGCGCGCGCGTGATAGATCTTGGCGCCCGGCGCCATGCCTTCCAGCGGCCCGACGCCGGCGATCAGCCCGTCGACCGAGGTGCCGTGGTCGCGCTTCTCGATCGGCACATTGGGCATGGCGTCATATTGGTCAGCAATGACGCCCTTAAGCGCCGGGTTGGTGTCGTCGATGCCGGTGTCGATGACGGCGACCCGCACATTCTCGCCGCTCGCCTGTTTTGAATCGAGCGCGATGCGGTCGAAGGCATAGTTCACGATGCCGGCCGCCTGTTGCAGCGTGTAGATATGGTTCGGCTCGCGCCGTTGTGTGCGGCCGTCGGCGGCAAGCTGCGCCAGCACCACGCCGACGGGGCGCCCGTCGGTGATGCCAAAGCGCACCAGCGTCGAGCCAAGCAGCCGCGACTGGCGCTGCGAGCGCACCTGCAGGCCGAAGGAATTGGCGATCTGCTGAACCACGCCGGCGTCGCCGTCGACCGTCACCAGCACCTCGTCGGGCACGAATTCGCCGGCGATGGCGCGCGGCGGCTCCGCCAGGTTGAGGCCTTGCGGCACGGTGACCGGACCGCTCGGCGCCGGAGCGGGCGGCGGCGTGTTGCCGGAACCGCTCGATGACGATGCGCCGTTGGACGGCGCCGGCATTTGCGGGGCGGCGCCTGCCGGTGGGTTCGGAAAGAGATCGACGATCAGCGCCGGCAGGAACACCGCACCGCTCGCAGTGCCTGGCGTTCCTTCGCCATTCTTGGCGCCGCCGTCCCTGTCGCAGTCGCCGCCTGCGGTTGTCGTGCGGTTCAGGCAGTCCACCTGCTTCTGCGTCAGATTGGGATCGTTGGTCTGCGCGAACGCAGGCGCGGCGACAAAAGCCGCCGCCGCAAGGAGCGCCACACGAAGAATGATCCTTGGTCCCGACGCAATTCCGGACGGAAAACCGCGGCGCACTTTTCCTGGAATTGCCTTAGCCGCCATCGGCCGGTTTCCTTCCCTGGATCACAGTATCCGCGAAAGGCTGGGCGGCAACAAGGCCGACGAGCCTGTCGTAATCGGCCGCCGTGCTGGCCGGGATCGTCAGGTGGAACACGCCGTCGGCGGTCGGTCCGCTGGCGATCTTCAGCCCGTTCTGGCCGAGGAAGGCGGCGATATCGGCCATCTTGGCATCCGGCTTGAACTTGGCCAGGGCGAAAGGCAGCTTCGCCAGATCGTCCTCGGCGCCGGCCACCTCGAAGTCGTTGCCCTTGCCGCCCGGCCGTTCGAAGGACTGCACCAGGACCAACGCCAGCAGCGCAGCGGCCGCCGCCCAGGCGACGCCGGCCGGCATCGCCGTCACCCGGCCAAAAACTTTCGCCAGCCAGGATTGGCCGGGCACGCGCACGGGGCCGGCCTCGGCGTCGAGCGCCCTGGTAAAACGGCTGAGCGCATCGGCTGGCGGGCGGATCGCCTCGTTGGCGGCGGCGGTGCCGGAGAATTCGGCTTCCGCTTCACCAAGGGCGACCATCGCCGCCGGATCGGTGGCCAGCCATTCCTCGACGGCCTCCAGCTCGGCGCCTTCCAGCGAGCCGTTCAGGTAGAACGGCAGCAGCGTCTCCATCTCGTCGCGGCGCGACATCTTTTCAGCGGCGCTCATGGCCACCCCCTGTCGTAACCGGCGGCCTTGAGGGCTTCGCCGAGTTTCTTGCGGGCGTAGAACATCCTGGTCTTGACGGTCGCGACTGGAATGCCAAGCACCTCGCCGATCTCGGTCACCGACTGGCCATGGTAATAGGCAAGGTCGATCACCGTGCGATGTTCTTCGGCCAGGGCATCGACGAAACGGCGCAAGGCGGCGGCCTTGTCTTCCTTCATGGTGACGACTTCCGGCGTGTCGGCGCTGTCGGGGACCTGCGCCGCGTCATCGTCGTCGATCCAGTCTTCTTTCTTCTTGCGCAGCGAAGACAGCGCCTTGAAGCGGGCGATGCCGAGCAGCCAGGTCGAGACTTCAGAGCGGCCCTCGAAGCCGGGCGCCTGCTTCCACAGCTCCAGAAAAACCTCGTTTGCGATATCGTCGGCCATCATTTCCGATCCCGTCTGGCGCGCCACGAAGCGGTAGATCCGCGCGTGGTGACGCATGAACAGGAGCCGAACGGCGGCCCGGTCGCCCTTCGCGACCCGGTCTACAAGCGCGCGATCGGTTTCCGTCGCCGCATTCATGGCCGGTCGAGCCGCCTGGCTCCTCGAAGCTCTGTCGCTGATCGGTCCAAAAAGGTTCACCCTCCGCCGAGGAATTTTCGGAGGCTAACCGAAGAGCGGGGAGGTTGCCAGTAGGGGCGCTTTTCCTTCTCCCTTGTGGGAGAAGGTGGCGCCGAAGGCGACGGATGAGGGGTGTTCCAGGGAATGCCCGCGTCTCACTCCGCTGGAACACCCCTCATCCGTCTCGGCGCTGCGCGCCGATCCACCTTCTCCCGCAAGGGGAGAAGGGAAGGCCGCGCTAACCCAAAAACACCTTCGCCTTCATCGTCTCCGGTATCGCCACGCCAAGCCGGCTCAGCACCGTCGGCGCGAGCTGCAGCTGGTCGAGCAGAGTGTCGGCCTCGGGGCCTTTCGCGGGCCCGAAATAATAGAGCGCGAAATCCTGCATCTCGTCGTCATGGCCGCCATGGTGGCCGCGGTCGGTCTGGCCGTGGTCGGCCGTCACGATCACTTCATAACCGGCTTCGCGCCATCGCGGCAGGAAGGCGGCGAGCATGCCGTCCATGGCGTAGCAGGCATGGTCCATCTCGATGCAGTCATGGCCGAAGCGATGTCCCATCGAGTCCAGCGTGCAGGTGTGCAGGATGCCGTAGTCGATGCCGTGGCGCTTCGCCAGCATGGTCAGCGTCGCGAACAGGTCGACGTCGCTCGGCGTCATCTGGTTCTTGAGATTGTAGCCGGTCATGGTGTGGAAGCGGCCATGCGTGATCGGTCCGCTCGGATCGTCGAACTCCATGTCCTCGACAAGGTCGAACGGAAAGCTGCGGAAGAATTCCGACCAATAGGAATGGGTCACCGCACCCGTCTTGCCGCCGGCCTTGCTGACCTCCGAGAAGATGTCCGGCTGCGTGACGCGAAAGCGGTTCTCGTTGGAAAGTATGCCATGCACCTGCGGCGTGACCCCGGTGTGGATCGAGGCGTAGCAGCAGGCGGACGTCGACGGCAGCACCGAGCGCATCTTCCACACCTGCGCCTCGCCCGACTGCGTCCATCCCTCGAGATTGCCCATCAGCCGGCGCCAGTTCCGGTAGGGCACGCCGTCGAGAATGATGAGCAGCAGTTTGGATTTGAGCGCCACGGACAGCTTCCTGTGATTGTCGGTCTAAACAAGAACGCCGCGCGTCCAAGGGACACGCGGTGTTCGAAGAATTATACTGATGTCAGGCGTTCAGCCAGCATTCGCAGAGCGCGTAGCCGTCCATCATCTCGCCATTGGGGTTCTTGGCGTAGCCGCTGATCTTCTTGGTGTTGGCAGCGTCGACGAACTGGTTGAAGAACGGCACGATCAGGCCGCCTTCGTCGCGCATCAACATCGCCATGTCGCGATAGATCGCCTTGCGCCTGGCCTGGTCCAGCTCGGCGCGCGCCGCATAGAGCATCTTGTCGAATTCGGGCCGCTTGAAGCGTGTGTCGTTCCAGTCGGCGGTCGACAGGTAGCCGGTGGAATACATCTGGCCTTGCGTCGGCCGCCCGCCCCAATAGGAGAGCGAGAAGGGCTGCTTGTTCCACACCTCCGACCAGTAACCGTCGCCCGGCTCGCGCTTGATCTCTATTTTGATGCCGGCCTTGGCGCAGGACTGCTGGTAGAGTTGCGCCGCGTCGACCGCGCCGGGGAAGGCGACGTCCGAGGTGCGCAGCAGGATCGAGCCGCTGTGGCCCGATTTCTTGTAGGCGGCTGCCGCTTTTTCCGGATCGAACTTGCGCTGCTCGATATCGGCGGAGAAAAGCGGGTAGGCTTCGTTGATCGGGAAGTCGTTGCCGACCGAGCCATAGCCGCGCAGGATCTTGTCGAGCATCTCCTCGCGGTCCATGGCGAGCTTCAACGCCATCCTGAGGTCGTTGTTGTCGAAGGGCGCGGTGTCGCAGAACATGTTGAACGGGTAGTAGCCGCGCCCCGACACGTTCTCGACGCTGACACCCGGCATGCGTTTCACCAGATCGACCACCTTGGGCTCGACGCGGTTGATGAGATGCACCTGGCCGCCCTGCAGCGCCGCGAGCCGGGCCGTCGGATCGTTGATCACGACAATCTCGATCTGGTCGGCATGGCCGGCCTTGTCGCCGCGCCAGTAATTGGCGAAGCGCTCGCCGCCATGCTTCACGCCGGGCTGGTTGACGGCGACCTTGTACGGCCCGGCGCTGACGCCGGCATTCGGGTTGTCCTTGCCGCCATTCGGCTGGATCACCAGGTGGTAGTCGGCCATCAGATAGGGGAAGTCGGCGTCGGCGTCGCCGAGCGTCACCACCACGTCCTTGCCGTCGGCCTTGATGGTCTTGATGTTCTTCAAAATGCCGAGCGCGCCGGATTTCGACTTCTCGTCGGCGTGGCGCTCGAGGGTGGCGACGACATCTTCAGCCGTCACCGTCTTGCCGTTGTGGAATTCGACGCCGTCGCGGATCTTCATCGTCCAGGTCTTGGCGTCGGCCGAGGCGCCGATCTCCTCGGCGATCAGGTTCTCGACGCCTCCATCGGGCGTCAGCCGGACAAGGAATTCGCCCCACTGCTTACAGAAGTTGAATGTGACCTGGCTGAGGTTCAGCGCCGGGTCGAGGCTGTTGGTCGATTCACCGCCCTGCAGGCCGGCCTTGATGATGCCGCCCTTCACCGGGCTCGCGGCGAAGGCCTTGCCGGCCAGCGTCGTCGCCAGCGCCGCCGAGGCGCCGAGCGCTGCCGCGCGGCCGAGGAAATCGCGCCGCGATATCCTGCCCTTGCCGGCGAGTTCGGCGAGATGATCGAGTTCCGTATGCATGTCCTGCCCCCTTCTTCGAGATTGATTCCGGTGCGGGTTCTATCCGCCCGCGGCGATCTTTCCCCTTCCCTGTTGCGGCCGCATGACAAAAGTGCCTTGGGTCGATTTTGGCAGGCTAATTTCCAGCGCTTTCCATGCGTCGGCCCTTGATCGCCTTCTCCAGCCAGCCGATCTCCATCTCCGGCACGGAGGAGAGCAGCAGGTCCGTATAGGCGTCGAAAGGCGGCGTCAGCACCTTGCTCTTGGAGCCGTAGCGCACCACCTCGCCGCGATACATGACAGCGATCGAATCGGCGATCGACTTCACCGTCGCCAGGTCATGGGTGATGAAGAGATACGCGACCTTTTCGTGCTGCTGCAGGTTGAGCAGCAGTTTCAGGATGCCGTTGGCGACCAGCGGGTCGAGCGCCGATGTCACCTCGTCGCAGATGATCAGCTTCGGCTTGGCGGCGAGCGAGCGCGCGATGCAGACACGCTGCTTCTGGCCGCCGGAAAGCTCGGCCGGGTAGCGGTCGACGAAACCCTTGCCCATCTCGATCTCGTCGAGCAGCTCGGCGACGCGCTTGTCGCGCTCGCGGCCCTTCATGCCGAAATAGAACTCCAGCGGCCGGCCGATGATGGTGCCTACCGTCTGGCGAGGGTTCATCGCCACGTCGGCCATCTGGTAGATCATCTGCAGCTGCCGCAGGTCCTCCTTCGGCCGGTCGGCCAGCCTGTTGGCGAGTGGCCTGCCGTCGAAGGTGACGGTGCCCTCCTCGGGCGGCAACAGGCCTGTGATCGCGCGCGCCAGCGTCGACTTGCCGGAGCCGCTCTCGCCGACCACCGCCAGCGTCTGTCCCGGATAAATGTCGACCGAGACGTTCTTCAGCACCTTGACATGGCCGCCGCCATAGGCGGCGGTGACATTCTTCACCGACAGGAAGGGCGTTGTGCCGGGCGGCTGTTCCTTGTGCTCGATCTCATGCACAGAGACCAGCGCGTTGGTGTATTCCTGGCGCGGCTCCTTGATGATCTGCCGCGTGCCGCCCCACTCCACCAGCCGGCCATGGCGTAGCACCATGATCTCGTCCGACACCTGGGCGACGACGGCAAGGTCGTGCGTGATGTAGAGGGCCGCCACATGCGTGTCGCGGATGGCGTCCTTGATCGCCGCCAGCACGTCGATCTGTGTCGTCACGTCGAGCGCCGTGGTCGGCTCGTCGAAGACGATGAGGTCCGGCTCCGAGCAGAGCGCCATCGCCGTCATCACGCGCTGCAGCTGGCCGCCGGAGACCTGGTGCGGGTAGCGCTCGCCGATCGTTTCGGGATTGGGCAGGCTGAGCTTCTTGAACAGCGCGACGGCCCGCTTCTCGGCTTCGGCGCGCGTCGCGGTGCCATGCAGCATGGCCGCCTCGACCACCTGGTCGATCAGCTTATGGGCCGGATTGAAGGCGGCGGCCGCCGATTGCGCGACATAGCAGACTTCGCGTCCGCGCAGCGCCCGCACGCCCTTGGGGCCGGCTTTCAGGATATCGCGGCCGTTAAGGATCACCTCGCCGCCGGTGATGCGCACGCCGCCACGGCCATAGGCCATGGACGACAGGCCGATGGTCGATTTGCCGGCGCCGGATTCGCCGATCAGGCCGAGCACCTTGCCCTTTTCCAAGGTCAGCGAGACGTCGTGGACCAGCGTGATCGTCTTCGGCGCTTCGCCAGGCGGGTAGACGGTCGCCTCGATGCGCAGGTTGCGGATATCGAGGAGCTTGCCTGAATTTGCCTTGGTGTCGGCCATCAGCCGCGCCCTCCCTTCAGGCTCGTCGTGCGGTTGAGCACCCAGTCGGCGACGAGGTTGACCGAGATCGCCAGCACCGCGATCGCGGCCGCCGGGATGAGCGCCGCCGGAATGCCGAAGACGATGCCGTCCTTGTTTTCCTTGACCATGCCGCCCCAGTCCGAATCCGGCGGCTGCACGCCGAGGCCGAGGAAGGAGAGCGCTGACAGGAAGAGCACCGCGAAGATGAAGCGCACGCCGAGCTCCGCCACCAACGGCGACAGCGCATTGGGCAGGATTTCGCGGAAGATGATCCAGGCCTTGCCTTCGCCGCGCAGCTTCGCCGCTTCGACATAGTCCATGACGTTTATGTCGACGGCGACGGCGCGCGACAGGCGGTAGACGCGGGTGGAATCGAGGATGCCCATGACCAAGATCAGCGTCAGCGTGTTGGTCGGCAGCACCGACAGCACGACGAGGCCGAAGATCAGCGTCGGGATCGACATCAGAAGGTCGACGAAGCGCGACAGCAGCGTGTCGAACCAGCCGCCGAAGACAGCCGCCGTGAAGCCGAGGATTGAGCCCAGCGAGAAGGACAGCGCCGTCGCCGCCACCGCGATCTCCATGGTGATGCGCGCGCCATAGATCATGCGCGAGATCAGATCGCGGCCGAGATTGTCGGTGCCCAGCCAATGCGCCGCCGACATAGGCTCCCACACGTCGCCGACGATCTCGCCATTGCCGTGCGGCGCGACCCAGGGCGCGAAGATGGCGCAGAACGCAAAGAAGCCGGTCAGGATTAGCCCGATCCAGGCGGTGAACGGAATTTGTCGTAGCGCCATTCGCTTCAGTTCCCCCTCTGGTCGTCCTGCATCCGGCCCGTCATTTCGGATGCTCTCGTCACTTCGGATGCCTGAGCCGCGGATTGGCCACGATGGCGGCGATATCCGCGACGATGTTGAGCGAGATGTAGACCGCGGCGAAGATCAGGCCGACCGCCTGCACCACCGGCACGTCGCGTTTGGCGACATGGTCGACCAGATACTGTCCCATGCCCGGATAGACGAAGATCACCTCCACCACGACGACGCCGACGATGAGATAGGCGAGATTGAGCATGACGACATTGACGACCGGCGCGATCGCGTTCGGAAAAGCATGCTTACGGATGATGTCGAAGGGTTTCAGCCCCTTGAGCTCGGCCGTCTCGATATAGGCCGACTGCATGACATTGAGGATCGCCGCGCGCGTCATGCGCATCATATGGGCGAGCACCACCAGGGTGAGCGCCGTGGCCGGCAGCACCACGGCCTGCAGCCTTTCGAGGAAAGGCGTGGAATCATCCACCGTCGAGATGCTCGGGAAAATCTGCCAGTGCACCGCGAACACGAAGATCAGCACATAGCCGATGAAGAATTCCGGGAACGATGTCGAGGCCAGGGCCAGGCCGGAGATCAGCTTGTCGACGAAGCCGTTGCGGTAGCGCACTGCAATCAGCCCAAGGATGACCGCCAGCGGCACAGCGACGATCGCCGCGCACGCGGCCAGGAAAAGCGTGTTCTTCAGCCGGGTGCCGATCGAGCTTGCAATGTCGAGCCCGCTCGACTGCGCCGTGCCGAAATCGCCATGCAGGATGCCCCACAGCCAGTGCACGTAGCGCAGCCATGCCGGGTCGTTGAGCCCGAGCTGTTCGCGCAGGTTCGCCAGCGCCTCCGGCGTTGCCGACTGGCCGAGGATCGCCTGGGCGACGTCGCCCGGCAGGATCTGCGTGCCGGCGAAGATCAGCACCGAAACGGCGAACAGAAGAACCAGGCCCAGCAAGATACGCTGAGCGACCAATCTCAGGATCGGAGACGACATCGGCTACCTGCAATGGTGAAGAAGGGACGGTGCCCGCCTTTCAGGCAGGCCATGAAAGCCGGAAGGGCCGGCTCGCGCCGGCCCTTTCCTATCCTTCGTCAAGCCTGCAGCCAGCACTCGATCAGCGCGTGGCCGTTGCTGAGTTCCTGCGCCGGGTTGTCGACCCAGCCTTCGACGCCCTTGCCGGTCGCGTCGACGAACTGGTTGAAGAACGGCACGATCAGGCCGCCTTCGTCGCGCATGATCTCGCCCATGTCGCGGTAGATCTTCTTGCGCTTGGCTTCGTCGAGCTCGCCGCGCGCCGCAAGCACCATCTTGTCGAAATCCGGCCGCTTGAAGCGCGTGTCGTTCCAGTCGGCGGTCGAGAGATAGGCGGTCGAATACATCTGGTCCTGCGTCGGACGCCCGCCCCAGTAGGAGAGCGAGAAAGGCTGCTTGTTCCAGACTTCCGTCCAGTAGCCGTCGCCCGGCTCGCGCTTGATCTCGATCTTGATGCCAGCCTTGGCGCAGCTCTGCTGGTAAAGCTGGGCGGCGTCAACGGCGCCAGGGAAGGCGACGTCGGACGTGCGCAGCAGGATCGAGCCGCTATGGCCGGACTTCTTGTAGAGCGCGGCGGCTTTTTCCGGATCGAACTTGCGCTGCTCGAAATCCTCTGCGAACAGCGGATAGGCCTTGTTGACCGGCATGTCGTTGCCGACCTCGCCGTAGCCGCGCAGGATCTTGGTCAGCATCTCCTCGCGGTCCATGGCAAGCTTCAGCGCCATGCGAAGGTCGTTGTTGTCGAAGGGCGCGGTGTCGCAGAACATGTTGAACGGATAGAAGCCGCGGCCTGAGGCGGCGCGGATGGTGACGCCGGGCAGCCGCTTGACCAGGTCGACGATCTTCGGTTCGACGCGGTTGATCATGTTGACCTGGCCGCCCTGCAGCGCAGCCATGCGGGCCGTCGGGTCGTTGACGACGATGATCTCGACCTGGTCGGCATGGCCGTATTTGTCGGCCTGCCAGTAATTGGCGAAGCGCTCTCCGCCATGCTTCACGCCGGGCTGATTGACGGTGACCTTGTACGGGCCGGTGCCGATGCCGGCATCCGGCTTATCGTTGCCGCCATTCGGCTGGATGATCAGGTGATAGTCCGCCATCAAATAGGGGAGGTCGGCGTTCGGGTCCTTCAGCGTGACCACGACATTGCCTCCATCGGCCTTGATGGTGTCGATGCTCTTCAGGACGCCCAGCGCGCCCGACTTGGATTTTTCGTCGCTGTGGCGCTTCAGCGTCGCCACCACGTCGTCCGGCGTCACTTCCTTGCCGTTGTGGAACTGAACGCCCTTGCGGATCTTCATCGTCCAGGTCTTGGCATCCTTCGAGCTGCCGATCTCCTCGGCGATGAGATATTCGACGCCGCCGCCCGGCGCGAGCTCGACCAGCGTTTCGCCCCAGCACTTGCCGAAGGCGAACGGAACCTGGCTGAGGAAAGTCGCGGGATCGAGGCTGTTGGTGGATTCACCGCCCTGCAGGCCGGCTTTCAGCGTGCCGCCCTTGACCGGGCCGGCAGCGCGCACGGCGCTGGAGAGCAGCGAGTTGGCGAAAGTGGCGGTGACGCCAAGCGCGGCGGCGCGACCGAGAAAGTCGCGACGGCTAAGTTTCCCGGCCGCGACTCGCCGGCTGAGATAGTCGAGTTCGTTGGACATTATGGTTCCTCACTCTGGGTATGCGACCTTATGGTCGTTTCTTCTATTGGAGGAGATAATGACCGTAAGGGAAAGCGGCAGGCAAGACCGAATGCGACATGCGGTGGCGTAAATCGCATGTCGCGTTTGGACCAATCTTGCCTCCGCTCAAACCAGGGAGCGGGGAATCGTCTGCTCGAAATCGCGTTCGAAGATCAGCTTTTCGCCCTCATAGGCTTCGATTCTGGCGCTGACGATGAAGCTCTCTGCGTCCGATCGCATGTCGGCAAAGGTTTCGGTCCGCACCGACCATTCATCGCGCGACAATGTCTGCGTCCAATGCGTGGCTCCGGTGGCCGACAGCGGATCGTCGGGATGGATCGCCCATGTCTCGCGTACGATGCTGCCATTGACCAGCCCGTGGTCGAG
Organism: Mesorhizobium sp. M2A.F.Ca.ET.046.03.2.1; assembly: GCF_003952425.1. Taxonomy (NCBI): domain Bacteria; kingdom Pseudomonadati; phylum Pseudomonadota; class Alphaproteobacteria; order Hyphomicrobiales; family Phyllobacteriaceae; genus Mesorhizobium; species Mesorhizobium sp. M2A.F.Ca.ET.046.03.2.1. The sequence continues at coordinate 2,560,796 of NZ_CP034449.1, read as the reverse complement.
ATCGCGCACCGCGCCGAAATCGTCGGTGATGGAAAGCGTGACCGTGCCGGTCTTCTCGTCGCGGTCGATATGGCGTTCGGAACTCGTCGGCCTGATCGTCTCGGTCGCCCAGGGCGTCGCGCCTTCCGGCTCAGGGAACGAAACCTCATTGCCTTTCGCCAGCGGCCGCAGCGGCAGCTTCAGCGTGGCCTTCGCAAGATCGAGTTGCACCGGTTCCGGCGAGGGCCAGATCATCGGCCAGTAGGCGGTCGAAACGGCGACGCGCAATTTATGGCCGGCCGGCACGCGGTAGGCGCATTGGTCGAGCACGACGCGCGCCGAAAAGGTCTGCCCTGGCACCAGCGCCTGCGGGAACTCATGCGAGTCGCGGTGGGTCAAATTGAGCAAGCCATAGGAGATCAGTTCCGAGGCGCCGTCCGGGTGCACATCGCAGAGACGCACCGCGATGTTGGCCTGCGGCCGATCGGAGGCAACTCGGACCGCGAGCTCCGGCGCGCCGACGATGTCGATCGCCTCACCGAGCTCGGGCTGGTCGAAGCAGACCGACAGCGCGTCGTCGGGGCGTTGGTCGCCGGGCAATTCCGGCCCGAAGGTGAAGGGAAAATACTCGCCGCCGGCGAGGCCGCAGGTCTGCGGCGAAGCGACGATCAGGGGTTTGCCGCCATTGGCGATAAGCTCGATCGCCTCGACCTTGATGTTTGAGGACGGCCATTCCTGCTCCGCCACCCAGCGGCCCGGCCGTTCCGGGTGCCAGCGCGCCGGCCGCACGCTGTCCATCACATAGGCGCGGTAGTCCGGATCGGCCTCGACGCCGGTCGCAGCACCCTTTAGCCAGCGGTCCCACCAGCGCAGCGCCTCCTGCAGGAAGCCGATCGCCGGATTGGGTCCGGCGTAATGCGGGTATTTGTGGATCCAGGGGCCGACGATGCCTTTGACCGGCGACTGGATGCCGGTGACGAGATTGGAGATCGTGTTGCGGTAGCCGTCATGCCAGCCGCCGATCGACAGCACCGCCGCTTTGACCGCCGAAAAATCCTCACAGATCGAGCCGCGCTTCCAATAGGCGTCGCGGTGCTGGTGACTGAGCCAGAGCGGCAAAAGGAAGGCCTGGTTCTCCAGCCGGCTGAGCCATAAGTCGCGCCAGCGGTTGCCGCCGGCAATCGCCGGATCCGGCGGCCGTGACGAATAGGACAGCATCGTCGAGGCCCAGCCGAAATTTTCCAAGAGCAGGCAGCCGCCCTTGTAATGGATGTCGTCGGCATAGCGGTCGACGGTCGAGCACAGGCTGATCACCGCCTTCAGCGCCAGCGGCTGTTTCGCCGCCACCTGCAGGCAGTTGAAGCCGCCCCAGGAGATGCCCATCATGCCGACATTGCCGTTGCACCAGGGCTGCGCCGCCGCCCAGGCGATGACGTCGCAGGCGTCCTGCAGTTCCTGCTCGGAATATTCATCGTCCATCAGTCCTTCGGAATCGCCATTGCCGCGCATGTCGACGCGGATCGAGGCATAACCGTGCCCGGCGAAATAGGGATGGGTGAGCTGGTCGCGAAAAATGGTGCCGTCGCGCTTGCGGTAGGGCAGATGCTCGAGGATCGCGGGCACGGGATTGTCGGCGGCATCCTCGGGCATCCAGATGCGCGCCGACAGCCGGCAGCCATCCGGCATGACGATGCCCATATCGGGAAATTCGACGACTTTGCGGGGGAATTCTGTGACGGTTTTCATGGGGCGCATAACGCTCCGCGGCGCACCGACTTTCAATCGCCATTCGCGACTGGAGCATCAAAAAATGCGACCTGGGTCGTTAGCGCAATTCGTCGAGCAATTCGGGGTGTTTTTCGAGCAACGTCATCAGCTGAATGGTCGGGCCGCTCGGCTCGATCAGACCTCGCTCATATTTGTCGAAGGCATTCTCGCCGACTTTGAACAGGGAACCCGCCTCACGCTGCGACAGCTTGAGCTTTGCGCGCATGCGCCGGATGGTTTCTGGCGCCGGCAGGCCGTCGATCTTTTCCTTGAGAATGCGCAGGGCGGCATCAACGGCAGCCATATCCTCCCCGACATGCACGCCGTCTCCGTCCGAAGCCGAAGCCGGATAGTAGCCCGGCAGGTCGACAACCATGCTCTCGCCTTTGTAGGTCACGGTGAACGGACGTACCCCGCGCGTCAGGATCTCTCCGGTTTCGGGAGAGATCATGGTTTCACTGGTTTCTGGCGCCATGTCATTTCTCCTTGAATGCCATGACCATGAATTCGGTCACGACATCAGCCTGGAATTTCACATAGAGAAGCATGTCGCGCGCCGGCACGTGATAGACATCCTGCCAGACCCGGTGATCGGCGAAGGTCGTCATCGATTTCACGAACATCTTCCGCGTCATGCCATCGATCACCTCGACAATGCCGGCGCGATCGAAACCAAGGCCGACCGCATCGCGCAGGGCTGACGTTGTGATAGCCAACGTGTCGACAGACCCGAACGTGGTCTTGATCGCCTCAAGATCGTAGGTGGGCCTGCGTTTCTCCATGACTCAATATGCCACCATAAAGGTGGCAATTCAAGGTAGGTGCAGTGGAAACGATTCAGTTCAGCGGAATGTCGTTCTCCGCCTTGCTCGCTTGGTAAGCGTCGGACAGCTCGTCATAGCGCTCCGAAATCCTGCCGATCCTTGCCTCCAGCCGCTTGCGCTCGGCTTCGGGCAGGGCGCGCACCAGCCTGCGAATGGAAAAGCTTTTCCAATAGGCGTTCTCGGCATTGTAACCGCCGGGGTCCAGGGTGAAGACCTCTTTCAGGATTTTGAGATCGTGCGGAATGGCGAAGCTGTCGCGCGAATCCTCGTGGCTGAACAGATAGTAGAAATTGTCGAAGCCGGTCCAGGTGATCGCTGACAGGCAGAGCGAGCAGGGCTCATGCGTGGCGAGAAACAACGCATCCTGGGTGTCGACGCGCTCAGCCTTCGGCATCTCATAGAAACGCTTCAGGCAATGCACCTCGCCATGCCAGAGCGGATTTTCCATCTCGTTGTTGGTCTCGGCCAGCACCAGCGAGCGGTCGTCCTTCCTGAGGATCGCGGCGCCGAACAGCTTATTGCCATGGGCGACGCCTTGCGCCGTCTTTGGCACGATGTCGTGCTCGATCACGTCGAGCAGGCGGTCGATCAGCGAAACGTCGGTCATGGAAGGGCTTTCAGGGAAGGTGGATCTCGTAAGGGTGCGAGAAGTGAAATTCCTCGAGATTGGAGCCGTCGCCGGCGCGGTCGACGATCAGGAAATCCTGTTCCTCGCCGATCGGCGTCAGCACGCCATGCCACAGGTTGCGGCGGTAGTTGATGCCCTGTCCGGGTCCGGCGAGGAAGGCGTGCGGCTCACCCGGGCCGTCCTTGGTGTCATGGCAGACGACCACCAGAAAGGGCCGCGGCGACAGCGGGATGAAGGCCTGGCTGCCGAGCGGATGGCGTTCGACCATGGTGAGCTTCAGCGGCATCTCGTAGGGCGTCCCGCGCACCATCGAGATCAGCACCCGCGCGTTCGGGCCGGCCGCTTCCGCCGTGGCCAGGTCGTGATAGCGCATCGCCTTGCCGCCATTGATCGGGTAGCGGTTGTCGCCGCCCATGTCGATGACGTCGCCGAAAGGCGCAAAGTTCTCGCGGGTCAGTGGCTTGGCAACGATGCGGCTCACCGCGCCTTGCCCCCGAGATAGCCGCCCCCAAGATAACCGTTAAGCCTGGCGTGGCGGTTGACGTCCTTGTAGAGCAAATAGCGGAAATTGCCGGGTCCACCGGCATAGCAGGCCTGCGGGCAGAAGGCGCGCAGCCACATGAAGTCGCCGGCCTCGACCTCGACCCAGTCCTGGTTGAGCCGGTAAACAGCCTTGCCTTCGAGCACGTAGAGCCCGTGCTCCATCACATGGGTCTCGGCGAACGGTATGACCGCGCCCGGCTTCAGCGTGACGATGGTGACATGCATGTCGTGGCGCATATCGGCCGGATCGACGAAGCGGGTCGTTGCCCAGCGCCCTTCCGTGCCCGGCATCGGGCTCAGCGCGACGTCCTGGTCGCTGGAGAAGAAGGCTTCCGGCACGTCGAGGCCGTCGACAGCCTCATAGGCCTTGCGGATCCAGTGGAATCGGGCAGCGGCGCCGCTCTCGTTGCGCACCGTCCAGCCGCTGGACGGCGGCAGGAAGGCGAAGCCGCCGGGGGCAAGTACATGCTTTTTGCCGGCCAGCGAAACGGTGATCTCGCCTTCGACGACGAACAGCACGCCCTCGGCGCCGGCGTCGAGTTCGGGCCGGTCGCTGCCGCCGCCCGGCAGGACCTCGACGATATATTGCGAAAAAGTCTCGGCGAAGCCCGAAAGCGGCCTTGCGATGATCCAGGCCCTGGTCTTGTCCCAGAACGGCAGCGGACTGGTGACGATGTCCTGCATGACGCCTTTGGGAATGACCGCATAGGCTTCGGTGAAGACGGCGCGGCCGGTCAAAAGCTCGTTCTGGCCGGGATGGCCACCCTGCGGCGCGTAATAGGTTCGCTCGGCAGTCTTGATCATATCCATGGGGTCCTGACCCTCAGAGCAATTCCAGTGTAAAGGGGTTGGATTCGGCGACTTCGCCCAAGCCTTCCGTCCGGAATTGCGTAAAAACAAACATCAGAGTGGGAGCATGTCTTTCAGGCGAAGCAACGCGATGCGTTCGACCTGTTTGCAGGCGGTTTCCAACTCGGTGCCGCGGCTGTTGCCGATCCGCGCCTCGAACTCCGCCAGGATTTCGTCCTTGGACTTGCCCTTGACCGCGATGATGAAGGGAAAGCCGAAGGTGGTGACATACGCGGCGTTGAGTTTCGAGAACAGCTCGCGCTCCTTGTCGGTCAGCGCGTCGAGCCCGGCGGAGGCCTGCTCCCTGGCCGATTCCGGCGTCAGCCGCTTGGCCGCCGCCAGCTTGCCCGCAAGGTCGGGATGGGCGTTGAGCACGGAAAGACGCTCGGCCTCCGTCGCCGCGCGGAAGACCCGGCAGAGCGCGTTGTGCAGGCCGCCCGCGCTGTCATGCGCCGGCCCAAGCTCCAGTTCGTAGGCGCGCTCGGCAATCCAGGGCGAATGCTCGAACACGCCGCCAAAGGCGTGCACGAATTCCTCGAACTCCATCCTGGACGGCCGCAGCGCCGGCGCCTGATAGGGATGCTTCTCGCGCCAGTGTTTGGCGATGTCGATGCGCCGGGTCAGCCAGACCTTGTCATGCGACTTAACATAATCGACGAAGCGCTTCAGCGCCGCTACCCGACCGGGGCGGCCGACCAACCGGCAGTGCAGGCCGATATTCATCATGCGCGGCCGGCCTGCCTTGCCGTCGGCGTAGAGCGTGTCGAAACTGTCCTTCAGATAGGCGAAGAACTGGTCGCCGGAGTTGAACCCTTGCGGCGTCGCGAAGCGCATGTCGTTGGCGTCGAGCGTGTAGGGGATGATGAGCTGCGGCGTCTCCAGCCCGTCGCGGTCGAACCAGTAAGGCAGCTCGTCGTCATAGGTGTCGGAGACATAGTCGAAGCCGCCTTCCTCGGCGACGAGCCGCACCGTGTTCACCGAGGTGCGCCCGGTATACCAGCCGGTCGGCCGCGCGCCGGTCACCTCGTAATGCAGCCGGATCGCCTCATCGAGGTCGCGCTTCTCATCCTCGGCCGCATGGTCGCGATAGTCGATCCATTTCAGGCCGTGCGAGGCGATCTCCCAGCCGGCTTCCTGCATTGCGACGACCTGATCGGGCGAGCGTGCGAGCGCGGTGGCGACGCCGTAGCAGGTCACCGGCACCTGCGCTTCGGTGAACAGCCTGTAGAGCCGCCAGAAGCCGGCGCGGGCGCCGTATTCATAGATCGACTCCATGTTCCAGTGGCGCTGGCCGACCCACGGCGCTGCGCCGACGATCTCGGACAGGAAGGCTTCCGAGGCCTTGTCGCCGTGCAGCACACAGTTCTCGCCGCCTTCCTCGTAGTTGACGACGAACTGAACCGCGACGTGCGCGCCGCCAGGCCATTTCGGGTCCGGCGGATTGGCCCCGTAACCGCGCATGTCCCTATCGTAACGCATTGTCGCTCCTGCCCGATGGTTGCGATTAAGATATCGAAAGGAGTGCGCATGCATTCCCCCGAAAATTTTTGAAAGTGCTTTTTGCCCCGCTCCGCTCGACCGGGGCTTATGCATCGCCTTTAATTGGCGCACAATTGATCTGAGATTGTACCGAGACGGGAGGCCGCCAGTGGCAGAAACGTCGAAAGCCGATGGCGGGCGCCTGACCACCCATGTGCTGGACACCGCGACCGGACGGCCGGCAAAGGGCCTGTCGATCGAGCTTTTCCGCATCGAGGCCCAGAGCCGCACCCATCTCAAGACCGTCGCCACCAATGACGATGGTCGCTGCGACGGGCCGCTGCTCGCCGGCGCCGAGTTCCGCACCGGCGAATATGAGCTGGTCTTCGCCGCCGGCGACTATCTGCGTGGCCAAGGCATCAGCTTGCCTGAGCCTGCTTTCCTCGACATCGTGCCGATCCGCTTCGGCATGGCAGAAGCGCGGCACTATCACGTCCCGCTCTTGATTTCGCCCTATGGCTACTCGACCTATCGGGGGAGTTGAGACATGGCCGATACCAAGGTCCGCACCGAGATACGTTTCATCCTGAACGGCGGCGACGTGGCTCTCACAGACGTCGCGCCCGATGCGACCCTGCTCGACTGGCTGCGGCTCAACCGCTCGCTGCGCGGCACCAAGGAAGGCTGCGCCGAGGGCGACTGCGGCGCCTGCACGGTGCTGGTCGGCAAGCTTGCCGGCGACGGCCTGGTCTATGAAAGCGTCAATGCCTGCATCCGTTTCGTGGGTTCGCTCGACGGCACCCATGTCGTCACTGTCGAGCATCTGCGCGGCGAGCCTGGTAAGTTGCACCCCGTGCAGCAGGCGATGGTCGATTTCCACGGCTCGCAATGCGGCTTCTGCACGCCGGGCTTCGTCATGTCGCTCTACGGGCTGTGGATGAAGACGCCCGATCCGTCCAACGCCGCGATCGAAAAGGCGCTGCAGGGCAATCTTTGCCGCTGCACCGGCTATGAGGCGATCATGCGCGCCGCGCATGCCATTTCGAGCTACGGCAAGGCGGCGAAGGATCCGCTGGCGGTGGAGCGCAAGGACATCACCGCGCGGCTGAAGGCATTGCGCGATGGCGCGAGAGTCGAGATCGGGTCGGGCAAGGCGCGGCTGATCGTGCCGGCCGGCGTCGACGATTTCGCAGGGCTGCTCGAAAAGGAGCCGGGCGCCACCATCGTCGCCGGCTCGACCGATGTCGGCCTCTGGGTCACCAAGCATATGCGCGACATCTCGCCCGCGATCTTCATCGGCGGTCTCGACGGCCTGCGCGCCATCTCGGAGAAGGACGGCGTCATCACCATCGGCGCGGGCGTAACCTACACCGAAGCCTTCGAGACGCTGTCGAAGCGCATCCCGGCCTTGGGACCGCTGGTCGACCGCATCGGCGGTGAGCAGGTGCGCAACATGGGCACGATCGGCGGCAACATCGCCAACGGCTCGCCCATCGGCGACACGCCGCCGCCGCTGATCGCGCTCGGCGCGCAGCTTACGCTGGGCAAGGGCAAGAAGCGCCGCACGATCCCGCTCGAAACCTTCTTCATCGCCTATGGCAAGCAGGACCGTCAGCCCGGCGAGTTCGTCGAAGCGGTGCATGTTCCGGTGCCGGCGAGCGGCGAAAAATTTGCCGTCTACAAGGTCACCAAGCGCCGCGACGAGGACATCACGGCGACGCTCGGGGCTTTTTACCTGACGTTGGCCAAGAACGGTACGGTGGCCGATATCCGCATCGCCTATGGCGGCATGGCGGCGACGCCGAAGCGCGCCACGGCGGTTGAGAAGGCATTGATCGGCAAGGTCTGGAGCGAAGCGACCGTGGAGGCGGCTATGGCCGAATACGCCAGTGACTTCACGCCGCTCACCGACATGCGGGCAAGCGCCGAATATCGGGCGCTGGCGGCGAAGAACCTTCTGCTGCGCTTTTATGTCGAGACGACCGGCACCAAGGCGCCGCTACAGGTTTCGCGCAGCGAGGCGGCCTGATGCAAATCAACGCGTGCAAGCAGTCGCGGGTAGCGTCCTTCTCCCCGTTCACGGGGAGAAGATGCCGGCAGGCAGATGAGGGGCGGCGCCGGCACCGGTCGTTTTCTGCAAACTCGTCGACGTCAGCGCCGCCCCTCATCCGACCCTTCGGGCCACCTTCTCCCCGTGAACGCAGGGCTGTCCGGGGAAAGTTAGACATAGTCGAGGCTCATCTGATCGGGAGAGCAGCGGGGGTACCTTCGACTTGGATTGACGGGCGGCGGTTTGTCGATGGCGGCGATGTGGCGCCGCTCGAACAGGCATCGTGTCACCAGGTCGGTGAAGCGCAGGATCGGCAGTGCAACGCGATATGCGCGCGCTGCAATGCGCAACAGCGCATAGGCGATCATGGCGGCGAAGAGCTGCAGGCGGATGGCGTTGTCATTGTTGCCGAGGAACTTACGGATCTTGAGGTGCTGCTTGATCCAGCGGAACAGGAGCTCAATCTGCCAGCGCCCCTTGTAGAGGGCTGCTATGTCGGCGGCCGAGCGCTCGAGATCGTTGGTCAGCAGCGTGATGGTGTCGCCTTCGTCTCGCTTCACGATGATGCGACGCAAGCGGATCGGCAGTTTGGAATCGCCTTTGCTGGCAAAGCTCACCTCGGCATCCTCAAGCACGGTGAAGCCATCGCCGTGCATGGCTGCGAGGGGACGATCGCACACCAGCTTGAGCCCCATGTTGGTTTTGGGCCGGGTGACGAAGAAGGCTTGCGCCGCCGCGATCGCCGTCCACCAGCCGTAGTGGCAGTAACCCTTGTCGAACACGTAGGTCGCACCGTCTTCGATAGAGATGGTGCGGCCGATCTGGGCGTCGTTGACGTTGGCATCGGTGATGTCGAGGACGCGCGGACAGTCGCTGTCTGGATCATAGACGATATGCAGCTTCATGCCGCGGATGCGGCCGTTCGACTTGGCCCAGTCGCAAAGCTTGCCGAGCGGGATGGGCGTGGAATCGATCAGCCGCAGCATGGCACTGCCTTCGCGACGCATCTGCCGGTCGAGTTGGCCTGCAAGCAGGGCGAACGTCTCGGCGAAGACGGCTACAGGGCGGCGCCGGTTGGCGTCCGACAAGGTCGAGCGCCGCAACAGGTCGCTGCCGAGGTGGTAATGGTGCTGGCAGTTGGCGTTCCAGCCGGCTTGCAGGCTGCGAAGGCTCGTCGCGCCGCTGAGCTGAGCATAGATCAACACCACGAGATGGTCCCAGCTCTTGAACGACTTGTCATACGCATCCCCGTCATGGCTATCCACAATCGTCTGGAAGCGGCGACGATTGATCGGTTCAACCAGCTTGCCAAGAATGCTAGGCGTAAAGCGCATGCCCCGTTCCCTTTCTGAGTCTCGACAACCAGAAGGTAGACGGAAAATCCCCGTCTTACGGGGCATGCACATGCGGCATTTCGATTCACCCGAACCTTTCCCCGGACAGCCCTGCCGTGAACGGGGAGAAGGAAAGGAGGCTGAATGACCAAGCACGTCCCTAACCTCAAGGCCCAGAAGATCTCGGGTGGCGTCGCCAGCGACCAGCGCCACGAATCCGCGCACAAGCATGTCAGCGGCACGGCGGTCTATATCGACGACATGCCGGAGCCGGCCGGCACGCTGCATGGCTGCCTCGGCCTGTCCACCGCGACGCATGCGACGATCACGAAGATGGACCTCTCGGCCGTGCGCGCCGCGCCTGGCGTCGTCGATGTGCTGACGGCAAAGGACGTGCCGGGAGAAAACGACATTTCGCCCACCGGCCGCCATGACGAGCCGGTGCTCGCCGAGGGCAAGGTTGAGTTCTATGGCCAGCCGATCTTCTGCGTCATCGCCGAGACACGCGAGCAGGCCCGCCGCGCCACCAGGCTGGCCAGGGTCGAGTACGAGCAGCTGCCCTTCGTCACCGACATAGGCGCGCTCGACCCGCGCAAGGACAAGCTTGTCACGCCGCCGCTCACATTGAGGCGCGGCGACGCGGCGGCGGCGATCAAGGCAGCGCCCCGCAAGCTCAAGGGCAAGATGCGCCTCGGCGGCCAGGAGCACTTCTATCTCGAAGGCCATATCGCAATGGCCGTCCCCGGCGAGGACCAGGACGTCACCATCTATTCCTCGACCCAGCATCCGAGCGAAGTCCAGCATATGGTGAGCCATGCGCTGGGTATCCCGAGCAACGCCATCACGGTGGAAATCCGCCGCATGGGCGGCGGCTTCGGCGGCAAGGAAACGCAGGGCAACCAGTTCGCGGCGCTCGCCGCGATCGCGGCCAAGCGCCATCATCGTGCGGTCAAGATCCGGCCGGACCGCGACGACGACATGACCGCGACCGGCAAGCGGCATGATTTCCTGATCGACTACGAGGTCGGCTTCGACGACGACGGCAACATCCTCGGCGTCGACTTCATGTTTGCTGCGCGCTGTGGCTTTTCGTCGGACCTCTCCGGCCCGGTCACCGACCGCGCGCTGTTCCACTGCGACAACACCTATTTCTGGCCGGCGGTGCACGCTCAGTCAGCGCCGCTTTATACCAACACGGTCTCCAACACCGCGTTTCGCGGCTTCGGCGGCCCGCAAGGCATGGTCGGCGCAGAGCGGGTCATCGACGAGGTGGCCTTTGCCCTCGGCAAGGACCCGCTCGAGATCCGCAAGAAGAACTTCTATGGCGCAAGTGGTGACAAGGAGGGCGACCGCAACGTCACGCCCTACCACCAGACGGTCGAGGACAATGTCATCCAGCGCATCATCGCCGAGCTGGAGGCGAGCTCGAACTATGCGCGGCGCCGGCGCGAGATCAGCGCTTTCAACGCCAACAGCCGCTTCATCAAGCGCGGGCTGGCGCTGACGCCGGTCAAGTTCGGCATCTCCTTCACCGCCACGCACTACAACCAGGCCGGCGCGCTGGTGCATGTCTACACCGACGGTTCGGTGCATCTGAACCATGGCGGCACCGAGATGGGGCAGGGCCTCTACCTAAAGGTGGCGCAGGTGGTGGCCGAGGAGTTCCAGATCGACCTCGATCAGGTGAAGATCACCGCGACCACCACCGGCAAGGTGCCGAACACCTCGGCGACCGCCGCCTCGTCCGGTTCCGACCTCAACGGCATGGCGGCGCAGAACGCCGCCCGCCAGATCAAGGACCGGCTGACCAACTTCGCCTCGGAAAAATACCAGGTGCCGCGCGACCAGGTGTTGTTCCTGCCCAACCGCGTCCGCATCGGCAACCAGGAGATACCCTTCGGCGATCTGGTCAAGCAGGCCTATATGGCCCGCATCCAGCTGTCGGCGGCCGGCTTCTACAAGACGCCGAAGATCCACTGGAACCGCGACAAGGGCGAAGGTCGCCCGTTCTACTACTTCGCCTATGGCGCTTCCTGCTCGGAAGTCTCGGTCGACACGCTGACCGGAGAATATGTGGTCGAACGCACCGATATCCTGCATGAAACCGGCCGTTCGCTGAACCGCGCCATCGACCTCGGCCAGGTCGAAGGCGGCTTCATCCAGGGCATGGGCTGGCTGACCACCGAGGAACTGTGGTGGGACGACAAGGGCCGCCTGCGCACTCATGCGCCGTCGACCTACAAGATCCCGCTCGCCTCCGACCGTCCAAAAGTCTTCAACGTCACGCTGGCCGACTGGTCCGAGGCGAACGAGCCGACCGTGCATCGCTCCAAGGCCGTCGGCGAGCCGCCTTTCCCGCTCGGCATGTCGGTTCTGCATGCGCTTTCCGACGCCGTCGCGAGCGTCGCGGACCACAGGATCTGTCCGCGCCTCGACGCGCCGGCGACACCGGAGCGTGTCTTGATGGCGATCGAGAGGCTGAAGCGGGAGGCCACGCAGCCGGCCTGAATGCGCCTAAACGTGCAAATCGAGGCGCAAAACGCTATATTTCCGGGATGGAAATGCAGACGATGAACTCGAAAGTACAAGATCTGAAGGCGTTCCTCGGCCAAACCGGCCGGGTCGCCCTCGTCGAGGTCGCGGCCACGAAAGGCTCGACGCCGCGCGAGGCCGGCGCTTTCATGCTCGTCTCGACATCGGCCATTTTCGGCACGATCGGCGGCGGCCAGCTCGAATATATGGCGATCGACAAGGCGCGGCAGATTCTGCGCTCCTCACCCTCCCCCTCGTGGGGAGGGTCGGACGACGAAGTCGGCCGGGGTGGGGGCCGCGGCGTCTCCGTGCCCCCACCCCGGATAGCAAACGCCGCTTCGCGCCGCCTGCTCTCCGACCCTCCCCACGAGGGGGAGGGTAAAGAGGCCCGCATCGAGGTCGATGAAGTTTGCGCCACGCTCGACGTCCCGCTCGGGCCGGAGATCGGCCAATGCTGCGGCGGCCGCGTCGAGGTGCTGATCCGCCTCGTCGACGGCTCGCTGGAGCAGCAACTGATCGCCAACGCTCAATCGGAAGAGGCGCATCTGCCGCATGTCTATATCTTCGGCGGCGGCCATGTCGGCCAGGCGCTTGCCGCGTCGCTGGCGCTGCTGCCGATCCACGTCGTCGTCGTCGAGACCCGGTCCGAGGCATTGGAAGGCATGCCGGAAACGGTGGAAACCCGGCTGACGCCGATGCCCGAAACCGTGGTGCGCGAGGCGCCGGCCGGCTCAGCCTTCGCCATCCTGACCCACGATCACGCCCTGGATTTCCTGATCGTCGCCGAGGCGCTGAAGCGCGACGACACCGCCTATGTCGGCATGATCGGTTCGAAGACCAAGAAAGCCACCTTCAGGAGCTGGTTCCTGAAGTCCGCCGATGGCAGCGAAGCCGAGTTCGACCGCCTTGTCTCGCCGATCGGCGGCAATGCCGTTAAGGATAAGCGGCCCCCGGTGATTGCCGCGCTCGCCGCCGCCGAGATCATGACGGCGCTGGTCGCGCATGCCTCCGATGCGCCAGGCGCTGCCAGCGCCGAAAAGGTGATGGCCGGCTGACCTTGCCGTGGCGATTGGCCAGGAACGCCCGTCACTTCGTCATCCACGGGCGAAGCAAGGAGCGTAGCGACGCAGCGCAGACCCGAGGATCCATTCCGTGACTTCGATGCGTCGCAACGATCCAGAATTCTGCGCCACTGCACCTCCCGATCAAGGTCACGGCATGGATCCCAGGGTCTCCGCGACGGAGCTGCGCTCCTGCTTCGCCCTGGGATGACGAAGTTTGGGGCCTAATCCCCAGCACTTGCGCTGATTTCGAACGGTGTAAATCTTGCCTGCTGCCTTAAATCCCCGTGTCGAGGAGTTGGCAGCAAAGATACGCGGCTATGACTGCCGCTCACAGCTGCTCGTCGCTTTCTTCGTTTCCCAACAGACTTTGAACCGTGTTTTCTGCGCGCCTGACCAATACGAGGCGAGAAACATGGACATTCTGCGCATAGCAGCCTTTTCGAACGGCAACACCGGTGGCAATCCCGCCGGCGTGGTGATCGGCGAGGCCTTGCCGGATACGGCCGACATGCAGCGCGTCGCGGCCGAAATCGGCTTCTCCGAAACCGCTTTCGCCGCGCCCGAGGGCGATAGCTGGCGTGTCCGCTACTTTTCGCCGGAATCGGAAGTGCCGTTCTGCGGCCATGCCACCATTGCGCTCGGTGCGGCGCTAGTCAGGAAGTTTGGCAACGGGGTCTTCGCGCTGATCCTCAATCAGGCGAACATCACCGTCGAAGGTTTTTGCAACGGCGCCAACGTCGCCGCCGCGCTGCAGTCGCCGCCGACGCGCAGCGGGCCGGCTTCGTCGGAACTGGCCGGCGAGGCATTGGCGCTGTTCGGCTACCAGCCGGGTGATCTCGATCCGGCCATTCCGCCAGCCCTGATCCACGGCGGCGCCGACCACCTCGTGCTGGCGCTGAGGTCGCGTGAGGCATTGGCCGCCATGGCTTATGACCTGAAGCAGGGCCAGTCCTTCATGCGGCGCGAAGGCTTGGTCACGATCCTGCTCGCTTATGCCGAGACGCCGCGCATTTTCCACACGCGCAATCCTTTTGCTTCCGGCGGTGTCTACGAGGATCCGGCGACAGGGGCGGCGACCGCGGCCTTTGCCGGCTATCTGCGCGATCTCGGCTGGCCGCATGGCGGCGCCATCGACATCGTCCAGGGCGAGGATATGGGCATGCGCTCGCGCCTCCATGCCGATATTCCGCCGACGCTTGGCAGCTCGATCCGGGTGTCCGGAACGGCGCAGCTAATGGACTGAGCTGAAGCAATTCCAGGAAAAGTGCGCCGCGGTTTTCCGTCCGGAATTGCGAAACCAAGAATCTTAGATAGGCCGCTTGAGGCCGAGATGGTCCCGCAGCGTGCGGCCTTCATAGTCCCTGCGGAACAGGCCGCGCCGCTGCAACTCCGGCACCACCAGCGTTGCAAAGGCGTCGAGCTCGCCCGGGAACCAGGACGGCATGACGTTGAAACCGTCGGCGGCGCCGCCTTCAAAACGCTCCTGCAATTCGTCGGCGATCTCTTCGGCAGTGCCGACAATCCGCCAATGGCCGCGCGCGCCGGCAAAGTATCGCGCCAGCTCGCGGATCGAGAGCCCGTCGCGGCGCGCCTGTTCGATGACCAGCGCCTGCCGGCTCTTCATGCCTTCGCTCTCCGGCAGCTCGGGCAGCGGCCCATCGATCGGGTAGCGCCCAAGATCGGAAATGCTGAGATAGCTGGAGAGCAGCGCCACGCCGACATCGTCGGGGATCAATTCCTGCAGTGCATCGTATTTCGCCTGTGCCTCGGCTTTCGTGGCGGCCACGATCGGCGCCACTCCGGGCATGATCTTCACATCGTCCGGCTGGCGGCCATAGGCGGCGAGCCGCCCTTTGAGATCGTCATAGAAGGCCCTGGCTTCCTCGAAAGTCTGCGCGGCCGAGAACACGACATCGGCGGTGCGCGCGGCCAGATCCTTGCCGTCGTCCGATGCTCCGGCCTGCACCATCACCGGCGCGCCCTGCGGCGAGGGCGGGACGTCGAGCGGGTCGCGCACCGAGAAGCTTTCGCCGTCATGGCCGGCCGGCTTGCGGTGCCAGAGCCCGGTGATCACCGTGGCGAACTCGCACGCCCGCGCATAGCGGTCGGCATGCGGCCGCAGCCCCGTCGCGCCGAAATTCGCCGCTTCGATCGGGCTGGCCGAGGTGACGAGGTTCCAGCCGGCCCGCCCGCCGCTCAGATTGTCGAGCGAGGCGAAGGTTCGCGCCAGCCCATAGGGTTCGTTGTAGCTGGTCGATGCCGTGGAAACCAGGCCGATGCGCTCGGTCTGGACGGCCAGGGCTGAAAGAAGGCTGATCGGCTCGAAGCCGATCGAGCGTGACGTCTGGCTGGCAATGTTGACATTGGCCTCGCGCAGGCCGGCGGCGTCCTCGCAGAACACCATGTCGAACTTCGCCGCTTCAGCAGTGCGGGCAAGTTGAATGTAATGCTCGATGTCGATACCGGCCGTCACATGCGCGTCCGGATGGCGCCAGGCGGCGATGTGGTGTCCGGTCGCCCACAAGAACAGGCCGAGCTTCATCCGGCGCGCGGTCATTTTGCGCCTCCTGTGCCGAGGCCAAGACGGGCGCGCAGCGTCGCGCCCTGCTGGCCCCGGCCGGCGAGGCCATCGCGTCGGAGCTCCGGCAAGGCACGGTCGGTAAAATTCTGAAGTGCCGGGACATCAGCCGGCAAAACAAGATTGAAGCCGTCGCAGCCGCTCGAGCCCAGCAAGCTTCGAAGCCCGTCGATAGGCGGCTCGGATTCAATGGCGACCGTCAGCAGCACCATCACGCCTTCCGGTTTGCGGCCGGCGGCAAGCGCCCGGCGTCTCAAGTCGGCGGTCGCAGCATTGGCAGCGTCGGCCGACTGTTCCGCGATCAGAATGACGTCGGCGCCACGGCTTGCGAAATCTCGATCGGTTTCGTTCAAACCGGACATGACCAGCACCGGCGTGTCCTGAGGCGAACGCGCGACATTGAGTGGCCCGCGCACCGCGAAGAACTCGCCCTTATGGTCGAGCATATGCATCCTGTCGGGATCGTGGAACCGGCCGCCCGCCTTGTCGAACAGCAAGGCATCGCCGTCCCAGCTCCGCCATAACCCTTGGACGATGCCGATATATTCCTCCGCGCGACGGCGAAAATCGCCATCGGAGAAACCTTCCGGGCGGCTGAAATTCGCCGCCTCGCGCGGGTTCTGCCTCAGTGTCGCGTTCCAGCCGACGCGGCCATGGCTGATGATGTCGAGCGAAGCAAAACGGCGCGCCAGATTGTAGGGCTGGTGCGCGAGCGTCGAGGCGCTGGCGACGAGGCCAATCCTGTAGGTCACCGTCGCCAAGGCGGCCAGCAGCGTGGTCGCTTCGAACGGGCTGGTCGATGGTCCCTCCGCGACGTCGGAAATGATGACCATATCCACACCGGCCGCTTCCGCCTGCCGTACGAAGGCGCTGATTTGGCCGAAGTCCAGGACGTCTTGTCCTGTGGCTGCGATGTTGAGCGAAACGGCGAAATGCATGTGGCGGCCCTCGGCTGCCCTGAAAATCGGGCAGACGTCTGGCCCCCAACCTAGGCCGCTCTTCGCGCATGGCAACCGGATCGAGTGGGCCACGAGGCTGTCATATGCCGACCAGCCTTTGACTGCATCAAGGCAGAGGCCTTGGCCCGAATGTCATGTTGGCGGCCACATGTTTCGGCGATTAGCCTGAACGCTCCTCGCGGTCGTCATTCTATGGCGGAGCAAGGAGCGAAGCGACGCGGCGCAGACCCGAGGATCCATTCCGTGACGTCGAGGCGCCGCGCAACGAGGCAGAATTCTGCTCCGCTGCGCCCCACGTCGAAGGTCACGGAATGGATCCTCGGGTCTGCGCGCCGCTTCGCGTCGCTCCGCCCGTGGATGACGACGTCGCGGAGGCTTCGGCCAACCGAGAGCAAGCCACCACTACTTCCCCGCAAGAATATCCTTGATCAGCCGCTGGCAGCGCTCGGCCATGAAGTCGAGCAGCAGCCGCACCTTCGGGTCCTGCAGCTTCTTGTGCGGATAGACGGCGGCGAATTGCACCGGCGTTGGCGGCGTCTGCGGCAGGATCACCTTCAGCCGGCGGTCGCGGATGAAGGGCTCGACCTCGAACCGCGGCTTGTTGATGATGCCGCGACCCGACAGCGCCCAGCCGGTCAGCACGTCGCCGTCGTCAGTGTCGTAAGGGCCGTGCACCTCGAACTTCTGCGGGCCGCCGGGCGTCTGCAGCGTCCAGACATATTCGCGCGCGCCGGCATAGCGCAGCATCAGGCAGTCGTGTTTCCTGCCGATCAGTTCCTGGGGTTCGGCGGGCTCGCCGCGCGCTTCCAGATATTTCGGCGCCGCCACCAGCACGCGCTCGCATTCCATGATGCCGCGCATCCTGAGGCTCGAATCCTCGATGATGCCGAGGCGGAAGGCGACGTCGATGCCTTCCTTCATGATGTCGACATTGTGGTCGGAGAGCCTGAGCCGCACCTCGATATCTGGATATTTGTCGTGGAAATCCGGGATGCCCGAGGCGATCAGCCGCCGTCCGAGGCCGAGCGGCGCCGTCACCCTGATGGTCCCGCGCGGCTGGCCGGACAGCGATGCGACCGCGGCTTCCGCCTCGGTGATGGCATCCAGCACCTGCTTGGCGCCGGTGTAGAACACTGTGCCGTGCTCGGTCGGCATCAATTGACGGGTCGTGCGGTTGAACAGCCGCACCCCCAGATGCTTTTCCAGTTCCTTGATGCGGTTGGAGGCGACGGCCGGAGAAATGCGCATGTCACGCCCCGCCGCCGACAGATTGCCGAGCTCGACGACGCGGACGAAGACGGCGATGTTGTCGAGATAGGCCATGCGTGGCTCTCAAACGGCTATGAGGGGCAAGCCTAGTATTTTCCATTTTTTTTTGAAAGTCATCGCGCACCTCGCCTCTTTTCGTTTGCGCTGCACACCGTAAAGTCGCTCTCATCGGCAGGGACGATTTCAATGATGGATTTCGCGATTTTCTGGGACTGGCTAAGCTTCGCCGTCCGCTGGCTGCATGTAATCACCGGCATCGCCTGGATCGGCTCCTCCTTCTATTTCGTCGCCCTCGATCTCGGCCTGCGCCAGCGTCCCGGCCTGCCTGCCGGCGCCTTCGGCGAGGAATGGCAGGTGCATGGCGGCGGCTTCTACCACATCCAGAAATACCTGGTGGCGCCGGCCGAGATGCCGGAACACCTCACCTGGTTCAAATGGGAGTCCTACGCCACCTGGCTGTCGGGCTTCGCCATGCTCTGCGTGGTCTACTATGCCGGCGCCGATCTCTTCCTGATCGATCCCAACGTGCTCAACATCTCGGCGCCGGTCGGCATCCTCTTGTCGCTGGCCACCATCGGCGTCGGCTGGATCGTATACGATCTTCTGTGCCGCTCGCCGCTCGGCAAAAGCGACACTGGGCTGATGCTGGTGCTCTATTGCGTGCTGGTGTTCATCGCCTGGGGGCTCACCCATCTCTTCACCGGCCGCGCCGCCTTCCTGCATCTCGGCGCCATCACCGCCACGATCATGTCGGCCAATGTCTTCATGGTCATCATCCCCAACCAGAAGATCGTCGTCGCCGACCTCATCGCCGGCCGCAAGCCTGACCCGAGATACGGCAAGATCGCCAAGCAGCGCTCGCTGCACAACAACTACCTGACCTTGCCGGTCCTGTTCCTGATGCTGTCGAACCACTACCCGCTGGCCTTCGGCACGCAGTTCAACTGGGTCATCGCCTCGCTGGTCTTCATCATCGGCGTGCTGATCCGGCACTATTTCAACACGGTCCATGCGCGCAAAGGCAACCCGACCTGGACCTGGCTGGGCGCCGCCGTGCTGTTCATGATCATCATCTGGCTGTCGACCGTCCCGAAGGTGCTGACCGGCGAGCCGAAGACCTCGGCCGCCTCCGCCGCCGCTCAGGTCTATATCGCCTCGGCGCATTTCCCGGCCGTGCGCGACACCGTGCTCGGCCGCTGCTCCATGTGCCATACGGAAGAGCCGGTCTATGAAGGCATCTACCATGCGCCGAAGGGCGTGCTGCTCGACACCGACGAGCGCATCGCCGAGCATGCGCGCGAGATCTACATCCAGGCCGGCCGGGCGCATGCCATGCCGCCCGCCAACGTCACCCAGATCACCGACCAGGAACGGGCCCTTCTGGTCGCCTGGTTCGAAGGCGCCGGAAAATAGGCATGACAGCGAAAATTCTGCGCGGCCGTACGCTCTCCTTCATGCGCTGGCCCGAAACGATCGACGACCATTCCGCCTGGCGCTACGAGGAGGATGGCGCCCTGCTGATTGACAATGGCAGGATCGTCGCCGCCGGCGCCTATGCGGATGTCTCGAAGAAGGCGGGCGCCGGCGTCGAGACGATCGACCATCGTCCGCATCTGATCCTGCCGGGCTTCCTCGACGCGCATGTCCATGTGCCGCAGATGCAGATCATCGCCTCCTACGGCGCCGAGCTGCTCGACTGGCTGAACAAATACACCTTTCCAGAGGAGTCGAAATTCCAGAACGCCCAGCATGGCCGCCGCATCGCGCGGCTGTTCCTCGACGAGATGCTGCGGCAAGGCACGACGACGGTCGCCGCCTATTGCTCGGTGCACAAATCATCGGCGGAAGCCTTCTTCGCCGAGTCGCATGAGCGCAACATGCTCAACATCGCCGGCAAGGTGATGATGGACCGCAACGCCCCGGACGGCGTGCTCGACACGCCGCAAACCGGTTACGACGACAGCAAGGCGCTGATTGCCGAATGGCACGGCAAGGGCCGTCAGCTCTATGCCATCACGCCGCGCTTCGCCATTACGTCTACGCCCGAGCAGATGGAGATGGCCGGCGCGCTCTGCCGCGAGCATCCCGGCCTGCACATGCAGACGCATCTGTCGGAGAACCACGCCGAGATCGCCTTCACCCAGGAGCTCTACCCCTGGTCGCGCGACTACACCGACGTCTATGAGCATTACGGCCTGCTCGGCAAAAAGAGCCTGTTCGGCCACTGCATCCATTTGTCGGAGCGCGAGGCGGATGCGCTGTCGCAATCGGGCTCGGTCGCGGTGTTCTGCCCCACCTCCAATCTTTTCCTCGGATCCGGCCTGTTCGACTACCAGCGCTATCGTCTGCGCGAGAAGCCGCTTCGGATTGCGGCCGCGACCGATGTCGGTGGCGGCACCAATTATTCGATGCTGCGCACCATGGACGAGGGCTACAAGGTGATCGCGCTGAACGGCGAGAAGCTGAACCCGTTCCAGTCCTTCTGGCAATTGACGCGCGGCAATGCCGAGGCGCTGTCGGTGGCCGACAAGGTCGGCACGCTGGAGGAGGGCACCGATGCCGACATCGTCGTGCTCGATGCCCATGCCACGCCGGGCATGCGGCTCAGGATGGAGACGGTCGAGACGCTGGCGGAGGAGCTGTTCCTCTTGCAGACGCTGGGCGACGATCGGGTTGTGCGCGAGGTCTATCTGGCGGGCCGTCCGGCGAAGAGCGCGATTGTCGCAGGGTGACCCCCTCACCCGGATTGCCGACCGAATTGCGAAGCGCAATTCGGGGCAATCCGACCTCTCCCCGAGGGGAGAGGAGCGAGCCGGCGCTGGCGCCAGTCTCTTCTCCCCTCGGGGAGAAGGTGGCCGCGAAGAGGCCGGATGAGGGGGCGTCCGCGATGGATGCTTGACCACACGGAGCTTGTCGTACAAACGACGGTGTCGATTTTCGGAGAAAGAGACATGGCCACCGCCGACGACATCGCTCTGATCAAGAAACAGGAAGCCACGCTGGTCTTCCCGGCCTTCGACGAGGCCGTCGCCTTCAAGATCGGTTCCGGCATCAGGGATCGGGCGCTGAAGGAAGAGCTGCCGATCATCGTCGACATCAGGACCTTCGACCGGCCGCTCTTCTATGCCGCGATGCCGGGCTCCAACGCCTCCAATCCGGACTGGGCGCGGCGCAAGATCAACGTCGTGAAGCGCTATCTGAGAAGCACCTATCGCCTTGTGCTGGAGCAGCAGCGGCCTGACCGCACGTTCAAGGTCGGCGAAGCGCTTGACATCGCCGACTATGTGCTGGCCGGCGGCGGCTTTCCGGTCACGGTCAAGGGGGCCGGGGTCATTGGCGTCATCGCCGTTTCGGGCCTGCCGGAGCGCGAGGACCACGGCGTCGTGGTCGATGCGATCTGCGCGCATCTCGGCGTCGATGCGAGCAAGCTCAGATTGCCGCCGGAAGACAAATGACCGATCCAAAGACCTTCCTCACCTCGATCTTCAAGGCCGCCGTCGCCGCCGCCGACCCGGAAAAGACGATCCGCAATCATTTGCCGGCTAAGCCGAAAGGCCGCACCGTCGTCATCGGCGCGGGAAAGGGCTCGGCGCAGATGGCGGCGGCCTTCGAGAAGGTCTGGGACGGTCCCATCGATGGTCTGGTCGTCACCCGCTACGGCTATGGCGCCAGTTGTGAGCGCATCGAGATCATCGAGGCGGCGCATCCGGTGCCGGATGCCGCCGGCCTGGAGGCCTCGCGCCGGCTGCTCGAGAAGGTGCGGGGCCTGACTTCGGAAGACCTGGTCGTGGCGCTGATTTCCGGCGGCGGCTCGGCCCTGCTGCCGTCTCCCGCTCCCGGCCTGACGCTTGCCGACGAGATCGCCGTCAACGAGGCGCTGCTTGCCTCCGGCGCGCCGATCGCGGCGATGAACACCATCCGCAAGCATGTCTCGACCATCAAGGGCGGACGCCTGGCTGCCGCGGCGCATCCGGCGCGGGTCGTGTCGCTGGTCGTCTCCGACATCCCCGGCGACAACCCGGCGCTGGTCGCCTCGGGGCCGACCGTTCCCGACACCGGCAGCCGTCAGGATGCACTGGCCTCGATCGCCGCTTATGGCATGAAGCTGCCGGCCTCGGTCATGGCCCATATCCAGTCGCCCGACGCCGATGCTCCGCGTCCCGGCGATCCGCGCTTTGCCGGCAATGAGGTGCACCTGACCGCCTCGGCCGGCGTCTCGCTGGAAGCTGCCGCCGCCGAAGCGAAGCGGCAAGGCATCGAGACGGTCATCCTGTCGGATGCCATCGAGGGCGAGGCGCGCGAGGTCGGAGGCGTCCACGCCGCGATCGCGCGCGAGGTGGCGACGCGCAACCGCCCTTTCAAGAAGCCCGTGCTGATCCTGTCCGGTGGCGAGACCACCGTCACCTTGCGGGCCAAGGGGAAGGGCGGCCGCAATTCCGAATTCCTGCTCGCCTTCGCCATCGGTATCGACGGTGTCGAGTGCATTCATGCCCTTGCTGCCGACACCGACGGCATAGACGGCTCGGAGAACAATGCCGGCGCCTTCGCCGACGGCTCGACCGTGGCGCGCATGCGCGCGGCAGGCGTCGACGCCAAGGCAATGCTCGCCGGTAACAACGCCTGGACGGCATTTAATGCGGTTGGAGATTTGTTCGTGCCGGGGCCGACGGGGACGAACGTGAACGATCTGAGGGCGATTCTGGTTAGGTAGCGCGGAGCCCCACAGAGCTCGTCATTCTAGGGCGGAGCAAGGAGCGAAGCGACGCGCGTAGACCCTAGAATCCATGCCGTGACCTTAGCCGAAGAGTGCAGCAGAGCAGAATTCTGCACCGTCGCGGCGCGTTTAAGTCACGGCATGGATCCTCGGGTCTGCGCTGCGTCGCTTCGCTCCTTGCTCCGCCCGTGGATGACGAAGCGGTGGGGCGTCTCCGCTAATCTCCAAGGCCGCACACCCCGCAACAGCATCATCCGGTGCGTAGAACGATCAAGCCCCCATCAGCTGCTTGACCTTCCGCATATCCTGCAAGAACCGCTCCCTCTCGGCCTCCTTGTCCTCCTGCTCCCGGATGCGCAGGATGAAGGAGGGGTGGATCGTCAGGAACACCCGCAAGCCATCCTCGCGCTCGACAACGTCGCCGCGCATCTTGGTGATCGGCACCGCCTTGCCGAGCAGCGATTGCGCCGCCGTCGCGCCGAGCGCCACAACGAGGTTAGGCTTGACCAGGTCAAGCTCCTTGTCCAGCCACCAGCGGCAGGCCTGGATCTCACCGGCATTGGGCTTGGAGTGGATGCGCCTTTTGCCGCGCGGCTCGAATTTGAAGTGTTTCACCGCATTGGTCACATAGACCTTGTGGCGATCGATCGCGGCGTCGTCCAGGATGCTGTCGAACACCTTGCCCGCCGGCCCGACGAACGGCTTGCCGGCCAGGTCCTCTTGGTCGCCAGGCTGCTCGCCGACGAAGATCACGTCGGCATTTTCTGGCCCTTCGCCGAAGACGGTCTGCGTCGCATCGCGCCACAACGGGCAGCGGCGGCAGCCTTTCGCCTCCTCGCGCAGCTCCGGAATATCGTCGGCCTCAGGCGCCGCCACATCGGACGGCTCGGGCGTGGGCCAGTGCTTGGCCTTCACCTTGGCATGATGCGGTGCTGGGCTGGTTGGCATCCGGGCGATCATGTCTGACGCGGCTTTGTCCGCTCCTGCTATCAAATCTGGAATGAGCGAGGCCTCGGGAAGGTTCCGCCAATATTTCTTCGGCATCTCCTTCTGCATCGCCTTCACCTTGAGGCGGGCCGGGTTGAAGATGTTTTCGAAATAGGTCCGCCACAACGCCTCGGCATCGTCTTCCGCCGGCGCGTCGCGCTTGGCCGCACCCGGCCCCATCGCCAGCCTCTCGCCGTCCCAGTCGGCCGAGGCATGCGGGGTCAGGATCGTCCAGCGCATGCCAGTGAAACGACGCACGAAGAAATCGGCATTGCGCTCGACGATGTAATGGTCGGGCTCGAACCATGCGACATAACGCTCGTCCGGGCCTTCGCCGATTTTTCGGAAGCGCACGAAGGCGCGCATCTTGTGGATGTCGCGGTGCACGGCCTTCTCCATCGCCTCCAGCCGCCGGATATCGGGATCGGTGGCGATCGAAAGCAGCTTCGGCTCCGAGCGCAATCGCCAGAGCAGCCGGTAGAGAAAGCCGAAGCGCTCGGGGTCGCAATGGCAGATCACCGTCTCGGCTCGCTCGATGAAGTCGCGCGGCACGACCAGTCGCGCATCGGCTTGCGCAGCCGGCAAATCGCTGGCGCCATCTTCGCGATCCGGCTCGACCTGCCACGCGACATCTTCCGGCGGAATATCGTTCGTCGCCAGCCGCCGCGCCGCGTCGCGCCAGCCGGCAAAATCGGTCTGGCTGCCGAGCCGGACGACATGAGCGGCGAGGTTGAGCTGTGTTCTTGCCATGGTCAGAACAAGGAAAGCTGCTCGCAGGAGCGGGTGATCGCCTGGCGCAAGCCGGCCTTGTCGGTCAGCGCGCCCGGCGACCAGCCTTCCGCGACGATGAAGGGCCGCACCTTGGCGATCGAATGGCAGAGCCGGCCGACATCCTCGAGCCGCAGCCGGCGGTGACGGCGCGTCTCGACGATCCTGTCGATGACCTTGGTGCCGAGCCCGGGAACGCGCAGCAGCGCCTCTCGCTCGGCGCGGTTGACGTCGACCGGGAATCGGCCCCGATTGCGCAGCGCCCAGGCGAGCTTGGGATCGATGGCAAGGTCGAGCATCCCGTCATTGCTGCCGGCCAGGATTTCCGGCTGCGAGAAGCCGTAGAAGCGCATCAGCCAGTCGGCCTGATAGAGCCGGTGCTCGCGCATCAGCGGCGGTTTCTGCAAGGGCAGCGAAGATGTTGAATCGGGTATCGGGCTGAACGCGGAGTAGTAGACGCGGCGCAGGTGATAGCTGCCATAGAGCCGGGCGCTCGCGCGCAATATGCCGTCGTCGGAGGTCGTGTCGGCGCCGACGATCATCTGCGTCGACTGGCCACCCGGGGCGAAGCGCTCGCGCCTGCGGCTCTGCAAAGTGGGCTCGGCCTTCTCCTCGATCTTGCGGCGCAGCTTGGCCATCGAAAGCCGGATCGTTTCCGGTTTCTTTTCCGGCGCCAGTTTCTTGACGCCTTCGTCCGTCGGCAGCTCGACATTGATCGACAAACGGTCGGCATAAAGCCCTGCCTTCTCGATCAGTTCGGCAGACGCTTCGGGGATGGTCTTGAGGTGTATGTAGCCGCCGAACTTTTCCTCGATCCTGAGCCTGCGTGCCACCTCGACCATCTCGCCCATCGTCTCGTCCGGCGAGCGAATGACGCCAGAGGACAGGAACAGCCCCTCGATGTAGTTGCGGCGGTAGAAATCCATGGTGAGCTTCACCACCTCATCGACGCTGAAGCGAGCGCGCCGCACATTCGAGGACGAGCGGTTGATGCAATAGCTGCAGTCATAGATGCAGAAATTGGTGAGCAGGATTTTCAAGAGCGAGATGCAGCGCCCGTCCGGCGCGTAGGAATGGCAGATGCCGGAACCCTCCGTCGAGCCGATGCCGCCCGATCTCAGCGAGTCGCGCTTCGCCGAGCCGGACGATGCGCAGGAAGCGTCGTATTTGGCGGCGTCGGACAGGATCGCCAGTTTCTCGCGGACGGAAAGCACAGCCATTTGTTCATGATATGTTCCAGAAATGCAATTGGCTATAACTTTTGATTGTCCGCGGCAACACGTGATCGCCACGCGCGTGTCGTCCGCCTTACACCTCGTGCAGATAGAGGTGGTAGTCCAATTCGCTGACCGTGCGCGCGACGCGCAGATATTCGGCCTGCTTGATCGCCACGAAGGTCCGGTGCAGGTCGGGACCCAGCGCCGATTTCAGGAAATCGGATCCCCTGGCCGCCTCGATCGCGGCGCGCCAGTCGGCCGGCATGGTCGATCTTTCGCTCGGCTGCTCGTAACCGTTCCCGGTGGTCTCTGGCCCCGGATCCAGCCCTTCGTCGAGCCCTTTGACGATGCCGGCCAGCACCGTCGCCGCTACCAGATAGGGGTTGGCGTCGACGCCCGACGGCCTGTGCTCGATGCGGCGGTTCCTGGCGTCGCCCGCCGGCACGCGCAGCGCCACCGAGCGGTTGTTGACGCCCCATGTCGGCGCCACGGGCGCGTAGGATTGCGAAACGAAGCGCCGCCATGAATTGGCGTGCGGCGCGAACACCAGCATCGATTCCGCCATGGTGTGGATCAGGCCGCCAAGCGCGTTGAGCAGCTTCGGTGACCATTTCTCGCCGGTGGCCTCGGTGAAGACGTTACGGCCGGCATCGTCCTGCAGCGAGACGTGGAAATGCATGCCGGAGCCGGCATAGGACTCGATGGGCTTGGCCATGAAGCAGGCGGTGACGCCGTGCCGCCGCGCCTGCGCCCTGACCAGCCGCTTCAGCATGACGAGGTCGTCAGCCGCGCGCATCACGTCCTTGCGGTAGTTGAGCGTCAGCTCGTACTGGCCGGGCGCGTATTCGGAAATGACCGTTTCGGCCGGAATGCCCTGCGCCTTGGCCCCCGCGTAGATGTCGGAGAACAGCGGCTCCATGCCATGCAGATGGTCGACGGAATAGACCTCGGTCTTCGCCGAACGACGGCCGTCGAGCACCGCGCGGGCAGGCTGCACCTTGCCATCCGCATCGCGCTCGTTGGACAGCAGGAAGAACTCCAGCTCGAAAGCGCCAGCAGGATGCAGGCCGCGCGCCGCCAGCAATTCCACCTGCCTTGCCAGCACCAGCCGTGGGTCGGAGGTCATCGGTTGGCCGTCGAGATGGTACATCGACATCAGCACCTGGCCGCGCGCCGGATTGGTGCCGTAGAGCGGCACCAGCGTGCCCGGGATCGGCCACGCCCTGAGGTCGCCGTCGCCTGTATCCCACACCAGTCCGGTCTCGTGCACGTCCTCGCCGGTGATGTCGAGGCCGAGGATCGAGATAGGCAGGTGCCTTCCGTTCTCGAAAATCCCCATCAGCTCATGGCGGCGCACGATCTTGCCGCGGCCGATACCGTTGGCGTCGGTCAGCACGATGTCGAACGCCTCGATCTCCGGATGCGCGTCGAGAAAGGCCTTCGCCTTGGCGGGCGTCGACCCGGAAGGCGATGTTGTTACGGCGTTCGGATTGTCCATGGCCGCTTTTCTCACGCCGTCAGCCTGGCCGCAACCGCGGCGAAGGCGGCGATCAGCCGGCTCACTTGCGCTGAAGACGTCACCGGCGAGATCAGCATCATGTTGTGGAACGGCGCGATCAGCACGCCGCGATTGACCAGCGCGACATGGATGGCGGCTTCGAGCTCCGGCGCATGCGCCTTCTCGGCCTCGGCGCCATTATGCAGCGGTCCGGGCGCGCAGATGAATTCGACGCGCGCGCCGACCCGCGCGACATGCCAGGGCAGCTTGTTTCGCTGGATGACGGCGGTCAGCCCCGCATCGAGCCGGCGCGCCAGCCGGTCCATATGCGCGTAGGCTTGCTCCGTCATCACCTCCTCTAGCGTCGCGCGCATTGCCGCGAACTGCAGCGGGTTGGCCGACAACGTCGTGCCCATGCCGGAATAGCCGGGCTCCTTGGTCCGGTTATAGGCGGCGTAACGCGTGGCGACCTCCTCGCTCATCCCCCAGATGCTCGCCGGCACGCCGCCGGCCACCGGCTTGCCGAGCACGAACAGGTCTGGCTCCAGCCCGTACTTGCGCGTATAGCCGCCCGGGCCGGTGGAGATGGTGTGGGTTTCGTCGATCAGGAGCAGCGTGCCGGCCGCGCGGGTCAGCCGCCGCAGCGCGTCATGGAAGCCGGCATCCGGCAGCACCATGCAGGAATTGGTCAGCACCGGCTCGGTGATGACGCAGGCTACGTCGCGGTCCGCGAGCGCTGCTTCCAATGCGGCAACATCGTTGAACTCGACGATCTTGGTCGCCCGCGTGAGATCGCGGAATTCGCCGGCCAAACCAGGCCGGTTCGCCGGCTTGCCGTCGATCAGCCGCACCATCGTCTCATCGACCGAGCCATGATAGCAACCGTTGAAGACCAGGATCTTCTCGCGCCCGGTGACCGCGCGGGCGACGCGCAGCGCGAAACGGTTGGCGTCGGTGGCGGTGGTGGCGATCTGCCAGTAGGGGAGGCCAAAGCGCTGCTGCAGGAGCGGGCCGATCGCCAGCGCATCCTCGCTGGGCAGCATGTATGTCAGGCCACGCGCCGCCTGCCGGCGGATCGCGCGCGCGACCGCCGGCGGCGAATGGCCGAGCATCGAGCCGGTGTCGCCGAGGCAGAAATCGTCGAGCCTGTTGCCGTCGATATCGGTAATGGTGGCGCCCTTGGCGCCGTCGACCAGTATCGGGAATGGTGTCGGCCAGTCGATCATCCAATGCATCGGCACGCCGCCCAGGAAGCCGGCGATGCCATTGCCAAGCTTCGCCTCGGATTTCGGCCGCGCTTTGCGGAAGGCGGCCGCTTCCCCTTCGCGCAATTCGGCGATGCGCGCGATGTCGATGCCGCCGATGGAATTCCTGGAACTGTCCGATGCCTGCATGAAAACCCCTGTGTTTCGCGCGGCACTCTGCCAACCGGCTAGCAAAACCGCAATTGGCCGCGCCGGCGGCGGGCGTTGGCTCAGCGCTCTTGACCCGGCACCTCCGTCAGGGCCTCATTGCGGGCAGGCATGGAGGAGGGGAAAATGCGGACAGTTCTTTGCGGGGCAGTGCTTCTTGCGTCAGTGAATGGCGGTTTCGCCTCCGGCGCCCTCTGGTGCTCGGTCGATGACGCCAAGGTCGCCTTCCAGCTCGACGCCGGCGTGACCCGTGGCCTGGGCGGGCCGACCTTCAATTTCCGCGGTGACTTGGAGATCAAGGCCCGTCCCGCCACCGACAGCCTGCGCAAGACGGTGTTCGAGGACCAGAACCTTACGCAATACTGGCTCGACGGCGAGGAGTTGCGGCTGCTCGTTTATCGCGAGCACGAAGCCAAGGACACCTACCGCTCGGTGGAGCTGACGATCCTGACCAAGGCCAGCGACGAAAGCACCTATAACGGGCGCTACACGCTCGCGGTCTCTGACGGCACGGCCGGCGCGAGCAGCGATCCAGTCGAGTTCAAGGGCGATGTGTCCTGCGGCGCCGAATGATCAGGCGGTGATGTCAATCACGCCGCAATCGCCGGCCGCACTTCCGAAGACGATGCGGCGCTCTTCCTTGTCCCACATCATGGCGGTGATGGCGCCCTTGCCGGGGCGGCGCAGCAGCACTTCCTTGGCGTCGGCAAAGCGCGCCGCGATCACCATGCCGTCCTCATAGCCGATGGCCACCACGTCCTGGCTCGGATGGCAGGCGACGCAGGTCACCATCGTGTTGCCGCGCGTGCCGAGTTCCAGCGGCGCCTTGCCCATCGGCCCGTCCTTGGCTTGAAACGGCCAGACGATCGCCGCCGGCGCGCCCGAACTCGCCAGCCATTTGCCCTTCACGCTCCAGGACAGGCTCTTCACCTTGCCGGGATAGCCTGACATGCGCATGTGCTTGCCGTCGGCGAGCTTCCAGCCATGCAGCGCGTTTTCCTGCATGGTGGTGACCAGGAAGGCGCCATCCGGCGAGAAGGTGATGCCGGTATGGGCGCCGGCCCATTCGAGCTCCACCGGCTTGCCTTCGGCCGCCGGAAAATGCAGCGTCGCGCCATTGTAACGGGCCACGCCGAAACGCATGCCCTTGGGCGAGAAGACAAGCCCTTCCACCGAGCGCGGATGAGCGAATTCCTTGATCTTGCCGTCGGCGAAACGCACGAAGGCGGTCTTGCCGGAGGCGTAGGCGATGGCGCCCTGCGGTCCGGCGGTGACGCTGGTCACCCACTTCTTGCCGGCGCTCGCCAGTTCGCTCACCTTGCCGCCGGCCTTGACGGCAAACACCTTGCCGTCTTCGCCGCCGGTGATCAGCCGGTCGTTGGCCGCGTCATGGAAGGCGGCAAGCAGGCCGTCATTGGCCTGCACCGTCTTCTGCCCATTCTCCAGGCGGTGGATCACGCCGTCGGCCAAAGCGAAATGCGGCACGTCGTTGAGGAAGACGGCGGCGACGCAATGGCCTTCGAGATCAAGCGGGGCGACTGTGGGCATAGGGGCGGTCCATTCGAGATCAATGCCCTTCCCATAAGGGGTCGAGCTGAGGGTCTCAACCCATGCTTGGAATCGCTATAAGGAAGGGCGCCGGCGTTGCGGCTCTCCCTTCTCCCCCTGTGGGAGAAGGGGAGGCCGGCGAAAAATCAAGCCGCCTGGCAGGCTTCAAAACTCTTGCGCAACCGCTCGGCGTCGAGATCGCGGCCGATGAAGACCAGCCGGCTCTCGTGCTTCTCGCCGTCCTTCCAGGCGCGCTGGTGGTCGCCCTCGAGGATCATGTGCACGCCCTGCAGCACGTAGCGGTCCTCGTCGCCCTTGAGCGCGATGATGCCCTTCAGCCGCAGGATGTTTGGCCCTTCCATCTGAGTCACCTTCTCGATCCAGGGGAAAAACTTCTTCGGGTCCATCTCGCCGCCGCGCAGCGACACCGACTTCACCGTCACGTCATGGATGTCGGAAGCATGGTCATGATGGTGATGATGATCGTGCCCGTCATGGTCATGATGCTGGTGGTCGTGATCATAGTCATGGTCGTGATCATGCGCCTCGAGGAAATGCGGATCGCTCTCCAGCGCGCGCGACAGATCGAAGGCGCCTCGGTCGAGCACTTCGTCGAGCGCCACGCCGGACCGCTGCGTGCGATGGATCTTTGCCGCCGGGTTGATGGCGCGGATCGTCGCCTCGACCTTTTCCAGCTCTTCCGGCGTGACTAGATCGGTCTTGTTCAGCACCACCACGTCGGCGAAGGCGATCTGGTCCTCGGCTTCCTTGGAATCCTTGAGGCGCAGTGGCAAATGCTTGGCGTCGACCAGCGCCACCACCGCGTCGAGCTTGGTCTTGGTGCGCACGTCGTCGTCCATGAAGAAGGTCTGCGCCACCGGCACCGGGTCGGCGAGACCGGTGGTCTCGACGACGATGGCGTCGAAGCGGCCCGGCCGTTTCATCAGGCCCTCGACGACGCGGATCAGGTCGCCGCGCACCGTGCAGCACACGCAACCATTGTTCATCTCATAGATTTCCTCGTCGGATTCCACGATCAGGTCGTTGTCGATGCCGATCTCGCCGAACTCGTTGACGATGACGGCGTAGCGCTTGCCGTGGTTCTCCGACAGGATGCGGTTGAGCAGCGTCGTCTTGCCCGCGCCGAGATAGCCGGTGAGAACGGTTACGGGGATTTGCGTTTGTGCATCGCTCATGACTTGCCTCGAAATCTTGGCCTCGAAAAATCTGCATTGTCGGCCTCATATAGGATGGGCGTCGCGCTTTTGCACGCGCCAAACCGATGGGCCAGGCGGACCCTCTGACCGGAATGGCGGCGAGGAGGAATTGGCCGCGGTCGAGGCCGGCCAAAGGCGGGAGCCGCGGCAGCGACAGGCAGCCCTGATCGGCTTCCGCTTTGAATCCCGCCTGCGCAAAAGTCGTTTGTCATCTAACTGAAATAAACATCTGGCATCACCTGCGCGAACACCGCAATGCTTGCCGGCAAAGCGTTCCGCAAGCCGGTTTCTTAGGGATCGTCATTTGCCAACCGCCGGACAGCCTCTATGCTGGCCGCGCCGGTTCGGCCGAAGAGGGAATGGCCATGGCCAAGGCGGACAAGACTGCGACAATGAGCCGGCTGCATTCGGCGGCGAGGCTGGCCCGAACGGCGCTCGCGGCGCGGCTTCTGGCGCATGGTTTCTACGCCGGCCAGGACCAGATCATGCTGGCGCTCGATCGCGAGGATGGCCAGACCCCCGGCAACCTCGCCGGCCGGCTCGGTGTGCGTCCGCCGACCATCACCAAGACCATCAACCGGCTGCAGGCCCAGGGTTTCCTGGAAAAGCGCGCCTCCAACGCCGATGCCCGGCAGGCGCATATCTTCCTCACCGAGTCCGGCCGCGAAACCATCCGCGCCATCGAGAAATCGGTCAAGAAGACCGAGAAGCAGGCGCTGAAGGGGCTCGACAAGAAGGACCAGAAGGCGCTGTTCAAGCTGCTCGCCCGTATCGAGGCGAATTTGTCGAACGAAGACCTGGTCCTGATGGACGACGACGCGGAGATGGATGAAGCGTGACGCGCAGCGTCATCGCTCAACTGCACGGCGTTGGTGACAGACGCGCGATGCGCAGCATCGGCGCGCAACCACGCGGGCCCAGGCATCGGCGGCTTAGTGAAAAGGGCGACGACGCTGCGCGTCGCGCCTGAAGGCCATTACCGGACGCCTTGCCCTTAAGCGACGACGCTACGCGTCGCGCCTCACCAGCGCCGCCCAACGCCCCGGCGTCAGGCCGAACGCCCTCTTGAAATGCCGGTTGAAATGGCTCTGGTCGCTGAAGCCGGCTCCGGCGGCGATCTCCGCCAGCGGTTCTCCCTCGGCGATCATGCGCCGCGCTCTTTGCAGCCGGCGCATCAACAGGAAGCGGTGCGGGCTGGTCGAATAAGTAGCGCGAAAATGCCGTGATAACTGATAGCGGTCGAGGCCGGTAACGGCCTCGAGCTCATCGGAGCGCACCGGCCGTTCGGCATTCTCCGCAAGATAGTCGCGCGCAAGTGTCGCCGCGCGCCACGCGGTCTTGCCTGTTGATTTTGCCGGCTTTCCGGCGTGGCGTCTCAGATGCTGCGCCAGCTGCGCGACGAAATCCGCCACGAACAGGTCATCGAGCTCTTCGTCCAGTGGGGTTAGCGCCGACAAAAGCGTGTCCCGCAAGTGAGGATCGTCGACCACGGCGTTGCGCACGAAAGGCAGTGGCTCGCCATCGAGGCTATCGAGCAGCAGGGACGGCTCCAGATAGAGGATCCGGTAGCGCAGCCCGTCTTCGGTGCCGGCGCCGCCATCATGTAATTCGTCCGGGTGCAGCACGATCGCCTGGCCGGGCAGGCTGTGTTGCAGCGCGTCGCGATAATGGAAGCGCTGCACGCCGTGCAATGTCACGCCGATGGCATAGGTGTCGTGCCGGTGCGGCTCGAAGGCGTTGCCGTGGAAACGCGCCTCGATGCGTTCGAGGCCCAGCCCACCCGGCGCCGAAACAATGCGATCGCCATTGGCCGCGTCCGCGCACGAACGTTCAAGACCTTGCTTCGCTTCTGCGCCTAGAGCCTGCGCCATCGCCCTGTTCCGCCCGTCGCGGGCCATCCCGGAGTCTCAATCTTGGTGTTCGATACGAAAATTGCAATTGTTCTCAGAGAGGATCTGCCGGTCTGGCAGAAGCTCAACGTCACCGCCTTCCTCACCAGCGGCATCGTCGCGCAATTCCCCGAGATCATCGGCGAGCCGTATCGCGACCGTGCCGGCAACCTCTACAATCCGATGTCGGTCCAGCCGGTCATCGTCCTCTCGGCCGACGCGGTGACGCTCAGCACGATCCATCGCCGGTCATTGGAGCGCGGCGTGACGACATCCGCCTATGTCGAGGAGATGTTTTCGACCGGCCACGACGTGGCCAACCGCGCCGTCTTCGCCGAATTCGCCCCGGACGATGCCAAGGTCGTCGGCATCGCCTTGCGCGGCGAGAAGAAGCTGGTCGACAAGATCACCAAGGGCGCCCGCATGCATGGGTGATTTTATCCGTCTTGAACGTTCGGGATTAGCAGCGACCTCGCCAACTTCGTCATCCTTGGGCGTAGCGACGCGAAGCGGAGCGAAGACCCAAGGATCCATGCCGTGACCTTCGCCGAGGTTCGCAGCGGAGCAGAATTTTGCACCGTTGCTGGAGCGTCGATGTAACGGCATGGATCCTCGGGTCTGCGCGCGTCGCTTCGCTCCTTGCTCCGCCCGTGGATGACGAACCGCGAGGAACCGTTCAAGCCAATCGCCGACGGCGATGCGCTCTAAGCCTGTCCAAAGCGCTTGTTGGGGCTTTTGGCTTGCCGGCCAGCGGCGATTGCCGCAGAAGGGGACGTCTATCCTCCCTTCGGCCCGACCTTGAGCATTCCCAAAAACAACGACGACAGCGCAACGCCGCCCGCGGCGATGCTTTTGATGCTTTGCGTCTATGTCTGCTTCACCTTTCTCGACACCTCCAGCAAATATCTGGTGCTGGCCGGCGTATCGGCGCTGATCGTCGCCTGGGCCCGCTTCACCGTCCATGTCTTGCTCGTCGGCGTCTTCCTGCGCGGCTGGCGCGAGCCGGCGCGCTTTCGCGCCAACAACCTGCCGGCGCATATATTGCGCGGCTGCATGCTTTTCGGCTCGACCATGTTCAACATCCTGGCGCTGAAGACGCTGCAGCTGGCCGAGACGACGTCGATCTATTTCTTTGGCCCGATGGTCATCACCGCCCTTGCCGGCCCGCTGCTCGGCGAATGGGCCGGCTGGCGGCGCTGGCTGGCGATCCTCACCGGCTTTGTCGGTGTCCTGATCATCACCAGGCCCGGCGTGGGCGTGTTCGGCATCGGCCATCTCTTCGCGCTGTGCTCGATGCTGTCGAACTCCTTCTACGTCATTATGACGCGGCGTATGTCCTCGACCGAAACATCGGAGAGCCTGATATTGTTCTCGGCGCTGGCGCCGTCGGTGCTGCTGGCCCCGATGCTTGCCTTTGCGCCCGCGCTGCCGCACGGCGGCTTTCAATGGTTCATCGTCCTGATGCTGGGCGTCTTCGGCGCCGGCGGCCACTATCTGCTGGTCCGGGCCTATCGCCTGGCGACCACGACGCAGCTGGCGCCTTTCCCCTATTCGCAGATGGTGTGGATGATCATCTCAGGCTGGCTGATCTTCCACCAGTTCCCCGATCGCTGGACCTTGCTGGGCGCCGCCATCATCGTTGCCAGTGGCCTCTATATCATCCACCGCGAGCACCGGCTTCGCGTGCGCAACTCCGCCTCGCTCGACACCGAGGCCGAGGCGCTGGCGAAAAAACTTTGATTTGCTCCCGATCGATGGCATAAGGCCGAATTTAAACAGTTTAAAGACCCTGGGGAGCGAAGGGCGCTGGCACAGAAGATCAAGCTTTCGACGATCGCGGATGCGCTCGGCGTCTCCACGGCAACGGTATCGCTGGCGCTGCGCGACAGCCCGCTGGTGGCCGGCGCCACGCGGGAGCGCATCAAGGAGCACGCGCGCGCCATCGGCTATATCTACAACCGCCGCGCCGCCTCGCTGCGCACCTCGCGCTCCGGCATCGTCGGCGTCGTCGTGCACGACATCATGAACCCCTTCTTCGCCGAGATACTGCGCTCGATCGAAAGCGAGCTCGACCGCAGCCGCCAGACCTTCATCCTGTCCAATCACTACGACCAGCTGGAAAAGCAGCGCACCTTCATCGACACGCTGCTGCAGCTCGGCGCCGACGGCGTCATCATGTCGCCGGCCATAGGCACGCCGGCCGAGGACATCATCATGGCCGAAGAAAACGGCCTGCCGGCGGTGCTGATCGCGCGCAGCGTCGCCGGCGCCGACGTGCCGGTGTTCCGCGGCGACGATGCCTATGGCACCGCACTTGCCACCAATCATCTGATCTCGCTCGGCCACAAGCGCATCGCCATGGTCGGCGGCACCGACCAGACCTCGACCGGTCGCGACCGTTACCAGGGCTATCTCAACGCCATGGAGGCGGCCGGCCTGGAGGTGAAGCCGTCCTGGCGCATTCCCGGCCCCCGCACCAAGCAGGCCGGCTTCGAAGCCGCGGGGCAGTTTCTGGCGCTGAAGGACAAGCCCACCGCCGCCTGCTGCTGGAACGATCTGGTCGCGATCGGGTTGATGAACGGCATCGCGCGGGCCGGCCTCGTGCCGGGCGTCGACATCTCGGTCACCGGCTATGACGATCTTGAGGAGGCGGCAATCGCAACGCCGGCCCTGACCACGGTCTGGAACGGCCAGCGCGAGGTCGGCCGCCGCGCCGCGAGCGCCTTGCTCGACAAATTGAACGGGCAGGCGGTGCGGCCATCGCAGGAACTGATCAAGCCGGAACTGCATGTGCGGCAGTCGACCGGCAAGCCGGTGGAGCGTGCATGACCATTGCAGAAGGAAAATTGCCGGTCGCCATCCTGGTGCCTGGCGATTTCAACGACCATGCCGTCAGCCGCCTAGACAGGGCGTTCAAGCTTGTGCGCATCGAACGCGCCGACCCTTCGCTGGTCACGGAAGAGATGCGCGCCACTGTGCGCGGCATCGCCTCCTACGCGGGCATCAACGCGGCGATCATCGACGCGCTGCCCAACCTTGAGATCATCGCCAGTTTCGGCGTCGGCTATGATTCGGTGGATGCCAATCACGCGGCCAAGCGCGGCGTCATGGTCACCAACACGCCCGACGTCCTGAGCGAGGAGGTCGCCGACACCGCCATTGGTCTTTTGATCAACACCGTGCGCGAGCTCTACGCCGCCGAGAAGTGGCTGCGCGACGGCGACTGGGTGAAGAAGGGTAATTATCGCCTGAGCCGGCTTACCTTGCGCGGCCGCAGCGTCGGCATTTTCGGCATGGGCCGCATCGGCCGCGCCGTCGCCCGCCGCCTTGAAGCCTTCGGCCTGCCGATCGCTTACCACAATCGCCGCAGGGTCGAAGGCGTGCCTTACGAATATCATGCCACTTTGAAAGGCCTTGCCGAGGCCGTCGACACGCTGATCTGCATCGCGCCGGGTGGCGCCTCCACGGAGAAAGCGGTCAATGCCGAAATCTTGTCGGCGCTGGGTTCGAACGGCGTCTTCGTCAATATCGGCCGTGGCTCGGCGGTGGACGAGACAGCACTGGCGGCCGCCCTGAAGAGCGGTACCATCGCCGCCGCGGGGCTCGACGTCTTTGCCGACGAACCGAACGTGCCACGGGCCCTGCTCGACGCTGCCAATGCCTCGCTTCTGCCGCATGTCGGCTCGGCGTCCGTCCACACCCGCCGCGCCATGGCGGATCTTTGCGTCGACAATCTCGTCGCCTGGTTCACCGAGCGCCGGCCGCTGACGCCCGTGCCGGAGACGATCAACGTCAAGGCGCGCGGGTAAAACAATTCCAGGGACGTCTGAGGGGGCTTTCGCAGCCTATGGAACGTTCAACCGTTCCGGGCGCTTCGCCACATTTGTTAATGCTTTAGCCGGCCCATTATCTCCCGCTTAAGGCTTTGAAATCATTCTCCATACATGATCGAGTGTGGAGAAGCGGCATGAAGCTGGTTACGGGCTGGCTCTGCCGGGTGTCATTGGCGTCCACCGGCCACCAGACGGGAGCCAGCGTGGTTTTTGTGCAACTTCAGATAAGAAAGCATCTTCCGGATGCCCGGCTATATTGCGCTGCAATCGAAGCGGTCTACACTGCCGCGAAACACGGGGTGGGTCCATGAAATCGATTTTGTTGGCTTCTGCTATTCTTGCTGCCCTTCCGGGTAGCGCTTTTGCCGCGGATGCGCTTTCCGCCGCTCCGGCGATCTATGACTGGAGCGGCGCCTATGTTGGCGTCCAACTAGGCTATGGTTGGGGCCACGTCGATAGCCATGATCAGTCGATATCGAGTGGCAATTCGGATTGGGCCGACTCCTGGAAATCCAACGGAGTGCTCGGCGGTATCCATCTTGGCTACAACCAAGCTTACGGTTCGTTCGTTCTCGGCGGCGAAGCCGACATCGAAGCCTCCGGAATGAGCGGTTCAGTCGATTCGGTGTTTGCCGGCACGATCGACACCAAGATCGATGTCCAGGGTTCGCTTCGAGCCCGCTTGGGCTATGCGATGGGACCGGCATTGCTGTACGCAACCGGCGGTCTCGCGGTTGCTCATTTCAAAACCCACTATGAAGAAGGCCCGACGGCGGATAGTTCATCCCACACAAAGGCAGGGTGGACGTTGGGCGCAGGTGTTGAATATGCCTTCGCGCAAAATTGGACCACCCGCGTCGAGTACCGTTACACTGATTTCGGGAAGTTCACCGACAATCCAGCGACTGATAGCTCGTGGCTTTACCCGACTCACGTGACGACGCAATCTGTCCGCTTCGGCGTCAGCTACAAGTTCTGATCGCGGAATTTCGCACCAAGCGGCGGCTACATCGATATCTACTCCGCCGCGGCGCGCGCGCCTGCTTTTGCCGCCGCGTGCAGCCGCACGGCATCTCCGAAGGCCTTGAAGATCTTGGCGGAATTGCTGTCCGACTTCACCCAGTATTCGGGGTGCCATTGCACGCCGACCGCGAAGGCGCGGGCGTCCTTGACGGAAACCGCTTCGATCGTGCCGTCGGTGGCCAAAGCCTCGATTTGCAGTTTCGAGCCGAGTCGGTCGATCCCCTGCCGATGCAAGGAGTTGACCTTGATGTCGCCGGCGCCGAACACGCCGGCTAAGCAGCTGCCCGGCTTGATCGAGACCGTCTGATGGATGGCGAAGCGCTCGTCCTGATTGTCGCTCACCGGCGCGCGATGGTCGAGCGAGCCTTCGCGCTCCTGGATTTCGGTGCCCAGCGTGCCGCCCAGCGCCACGTTCAGCTCCTGGATGCCGCGGCAGATCGCAAGCACCGGCACGCCGCGCTCGAGCGCCTTGCGGATCAGCGGCAGCGTCGTGGCATCGCGCGCCTGATCGTAGGGACCGTTGGCCTCGCTCGGGTCGCCGTCATAAAGCGAGGGATGCACATTGGATTTCGAACCCGTCAGCATGACGCCGTCGACTGCCGACAGCAATTCGTCGAGGTCGAGCCGGTCGCCGAAGGACGGCACCAGCAGCGGGAACACGCCGGCGCCGGCCACAGCCGCTTCCAGATACTGCTGGGGCGCGGCGTGCCAGCTGTAGTTGTCGAACTGGCGGACGTCGGTTGAGACGGCGACGAGCGGTTGCTGCATTTTGAGTTTGGTTTCCATCAGGCCAAGGAATTGTTCTGCCTATAAAATAAGCGATCCGACGCGGCTTTTCCATGGCAAGTTTGGCCGCCTCGCATGGGCCAGGGAAGTGAGCGTTAGACTATAGTTGCAGATGGCGGCCGAATGGCCGCTAGCTGGGTCGCGGCGCTGGACTCGACTTCTTGCCCGTGTATGGTTCTCGACAACCGGTCCGGGCACCGAGAATGTCCCGGCATCGGTCAGCTGATCCGCAAGGGAGGAAACTTAATGGATCGTCGTTCATTCATCCGCAAGGCCGGTGCCTCCGGCGTTGGTGCCGCCGCAGCGGCCGCGGCGCTCGCCGCGCCGGCCATCGCCCAGTCCAACCCGAAAGTGACCTGGCGGCTTGCGTCGTCCTTCCCCAAGTCGCTCGACACGATCTATGGCGGCGCCGAGGTCTTCTCGAAAATGCTGTCGGAAGCGACCGATGGCAATTTCCAGGTCCAGGTCTTCGCCTCCGGCGAACTGGTGCCCGGTCTGCAGGCGGCGGACGCCACCGCAGCCGGCACGGTCGAAGCCTGTCATACGGTGGCATACTATTACTGGGGCAAGGATCCCACCTGGGCGCTGGGCGCGGCCGTGCCGTTCTCGCTCAATGCGCGCGGCATGAATGCCTGGCACTACCATGGCGGCGGCATCGACCTGTTCAACGAATTCCTGGCCACGCAGGGCCTTTTCGGTCTGCCGGGCGGCAACACGGGCGTGCAGATGGGCGGCTGGTTCCGCAAGCAGATCAACACGGTCGCCGACCTGTCCGGCCTGAAGATGCGCATCGGCGGTTTTGCCGGCAAGGTCGTGCAGAAGCTCGGAGTCGTGCCGCAGCAGATCGCCGGCGGCGACATCTACCCGGCGCTGGAAAAGGGCACGATCGATGCGGCCGAATGGGTCGGCCCCTATGACGACGAGAAGCTCGGCTTCTACAAGGTCGCGCCCTATTACTACTATCCCGGCTGGTGGGAAGGCGGCCCGACCGTGCACCTGCTCTTCAACAAGGCCAAATACGAAGAGCTGTCGCCGGCCTACAAGTCGCTGGTGCACACCGCCGCCCAGGCGGCGGACGCCAACATGCTGCAGAAATACGACTTCCTCAATCCGGCGGCGGTGAAGCGGCTGGTGGCCGGCGGCGCCAAGCTGGCGCCTTTCAGCCAGGAAATCCTGGCGGCCTGCTTCGAAAAGGCCAACGAAGTCTATGCCGAAATGGAAGCCAACAACGCGCCGTTCAAGAAGATCTGGGAATCGATCAAGGGCTTCCGCAAGGAGCACTATCTCTGGGCCCAGGTCGCCGAATATAATTACGACACCTTCATGATGGTGCAGCAGCGCAACGGCAAGCTGTAGGCTTGCCCTTACCTTCTCCCCTTGTGGGAGAAGGTGGATCGGCGCGCAGCGCCGAGACGGATGAGGGGTGTTGGACGGAGTGCCGTCCGCGCCAAGCTGGAGCACCCCTCATCCGTCGCCTTCGGCGACACCTTCTCCCACAAGGGGAGAAGGGAGAACTGCGTCTCAGCCTCGTCCCGGCACCACCAGCACCTTGACCTCGCCCGGCGCCGGCGGATTGGCGATGACGTCTGGAGCCTCTTCCAAGCTGACCTGCCTTGAGATCAGCCTATCGATCTCGATCGCCCCGGAGGCAATCAACTGCGCCGCCCGGCCATGCGTGAACGGGTTGAGGAAGGAGCCGAGCACCTTCAATTCGCGAAACAAAAGATCGAA
Organism: Mesorhizobium sp. M2A.F.Ca.ET.046.03.2.1; assembly: GCF_003952425.1. Classification (NCBI taxonomy): domain Bacteria; kingdom Pseudomonadati; phylum Pseudomonadota; class Alphaproteobacteria; order Hyphomicrobiales; family Phyllobacteriaceae; genus Mesorhizobium; species Mesorhizobium sp. M2A.F.Ca.ET.046.03.2.1. The sequence continues at coordinate 2,520,318 of NZ_CP034449.1, read as the reverse complement.
CGGCTCGATCTCCACCTTCATGCCTTGCGGCACCACGCCGACGATCACGACCGTGCCGCCGGCTTTGGCAATCCGCATCGACTGTTCGACCGTGTCGCGCACGCCAGCGCACTCCAGCACCATGTCGACGCCGCCGGGCGCCAGGCCATTCGGGCCGGCGATGGCTGCGACCGGATCGCCGGCGCTTGGATCCACCGTTGCCGTCGCGCCGAGCTCCTCGGCAAGCGCGCGGCGCGAGGCCTGCCTGGTCGACAGGATGATGGTCGCAGCACCGGCGAGCTTCGCCAGTTGCACGACGAGCAGGCCGATGACGCCGCCGCCGAGCACCACGACCGACGCGCCCGGCCGGATCGCTGCCAGGTCGACGCCGTGCAGGCAGCAGGCCAGCGGCTCGCAGAAGGCGCCATGCGTCGGTCTTAGGTTCGGGGGTAGCCGGAACGCCTGCCTGTGCGGCATCAGCACATAGTCGGCGAAGCCGCCGTCGCGATGGATGCCGATGGCGCTGAGATTGCTGCAGAGATTGACGCGGCCGGCATGGCAGTGGGCGCAGCGTCCGCAGGCGATGTTGGGATCGCCGGTGACGCGGTCGCCGATCGCAATGCCGGACACTGCCGCGCCGACGGCTTCGACAATGCCGGAGAATTCATGGCCGAGCGTCACCGGCGGCGTGCAGGGGAACTCGCCGTGGAAAAGGTGCCGGTCGGTGCCGCAGACGCCGCAGGCTTCGATGCGCACGAGAACGTGCTCGGGCCCGGGAAAGGGTTTGGGGACCTCGCGCAGCGCGATCTTGCCTACCGCCTCCAGCCGCACGGCTCTCATGGTCCGCTCGCCTCAGTTGAATTTGGGTGGCTGCGAGAGGTCGGGTGCCGGCGCCGCCGGTTTGGCCGGCGCTTCGCCGAAGCTCGGTGGCTGCGACAGGTCGGGCGTGCCTGGCGCCGCCGGCGCGCCGCCATTGGCGGGCGCCGCGCCGTTATTGGTGGGTGGCGTGCCGAGCGGCGACAGCGAGGGCATGTCGGGCAGCTTCAGGTCTATCGTGCTGGGCTCCACCGCCGCTCCCTTGTAGCGCATGACCATCTGCGGGAAGGCGATGGTGAGCCCGATCATGATCACCTGGATGCAGACGAACGGCACGGCGCCCCAATAGATCTGCCCGGTAGAGACTGGCGCGATCTGCTTTCCGGTGATCCTGTCCAGGTAAGGCACGCGGGCCGCGACCGAGCGCAGGTAGAACAGCGCGAAGCCGAATGGCGGATGCATGAAGCTGGTCTGCATGTTGACGCCGAGCAGCACGCCGAACCAGATCAGGTCGATGCCGAGCTTGTCGGCGGCGGGCGCCAGCAGCGGCACGATGATGAAGGCGAGCTCGAAAAAATCGAGGAAGAAGGCAAGCACGAAGACCAGGATGTTGACGCCGATCAGGAAGCCCGTCTCGCCGCCGGGCAGCGAGATCAACAGATGCTCGACCCAGATGTGGCCGTTGACGCCGTAGAAGGTCAGCGAGAAGACGCGCGCGCCGATCAGGATGAACAGCACGAAGGAGGAAAGCCTGGTCGTCGAGGCGAGCGCCTGTTTGACGACGTCGAGCGACAGCCGCCCCTTGGCCGCCGCCATGATCAATGCTCCGACCGAACCCATGGCGCCGCCCTCGGTCGGCGTGGCGATGCCGAGGAAGATCGTGCCCAGCACCAGGAAGATCAGCGCCAGCGGCGGGATCAGCACGATTACCACCTGCTGCGCCAGCTTGGACATCATGTTGATGCGCAGCCGCTGGTCGACGATGGCGGCGACATAGATGACGATGACCCCGACGGCGAAGCCGAGGATGTCGGCATTGTCGCCCTGTGTCGGTGCAAGATAGCGATAGGCGCCATAGGAGATCGCACCGGTAACCAGAAGCGCCACGATCAGCGACAGCACGCCGCGGCCGAGCGTTCGGGCTTCGAGCGGCAGCGCCGGCATCGAGTTCGGCCGGACGATCGAAATGATCAGGATGTAGAGCATGTAGATACCGGTCAGCACGATGCCCGGGATCAACGCGCCGGCATACATGTCGCCGACCGAGCGGCCGAGCTGGTCGGCGAGCACGATCAGCACCAGCGAGGGCGGGATGATCTGCGCGAGCGTGCCGGAAGCCGCGATGACGCCGGAGGCGACCCTGCGGTCATAGCCGTAGCGCAACATGATCGGCAGGGAGATCAGCCCCATGGCGATGACCGAGGCCGCCACCACGCCGGTGGTTGCGGCCAACAGCGCGCCGACGAAGATGACCGCATAGGCAAGGCCGCCGCGGATCGGCCCGAACAGCTGGCCGATCGTGTCGAGAAGGTCCTCGGCCATGCCGGATCGTTCGAGCACGATGCCCATGAAGGTGAAGAACGGTATCGCCAGCAGCGTGTCGTTGGACATCACCCTGGTGCCGTAGAAATTGTCCGGCAGCGCATGCAGCAGCGGCCAGGCGAGGTTGATCGACCCGCCGGAATAGGGCGAGACCAGCACGCCGATGAAGAAGAACAGCAGGCCGTTGGCGGCGAGCGAGAAGGCGACGGGGTAGCCGATCAAAAGGAAGATGATCAGCGAGGCGAACATGATCGGCGCCATGTTCTGCGCGATGAACTCGATCATGGGCGGACCTCGCCGGCGATGGCTTTGGCTTCCTCGGCCAGCGCCTCCGCCTCGAGCCTGGCCTGCTCATGCGCCGATATGAAGGGATTGGGATCGTCCATGTCGCCGCGCATGATGGCGATCTTCTTGATGATCTCGGAAACGCCTTGCAGGGCCAGCAGGAAGAAGCCGACGAGCAGGATGGCCTTGGCCGGCCAGACGATCAGGCCGCCGGCATTGGTCGACATCTCGCCGCTGTGGAAGGACAGCGACACATAAGGCACGAAATAGACCACCATCAGCACGACGAAAGGCATCAGGAAGAACAGGTGGCCGAGCAGGTCGATCCAGTGCTGCACGCGCCGCGAGAACATGCCGTAGACGATGTCGATGCGGATATGGTCGTTCTGCTTCAGCGTGTAGGCCGCGGCCAGCATGAAGGCGGCGCCGAACAGATACCACTGCAGTTCCAGCCAGGCATTGGACGAGGTGTCGAACACCTTGCGGATGACGGCATTGCCGGCGCTCACGAGGATCGCAAGCAGGATCAGCCAAGAAACCCAGCGGCCGATGAACTCGTTGATGCGGTCGATCGTCCTGGATAGAGCGAGAAGCCCTGCCATGCATATCCTCCCTCACAATGCGGCGCGCCCGATTCCCCCTCCGGTGTCGCGTCGCCTGGCCCAACGGTATGCAGTGCGTGGTCCGGCAGGTCAACATGGCAAAGCCGCGCCGAGCAGATCGATAAGCCGCGCAGAGGCGGAATGCCGCCGCCTGACGATGCGTCATGCAACCAAAGTCTGGGATGCTTGAAGCATGTCTCCCGAAAGTGGGAACCGGTTTCGGGATAAGGACATGCTAAATCCAAAACGTAAAGCGGATGAAGCGAATCTGAAAGATCGCGACGCGCTTTAGGCGATCTTGGCCTGGTCGCGCCCGGCGCCGATCAGCACCAGCATGGCGACGAGGAAGAGATAGATCCAGGCGTCGCGCCATTCGAGCGGGAAGTAGCCGGCCCAGAGCGATTCAGCCATGCCGAAGGCCGCGGCGCCAAGGGCCGCCCGAAGCGGCGACAGGTAGCCGCCGACCGCTGTCACGAACAGGATCTTCAGGCCGTAGACCAGCCCGGTGCCGAAGGAGATATTGCCGTAGTAGAGGCCGGCAAGCACCCCGGCCAGGGCCGCGCAGAAACCGCCGAACAGCACGGCGCGGCGGAACACCGCGCGCACATCGATCCCGCACATCGCCGCTGCTTTCGGATCGTCGGAGACGGCACGCCAGGCGCGGCCGAAGCGCGAATGCGAGAACAGCCAGGCCGCCAGCGCCACCAGCGCGACGACCCCCGCGCAGTCGAGCAGCTGGATGACGGTAAGCGTGACCTTGAACCCTTCACCTTCGGCGAAGACGACGGGATCGGCGAGCATCGGCGGCAGCCAGAGATCATGCGTGTCGGCGGCGATGCGGCTCGCCTCCGACAGGAAAATCAAGATGCCGAGCGTCGTCACCACGATGGCGTTGGGCGAGCGGTCGGCGAGCCTCTCGAACACGCTGCGCGACAGGACGTGGCTGATCAGCGCGGCGTAGAGCAGGGCCGCGGCGACGCCGAGCGCCACCGCGGCGGCGAGCGTCAGCCACAGCGCCTGATAGCCGAAGGCGGCGGTCAGGATCATCGTCTGGCCGCAAAAGGCGAACAGCGCGCCGTAGGCCAGGTTGGTGCGGTGCAGGATGCCGTTGGTCAGCACATAGCCGAAGGCGAGCAGCGCGTAGAGCGCGCCTGAATGCAGCCCGTTCAGCACCTGCTGGAAGAAATAGAGCATGCGGCATCCCCTACAGCGCCGCGCGCCCATCCGGCGCGCAAAGGACGCTGTAGCACTTTGATATTGCGCATGACCCTTTCCAAAAATCGTTCCGATTTTGGTATCATGCGCGGGCCGGATAATCCGGCCCACTCGGAAACTTGCACTCGGAATCTAACTTGTCAAACACGTTTTATAGGTTAGATTTTGATCATGACGGTATCCTGGACCCCGCACCGCTTCACCGGCGGCATCCTTGCGCTCGATACGGCGAACACCGTGGTGCTGCGCAACGATCCGCAAAAGTCCTTCGACCGTTTCGACGACCCGGCCGAGATCGCCCGCTTTGCCGAGGCGGCCAGCGGCTTCCGCGCGGCCGAGCTCGGCGGCCGGCGGCTGCGGGCGCCGGAGCCGGGTGAGATCAAACCGACCGTCATCTCGATCCGCGAAGCGACCGATCGCCTATTTCGCCATGCCGTATCGAATGGCGCGGTGGCGACCAGCCACCTGCCGGATTTGCTCATGGCCTGCGCCAGCGGGCTGTCCGGCAGCGCGACCGAGATCGGAACGCCTGGCCAGCCTTTCGGCGACCCGCGAACGCCGATCGCCTTCGAGGCGGCTTTGGCCGTCTCGGCGCTGTCGCTGCTGCGCGACGAAACGGTGGCAAGGCTGAGGATCTGCCCCAATTGCAGCTGGCTGTTCGTCGACCGCAGCCGCAACGCCAGCCGGTTGTGGTGCGATATGGCTGTCTGCGGCAATCGCCAGAAGGCAAACCGCTATTACCGCCGCCGCTCGGCGGCGAGGGAGGTTCCCAATGCTTAGCAAACTGTCGCGTTCAGCTTTGATCGGCGCCGCCCTGGTCGCCGCAGTCGCGCTCGGCGCCTGCCGCGACACCGGCAAGGACCAGCTTTTCGCCATCTCGGGAAAACTGTTCGAGTTCAACTACCGGCTGGCCATCGCCACCTATGTCATCACGCTGAAGCCGCTGCGGCCGATGGTCGACGGTCAGGTCGCGGTGGTGAGCTTCCAGAATCCGGCCGGCGGCGACCCGCTCATCGTCAACCAGAAGATCTGGCCGAAGCTGCCGCACATCACGCTCACCAGCCCGCCGCTCACCTGCGTGGTCAAAGATAAACCCTATTCCGTCTCGATCCGCATCGAGGATGCGAGCGGCACGCTGCTGCAGAGCATCGATACCACGATGACCTCGTCCGAGGACCAGACGATGCTGCCGGACCGGCCACTGGTGATCGGGCCGAAATACGAGCTCAACCCGGACCTTGCCGGCCATCCTGACGGCAAGCTGCCCGATGCCCAGAAGCCGGATTGCTCCAAAGCGACTTGAGCCACGAAATTTTTGTTCCTCACAAAGCGGTTAGCATGATCTTGCATGCGCCACCGGCCACTCGCCAGACCGCTTGTTGCGTGTTATCTGGCCTCTGTGATTTTGTTTGACCTCACCGCCTAGGGACGAAAGACTGCGACGTCCCACTCCGACGTTGGCTGCCTGATTTGAGGCGCCTCCGCAGAGGAAATACCTGATGACGCTGCACGACGTCGCGCTCGACGACAAGTTCGACCTTGGCAAGGAGCGCGTCTTCCTATCGGGTGCGCAAGCCGTCGTGCGCATGCTTCTGATGCAGCGCGAGCGCGACCGCCGCGCGGGCCTCAACACGGCGGGCTTCGTTTCCGGCTATCGCGGCTCGCCCCTGGGCGGCCTCGACATGCAGCTGTGGCGGGCGAAGAAGCAGCTTGCGCAAGCCGACATCGTCTTTCAGCCGGGCCTCAACGAGGAACTCGCCGCCACCGCCTGCTGGGGCTCGCAGCAGACCGAATTGCTGGGCGAGGGCACGCATGATGGCGTTTTTTCGGTCTGGTACGGCAAGGGCCCGGGGGTCGACCGGTCCGGCGACGTCTTCCGCCACGCCAATCTTGCCGGCTCCTCCAAGCATGGCGGCGTGCTTGCCCTGATGGGCGACGACCACATGGCCGAATCCTCGACCAACGCGCATGCCACCGAATTCCTCTTCGTCGACACCATGGTGCCGATCCTCAATCCGGCCGGCGTGCAGGAGATCATCGACTACGGCCTTTACGGCTTTGCCATGTCGCGCTTCGCCGGCACCTGGGCGGCGATCAAATGCGTCAAGGACAATATCGAATCGACGGCCTCGGTCGACGCCTCGATCGAGCGTCTGGGCATCGTCATTCCCGAATTCGACATGCCGCCGGGCGGCTTGAACATCCGCCACGAGATCGACATGCTCGGCCAGGAAGAGCGGCTGCACGAGTACAAGCGCGCCGCCGCCTCGGCCTTCATCCAGGCCAATGGGCTGAACCGCATCGTCTATTCCGGCGGCCGCAATCCCAAGCTCGGCGTCATCACCATCGGCAAGAGCTATCTCGACGTCCGCCAAGCGCTGGAGGATATCGGCATCGACGAAGCGGCCGCCAACCGCATCGGCATCCGCCTGTTCAAGGTCGGCTGTCCGTGGCCGTTGGATTTCCAGCACATCGCCGACTTCGCCCGCGGCCTCGACACCATCGTCGTCGTCGAGGAGAAGCGCTCGCTGATCGAGGTGCAGCTGCGCGAGAACCTCTACGGCACCGCCACCCAGCCGGTGATCGTCGGCAAGAAGGACGAGCGCGGTGACTGGCTGTTTCCGGCCAAGGGTGCGCTCGATCCGAACGAGATCGCGATTGCGCTCGGCGAACGGATCCTGCGCACCATCGGCTCCTCGGAAGAGATCGCAGCGCGGGTGGCGAAGCTGCGCCAGTTCCAGGCGATGCTCGCCGACACGCTCGATATCGGCTCGCGCACGCCTTTCTTCTGCTCGGGCTGCCCGCATAATTCCTCGACCAAGGTGCCGGACGGCTCGCTGGCCGCCGCCGGCATCGGCTGCCACTTCATGGCGCTGTGGATGGACAGGAACACCGTCGGCTTCACCGCCATGGGAGGCGAGGGCGCGCAATGGGTCGGACAGGCGCCGTTCTCCAAGCGCGACCACATCTTCCAGAATCTCGGCGACGGCACCTACAACCACTCCGGCGTGCTGGCGATCCGCTTCGCGCTGTCCTCCGACGCCAACATCACCTACAAGATCCTCTACAACGATGCCGTCGCCATGACCGGCGGCCAGCCGCATGAGGGCGGCCTGACCGTCGACATGATCGCCAGGCAAGTGCGCGCCGAGGGCGTCGAGCGCATCGCCGTTGTCACGGACGAGCCTGGCAAATATGCCGGCAAGGCCGATTTCCCGGCCGGCATAACCATCCACCATCGCGACGATCTCGATCTCGTCCAGCGCGAATTGCGCGAGGTGAAAGGCGTTTCGGTGCTGCTCTACGATCAGACCTGCGCCGCCGAAAAGCGCCGCCGACGCAAGCGCGGCACCTTCCCCGATCCGGACAAACGCGTCTTCATCAACGAGCTGGTCTGCGAAGGCTGCGGCGATTGCGGCGTACAGTCCAACTGCGTCTCGATCCAGCCGGTCGAGACCGAATTCGGCCGCAAGCGCCGCATCGACCAGTCGAGCTGCAACAAGGATTTTTCCTGCCTCAACGGTTTCTGCCCGTCTTTCGTCACCGTGCATGGCGGCAAGATCAGGAAGGCCGAAGGCACTGCCGGCAGGGCCGATCCGCTGGACGGCGTGCCGGCGCCGGCCGAATTCCGCATGGGCAACCAGGGCTGGGCGGCGATCATCGACGGCGTCGGCGGCACCGGCGTCGTCACCGTCGGCGCGGTGCTCGGCATGGCCGCGCATCTGGAAGGCAAGGGTTGCGGCATGATCGATATGGCGGGCCTCGCCCAGAAGGGCGGCTCGGTCTTCACTCATGTCCGCATCGCCCCGACACCCGAGGACATCCACGCCATTCGCGTCTCGGCCGGCAAGGCCGACCTTGTGCTCGGCTGCGACCTCGTCGTCTCCGGCGCCAAGAAGGTGCTGGGCGCGGTGCGCGAGGGCCACACGATCTTCCTCGCCAACACCGCCGAGATCATGCCCGGCGAATTCACCCGTTCGGCGGACTTCTCGCTGCCGGTCGAGCGGCTGAAGAAGGCGATCCGGGCCGCTGCCGGCGACGACAAGGCGCATTTCTTCGACGCCACCCGCACGGCGACCGCTCTGTTCGGCAATTCGCTCGGCGCCAACATGTTCATGCTTGGCTTCGCCTTCCAGCATGGCGGCCTGCCGCTTTCGGCTGAAGCCGTTGAAAAGGCGATAGAATTGAACGGCGAAGCGGTGGCGATGAATATCGCCGCTTTCCGCTGGGGCCGCCGCGCCGCGCATCAGCCCGACTTCGTACGTGGCCTGGTCGCTCAGACCGGCAGGCCTGCGCCCAAACTGGCCGAGACGCTGGACGATGTCATCGCCCGCCGGGTCGCCTTCCTCACCGCCTACCAGAACGCCGCCTACGCCAGGCGCTACGCCGACCGCGTGGCGACGTTGCGCGCCGCCGAGGCGAAGGCGATTCCAGGCTCGACGGTGGTGACTGAAGCGGCGGCGAAAAACCTCTTCAAGCTGATGGCGATCAAGGACGAGTATGAGGTGGCGCGGCTCTACACCGACGGCACTTTCGCCGCCGACCTCGCCAAGCAGTTCCAGAGCTACGAGAGGCTTGAATTCCATCTCGCGCCGCCGATCCTCGGCCGCCGCGGCAATGACGGCAAGCCCAGGAAATCGAGCTTCGGCCAGTGGATGATGAAGGGCTTTCGACTGCTGGCGGCGATGAAGGGCCTGCGCGGCACCGCCTTCGACCTCTTCGGCTACACGGCCGAGCGGCGCATGGAGCGGCAAGCGTTGAGGGAATACGAAGCCGATCTCGACCTCATCGCCGGCGCGCTGGCGCCGGGCAGGGTGGAGGCCGCGACCGCCCTGGCCTCCGTGCCGGCATTGATCCGCGGCTACGGCCATGTCCGGCAGGCCAGCGCCGCGAAGGCGGCGGGCGAGCGCTCGCGCTTGATCGAGCGTCTGGCCCAGGCTCCGGCGGAGCCGACGCTTCGCGCCGCCGAGTGACCGCGCCGGCGCATTGACGGCGCGCCAGAACCCCCGGATTCCCTGGACTGTCCCGCCTGCTGCAACCCTCCGCAACCGGGGTTGAACGCCGTTCTAAGCCTTTCTTAAGGCGGGTGTGGCATGACAAGGCGTAGCGTTGGGCCACGGCATGGGTAGAACAAAGACCGAGAACATCCCGGCGGATGTCTATATCCAATTCGTGCGGGCATTGTTCGACAACGCCGGCATGGTTGCGATCGGCGGCGTCTGCTACTGGATTCTCGGGTTCATGGTCTACCTGCGTACGCAGGATCTGCTTTATCTGACGTTGGCTTTCGTTCTGCTATCGGCCAGCCTCTGGCGGTACTTCAGCATCCGAGGCTTCCATAGAGCGGGCGGCACCATAGCAAGTGTCGCAGAGGCAGAAGCGATAGAGCGCAATTACATTCTCAAAGGCAGCGCGCAGGGCCTCGCATTGGGGTCATTCTGCTTCGTGTCGATCTACCTGCGTCCTGACCAATTTGCTGAACTGGCGTCGGTATCGTTGTCGTTGACGACCCTGGTAACGGTTGTCGGACGAAGCTACGGGTCCATGCGCATGGTCCAGATTTTTTCCTTGACCCTCGTCGGGCCCGCGGCTCTTGCGCTCATCCTGCGCATGGATATGGCTTCTGTCGTCCTCGGCTTGATGATCTTCCCGTTGACGTTCGTCACCATCAACAGCGCCGACCATGTCCGCAACGTGCTCTTCTCCGCGGTCATCGGCCACAAGCAGGCCGGGAACCTGACGCGCCGGTTCGATCGCGCGCTCAACACCATGTCGCATGGCCTGGTCATGCTGGGGCCCGACGGGCGCGTTGCGGTGGCCAATGCCGAAGCCGCCCGCCTGATGTCGCTGAGATCGGGCGATGCCTTGCTCGGACGCTCGATCCACGGCCTTTTGATGCGGGGCGTCGCCGGCGGCATGCTGGCGCCGAAAGACTGCCGCTACATCGAGGCGCAGCTGACGCGCGCCCTGCGCGAAGGCCGCGACCGCAAGGTGCTCGTTTCGCTGGCTAATGGTCAGCATTACGAATTCTCCGCCCGCGAAGGCAGCCAGGAACTGGGCGTCATCACCTTCGAAGACGTGACGGTGCGCGTCGAGGCGGAAGAAAAGATACGCTTCATGGCGCGCTACGACAATCTGACGGGCCTGCCGAACCGCGCCTATTTCCACGAGCTGGTCCGTGAGGCCATGGCCTCCGGCGAGCAGGATCGGCTCTGCGGCCTCGCGGTGCTCGATCTCGACGACTTCAAGAGCGTCAACGACACACTCGGCCATCCGGTCGGCGACGGGCTGATCTACGCCGTGGCCGAGCGTCTCGCGGCGATTGCCGGACCAGGCATCACGGTCAGCCGCTTCGGCGGCGACGAGTTCATGATCTTCTTCGACCGCGTCGAGGACGAGAGCCATCTCGGCACCCTGCTCGACCGGATCTTCGCGGACCTGCAGGGCGAAGTGGACGTCGCCGGCCATGGCTTGCGCATCCAGGCCAGCGGCGGCGCGGTGCTGTCCAAGGTCAAGGACACCGAGGTTGATGCAATGATCGTCAAGGCCGACCTTGCCCTCTACAAGGCCAAGGAACTCGGCAAGAACAGCTGGCGGCTGTTCGAGGCGGCCATGGACGCCGCGTTCCGCAATCGCCAGCTGATGAAGGCCGATCTGCGCAATGCCGTGCAGGCCAAGGATCTGCGCGTGGTTTATCAGCCAATCGTCTCCATCAGCACCATGCGCATCGCCAGTTGCGAGGCGCTCTGCCGCTGGGACCATCCCGACCTCGGCCCAATCTCGCCCGGCGTCTTCATCCCCTTGGCGGAAGAGATGGGCATCGTTTCCGACATCAGCACCTTCGTGCTGGAGGCCGCCTGCGCCGAATGCGCCAAATGGCCGGCGCAGACCAGTGTGTCGGTGAACCTGTCGGCCAAGGATTTCCGCAGCCGCGACATCGTCCAAAAGGTCAGGGACGCCTTGGCCAAGTCGGGCCTTGCGGCGCACCGGCTCGAAATCGAGGTCACCGAGACCGCCTTGCTCGATGACAAATCGCTGACGCGCGAATCGATCGAGGACTTGAAGGCGCTTGGCGTGCGCATCGCGCTTGACGATTTCGGCACCGGCTACTCCAGTCTGAGCTATCTCCACAAGCTGCCGCTCGATAAGATCAAGATCGACCGCTCTTTCCTGGTCGATATGAACCAGAACCGGCAGTCGCTCGATCTGCTGAAGGGCATCGTCAGCCTGTCGCGGACATTGGGCCTTTCGGTCACCATCGAAGGGGTCGAGACCTTCGAGCAGCTGAAGACGCTGGTTCATCTGGTCAAGCCGGACTTCGTGCAAGGCTTTCTCTTCGGCGCCGCGCTCAGCGCGTCGGGCATCGAGACGATGTCGAGCGTCACCTGGCCATTTGCCGCGGACCTGCATATCGCCGGCAAACGAACGGCCAGCTGACCGGATTTCCGGGCAAAGCGCAAAACGGCTTCCACTTCGCAGAATTACGACCCGTATTGAGGACCCGCCAAATATATTGGCCGCTCAGGACAAGTGTAGGCTGGGCGTGCCTCGGCGCTTTCGAAGCTCTGAATTCGAAATGACTTCGTCGATTATAACCGGTTGGCATTAGAGGGTCGCTCGCGTCGGGATTTGCTTTTCTCGCGCATGATCAGCGAAATTGGGCGACCGGCATTAAGGTTAACAAGAGGTAAATCAGCAATATCGAATTTTCAGCTTGTGTCTCATTTCAACTCGAATAGCCTTGGTCGCAGGCGGAATTCGAGGACTGACAATGGATGCTGCGAGGAAGAGTGCGTCGGCCGACGCCAGCGCGAGGATGGACTCCGCGCTCAACCGGTCGATGATGGAACTGCTGGATCATGTCGAATATCGCCTCATCACGGGGGGTGAAGATCAGGAGGCAATCTATCGGCTCCGCTACAATTCCTATCGGCGCTCAGGTATGTGTGGTCCGATCGCGAGCGGGATGTTCGAGGATCGCTGGGATAATCTACCCAACGCCTATCGGTTCGGTGTCTATTGCTATGACCAATTGGTCAGCACACTGCGTTTCCATTATATTACCAGCGCGCAGCCATACTCGCCTTCGGTCGATGCCTATCCCGAAGTTTTGCTTCCACGGCTCGCCCGCGGCGAAACCTTCATTGACGGAACCCGCTTCGCGGCCGACCCCGACAGCGCGCCGGCGCCGGGGGTGCTGCCTTTTCTGACGCTCAGGATCGCCATGGTCGCCTCCTGCTACTTCGGTCAGGACTCGGTGCTGACGCCGGTCAAGATGGAGCATTCCTCTTTTTACGTTCGTTACTTTCAGGCCGTGCAGAGGACAGAGGCTAAAGCATTTCCGGGCGTTCTTCCCCCGCTCGCACTGTTCGAAATACCGGCCGGCGAAAACATGCGCCTGACGCTCAAACGATTGCCGTTCTTCAGATCGACGCCGATGGAGCAGCGGCTGATGTTCGGCAACCCGGCCATCAATCGGCTGACGCCCCTCTCGATCGTGCCGACGGCGAAATACTATCGCGCCGCTGCCTGAACGCGGGCCATGAACCTTCTGCCGGCTGCGGCGTTAGCAAGCAACTCCAGGAAAGTGTGAGCGGTTTTCCGGCCGGAATTGCATCAGGACAAGCTCCGCAGCCGTCTGACGGGCGATCGCCTGTCGAATGAAAGGATTGCGACATGACCATTCATTCAATCGCGCTGACGCCGCTGATCTCGCTGATCGCCGGTGTGCTGATCCTGGTGATGCCGCGGCTCCTCAACTACATCGTCGCGCTTTACCTGATCGTCGTCGGCCTGCTCGGCCTTTTTCCCCAACTCGCCGGCTGAAGTCCCCCTTGCCGCGCGGGCGAGGGCGCCGTTCAATTTCAACTTTCATTTGAGGCTGTTGTCGCAGGCTGTGCGGCAATAGCGCCATTGCTCTTGGTTCGGCTTTTCGCTATGTGCCTCAAAGGCTTTTTCGAAGGGGTACTTCCATGGCTGATCACACGCCCGCCGGTCCGGTCGAGCTTGGCGCGCAGATGGACTATGCCGAGCACGACCGCACCTACAAGGCCTTCCTCGGCCTTGCCAAATACGGCTCGCTGGTCTGCGCCGCCATCCTCATCGCCATGGCCTTCGGCTTCTTCGTCGGCGGCTTCTTCTCGGGCCTCATCGTGTTCATCCTGATCACGGCCATCGGCACTCTCATTCTGCGGTAGACTTCCCAAGCCCATCGCCCTCGACGTCGCCGGACGTCCGGCCGACGCCTTGCGTAATCAAGGTTCCAGCCGAAAGGATCGTCCGGTGGGACAAATAGTGTTCATCCCTCGTGAGCTTGACCCGAACGAGCCGCGCGTCGCGGCCTCGCCGGAGACGGTCAAACGTCTGGTGGGTCTCGGCTTCGACGTGATCGTCGAGAAGGGCGCCGGTCTCGGCTCCCGCATCCCCGACCAGGATTTTGCCGCGGTGGGTGCCGTGATCGGCAAGGCGTCGGACGCTGGCCGCGCCGACGTGGTGCTGAAAGTGCGCCGTCCGACGGATGCCGAGCTGAAGGGCTACAAATCCGGCGCCGCCGTCATCGCCATCATGGACCCCTACGGCAACGATGCCGCGGTCGCGGCGCTTGCCAAGGCCGGAGTGACTGCCTTCTCCATGGAATTCATGCCGCGCATCACCCGCGCGCAGGTGATGGACGTGCTGTCCTCGCAGGCCAACCTTGCCGGCTACCAGGCGGTGATCGACGCGGCCGCCGAATACGATCGCGCATTGCCGATGATGATGACGGCGGCTGGCACCGTGCCGGCGGCCAAGGCCTTCATCATGGGCGTCGGCGTTGCCGGCCTGCAGGCGATTGCCACCGCGCGCCGCCTCGGCGCCGTCGTCACCGCCACCGATGTGCGCCCGGCTGTGAAGGAGCAGGTGCAGTCGCTTGGCGCGAAGTTCCTGGCGGTCGAGGACGAGGAGTTCAAGGCTGCCGAGACCGCCGGCGGCTACGCCAAGGAAATGTCGAAGGAATATCAGGCCAAGCAGGCCGCGCTGACGGCCGAGCATATCGCCAAGCAGGATATCGTCATCACCACGGCGCTGATCCCTGGACGGCCGGCGCCGAAGCTGGTCTCGGCTGCCATGGTCGCCTCGATGAAGCCGGGTTCGGTGATCGTCGATCTCGCGGTCGAGCGCGGCGGCAATGTCGAGGGCGCGGTTCCAGGCAAGGTCGTGACGACCGAGAACGGCGTCAAGATCGTCGGCCATCTCAACGTGCCTGGCCGTGTCGCGGCCTCCGCCTCGCTGCTCTACGCCAAGAACCTTTACGCCTTCCTCGAGACGATGGTCGACAAGACTGCCAAGACGCTCGCCATCAAACGCGACGACGAACTGGTCAAGGCGACGATGCTGACCGACGGCGGTCGGGTCGTGCATCCTGCCTTCGCCAAGGCGGCGGAGGAGCCGCGCACCGAGCCGGCGGCCATTCCGGCGACCACCATGGTTGCCGAAGCCGCCGACGCGAAGCCGGCGGCAAGGAAGAAGGCCGCAGCCAAGCCTAAGGGGACCGCGTGATGGACGCCTTGCAGAAAGCCCTCGACCAACTCGACCAGGCGACCGCCGCCGTGCGGCTGGCGGTGCAGGATCTTGCCAACGCGCCTGCCGGCGCCGAGGCTGCGGGCAACGCCGCGCATGCGCTCTCGGGCGGCGCCATCGATCCCTTCGTCTTCCGCTTCGCCATCTTCGTGCTGGCGATCTTCGTCGGCTATTATGTCGTCTGGTCGGTGACGCCGGCGCTGCACACGCCGCTGATGGCCGTCACCAATGCAATCTCCTCGGTCATCGTCGTCGGCGCGCTGCTTGCCGTCGGCATTGCCGCTTCCGGCCTCGCCGCAGGCTTCGGCTTCGTCGCCCTGGTGCTGGTCTCGGTCAACATCTTCGGCGGCTTCCTGGTCACCCAGCGCATGCTCGCCATGTACAAGAAGAAGGAAAAGTGACGTGACCGTCAATCTCGCTTCCTTCCTCTATCTCGTCTCCGGCATCCTGTTCATTCTAGCGCTGCGCGGGCTCTCGCATCCGACCACCAGCCGCCAGGGCAATCTCTACGGCATGATCGGCATGGGCATTGCCATCGCCACCACGCTGGCGCTGGCGACCCCCTCTGCCGGCCGCTTCGGCCTGATCGTGCTCGGCCTCGCCATCGGCGGCGGCATCGGCGCCGTTACCGCGCGCCGCATCGCCATGACCTCGATGCCGCAACTGGTCGCCGCCTTCCATTCGCTCGTCGGCTTCGCCGCCGTCATGGTGGCCGCGGCCGCCATCTATGCGCCCGAAAGCTTCGGCATCGGCACGGCGGGCGACATCCACGCCCAGGCGCTGGTCGAGATGAGTCTCGGTGTGGCCATCGGCGCCATCACCTTCACCGGTTCGGTCATCGCCTTCCTCAAGCTCGACGGCCGCATGTCCGGCAAGCCAATCATGATCGGCGGTCGCCACCTGATCAACATCGTCCTCGGCGTCGCGCTGGTGGTGCTGATCGTGCTTCTGGTCACCACCGAGTCCAAGCTCGTCTTCTGGCTGATCGTCGCCGCCTCGCTGGTGCTCGGCGTGCTGTTGATCATCCCGATCGGCGGCGCCGACATGCCGGTCGTGGTGTCGATGCTGAATTCCTATTCGGGCTGGGCGGCGGCGGCGCTTGGCTTCACCCTCGGCAACCTGGCGCTGATCATCACCGGCGCGCTGGTCGGCTCGTCCGGCGCGATCCTGTCCTACATCATGTGCAAGGGCATGAACCGCTCTTTCATCTCGGTCATCCTCGGCGGCTTCGGCGGCGAGACGGCGGCCGTTGCCGACGACGGCATCGAGCGCACCGTCAAGCAAGGCTCGGCCGACGACGCCGCCTATCTGATGATGAACGCGCAGAAGGTCATCATCGTGCCGGGTTACGGCATGGCGGTCGCCCAGGCGCAGCATGCGCTGCGTGAGATGGCCGACAAGCTCAAGGCTGCCGGAGTCGAGGTGAAGTACGCCATCCATCCGGTCGCCGGCCGCATGCCCGGCCACATGAACGTCCTTTTGGCGGAGGCGAACGTCCCTTACGACGAGGTGTTCGAGCTGGAGGACATCAACTCCGAGTTCGCGCAGGCCGATGTCGCCTATGTCATCGGCGCCAACGACGTCACCAACCCGTCCGCGCGCGACGACAAGGCCTCGCCCATCTACGGCATGCCGATCCTCGACGTCGACAAGGCCCGCACCTGCCTGTTCGTCAAGCGCTCGCTCGGCTCCGGCTATGCCGGCATCGACAACACGCTGTTCTACAAGGACGGCACTATGATGCTGCTCGGCGACGCCAAGAAGATGACCGAGGAAATCGTCAAGGCCATGGATCACTGAGCTTGATTGCAGGCTTCAAAAAGAGAGGCCCGGCAAACGCCGGGCCTCTCTTTTTGAGTGTGCAGGTGCGCTCAGATATCCAGATTGGCCACCGACAGCGCGTTGTCCTGGATGAACTCGCGGCGCGGCTCCACCTCGTCGCCCATCAGCCGCGAGAACAGCGAGTCGGCGTCGGTAGCGTCGTTGACCTTGACCTGCAGCAGCGAGCGCACATTCGGGTCCAGCGTGGTTTCCCAGAGCTGCTCGGCATTCATCTCGCCAAGGCCCTTGTAGCGTTGCATGGTGAGGCCCTTGCGGCCGGAAGCGAACACCGCGTTGAGCAGCGCCAGCGGTCCCGAAACAAGCTCCGAGGTCTCCTTGCGGCGCAGCGTCGGCTGCTCGCCATAGACTTCCGAAAGCCGCGGCGCGTAGCGGTCGAGCTGGCGCGCGTCGGCCGAAGCGATCAGCCCGGCATCGAGCTGCACCACATCCTTCACGCCGCGCACCGTGCGTTCGAAGACATAGCCGCCCGAGCCGTCATTGGAGGTCGACAGCCGGCCGGTCCAGCCGCGCTCGGTCTCCTCGGCGATCATGTCCAGCCGCTGCGCGACGCGCTCGGCCATCGCGTTGGCGCGGCCGAGATCGGCAAGCACGTCGGCATTGAGCGCGCCGGCGATCGCCGCCTGCTCGACGACGCTGCGGTTGTAGCGCGTATGCAGCCCGTTGATCAGCTGCCGCACCGCCAGCGCGTCGTCGACGGAGCTGCGCAGATCCTGCCCGGTCCGGACCTCGCCGGAGGCGAGCACCAGCGAGGCCTCATCCAGCCCGGAGCCGATCAGATATTCCTCATAGGCGCTCTCGTCCTTGAGATATTGCGAGCTCTTGCCCCGCGTCACTTTGTAAAGCGGCGGCTGGGCGATGTAGAGATGGCCGCGCTCGATCAGCTCCGGCATCTGCCGGAAGAAGAAGGTGAGCAGCAGCGTGCGGATGTGGGCGCCGTCGACGTCGGCGTCCGTCATCAGGATGATCTTGTGATAGCGCAGCTTGTCGGCGTTGAACTCGTCCTTGCCGATCGAGGTGCCGAGCGCGGTGATCAGCGTGCCGATCATGTCGGAGGAGAGCATGCGGTCGAAGCGGGCGCGCTCGACATTGAGGATCTTGCCGCGCAGCGGCAGGATCGCCTGGTTCTGCCGCGAGCGCCCGCCCTTGGCCGAGCCGCCGGCGGAGTCACCCTCGACGATGAAGATTTCCGACTTGGCCGGGTCGCGCTCCTGGCAGTCGGCGAGCTTGCCGGGCAGCGAGGTGACGCCAAGCGTGCTCTTGCGCGTGATGTCGCGCGCCTTGCGCGCGGCTTCGCGCGCCGCGGCCGCCTGGATCACCTTCTCGACCACCACCCTGCCTTCGCTCGGATGCTCTTCCAGCCAGGTGCCCAGGGCCTCGTTGACCAGGCTCTCCACCACCGGGCGAACCTCTGACGAGACCAGCTTGTCCTTAGTCTGCGAGGAGAATTTCGGGTCCGGCACCTTGACCGAGAGAACAGCGGTCAAGCCTTCGCGGCAGTCGTCGCCGGTCAGCGAGACCTTTTCCTTCTTGGTCTGGCCGGAAGACTCGCCATAGCCGGTGATCTGCCTGGTCAGCGCCGCGCGGAAGCCGGCCAGATGCGTGCCGCCGTCGCGCTGCGGGATGTTGTTGGTGAAGGCCAGCACATTCTCGTGGTAGCTGTCGTTCCACCACATCGCGACTTCGACGGTGATGCCGTCGCGCTCGGCGCGGATGGCGATCGGCGCCTCGATCAGCGGCTTTTTCACCCGGTCGAGATATTTGACGAACTCTTCCAGCCCGCCGTCATAATGCAGCTCATGGCGCACGAGGTCGGCATGGCGCGCGTCGGTCAGTACGATGCGCACGCCGGAATTGAGGAAGGCGAGCTCGCGCAGCCGGTGCTCCAGCGTGTTGTAGTCGAACTCGACCATGGTGAAGGTCTCGGCCGACGGGAAGAACGTGATCTCGCTGCCGCTGCGGCCTTCATAGGTGCCGGGCTGCTTGTCCTGCACGTAGCTGCCGGTCACCTTCAGTGGCGCGTCGGCATTGCCATGCGTGAAGCTCATCTCGAAGATCTCCCCGTTGCGGCGGATCTTGAGCTTGAGCCAGGCGGAAAGCGCGTTGACCACCGAGACGCCGACCCCATGCAGGCCGCCGGACACCTTGTAGGAGTTCTGGTCGAATTTGCCGCCGGCATGCAGCTGCGTCATGATCACTTCGGCCGCCGAAACACCCTCCGAGGGGTGGATATCGGTCGGAATCCCGCGGCCATTGTCGATGACGGTGACGGAACCGTCGGGGTTGAGCGTCACCGAGACGAGGTCGGCGTGGCCGGCCAGCGCCTCGTCGATGGCGTTGTCCACCACCTCATAGACCATGTGATGTAGGCCCGAGCCGTCGTCGGTGTCGCCGATATACATGCCCGGACGCTTGCGCACCGCATCCAACCCCTTCAAAACCTTGATGGAATCGGCGCCGTATTCGGCTTGCGCGCCAATGGCGCTTTCGGTCTGATCGCTCATGAAAACCTGTCTGATTGATGTCGCTGGTCCGGCGCGGAAAAATGGCCGCGAATCGCGCCGTTTTGATGTCCTAGATATAGGCGCAAATGGCGGATTTTCCAAGGTTTGCGGGCATTTTGCCGGCTTGGCGACAAGGCATTTCCACGCCCCGCGCTGATACGGTCCCGGCGTTCGGCTGGAGAGGGTCGCTGAGACGCAAAAGGCCGCTTAGCGCAGCCTGATAATTGCCTTCCTGGGGGCCTTTCGTGCCTATTCGGCCGCGCGCAGCGTCTTCAGTGCCCCGCTCCAGCGGAACAACTCGTCCAGCATCGTCTTCGCGCCGCCCTGCACCTGCTCGCTCGGATGGTAGGCGCGCTTCTCATCGAGCAGGCTCGCATAGGCCGGCAGCGCCACCCCCTCCGGGATCGGCATGACGCCGACCGAGGTGAGCAGCGGCTTCAGCGATTGCGCGGCGCGCAATCCGCCGGATACGCCGCCATAGCTGAAGATCGCCGCCGGCTTGTAGCACCATTCATGCAGCAGATAGTCGATGGCGTTCACGATCGCGGGCGCCACGAAGTAGTTATACTCCGGCGCCACGAACACGAAGGCGTCGGCGGCGTCGATCGCCTTCGACCACGCCTTGGTGTGGTCGTTCTCATATTTGCGCAGGCGCGGATGGTGCGGCTCGTCGAGCATCGGCAGGTGGAACGCGGCGATGTCGGTCAGTGCCGGCTCGAACTTGCCGTGCTCGCGCGCGAATCCTTCCAGCCATTCGCCGAAGATCGGGCCGGCGCGTCCCGGCCGCGTGCTGCCGATGATGATGTTCAGACGATGCTTCACGGGAGGGCTCCTTGCTTGTCGGTATCCATTGGTGACTAACGCAGGCTGCCGCCGGCAACAAGCGGCTATTGGCTGATGCCGGTCACATTCCGGCGAGATGGCTCGACAGTGCGCTGCCGTCCGGTCACATGGACGCCGGCCTTGTCGGGCACTACAT